>JAHCIP010000171.1 GCA_026129165.1 Anaerolineae bacterium
ATCGCTAGAGGGTAGTCCCTGAGCGTCACGTGGGCCATACCCAGGTTCATCAGGATGCGCCCCTCCTCATGCCGATCCCCCACCGCCCGAAACAGTGGTAGGGCCGCCTGCCAGTGGGCGATGGCTTCGACCGGCCGGCCCAGCAGGTCATGCTGGCTGATACCCAGGTTGTTGAGAGCGCCCGCCTCGTTGCGCCGGTCGCCCACGGCGCGAAAAAGAGGCAGCGCCGCCTCCAGGTAAGCCACCGCCGCCTCAGCCTGGCCCATCTGGTTGAGCGTGAACCCTAAATTAGTCAGGCAGTAGGCTTCGGCGTGCTGGTCGCCCATCTGCCGAAACAGCGCCAGGGCCGCCTCGAAACCCTCACGGGCACGGGCGTACTCCCCACGGCCGAGGTAGACGCGCGCCAGGTTGTTGACGGCCAGCGCCTCGGCGGGGCGGTCGCCCACGGCCCGCGCCAGGTCAAGCGCCTGGCTGTACCACGCCGCCGCGTCGTCCAGGTCACCGCCCAGCCGGGCGGCATTGCCCAGCCCGTCGAGGCCCGCCAACTGGCCGGCCGTGTCGTCCAGGCGGCGCGCCGCCGCCAGCGCGGCCTTGTTCCAGTCGCGCATTTCGGCCAGGTGGCCGGCGCGTCCCAGGAAGGGCGTGACGGCGCGGACAAAGGCGACGACGAGGGTCAGGTCGGGCTGGCCGCCGCCCACCCAATCCCAGGCGCGCTGGAACTGCGCCCACTCGCGCTCGAACCAGGGGCCATCGCCGGCGTGGGCCAGCGCCTGGTCGAGATAGAGGCGAGCATGGCGGTCACGCAGGCGGCTCATAAGTTCAGCTTCCTGGCGAGCGCCTCGGCATAGGCGGCCAACAGGGTGTGCAGGGCGTAGCGGTCGCCGCGCCGCTCCACCAGGCCGCGCTGGACGAGCCGCATGACGGTCGGTTCGGCCTCCTCCACGCCGCAGCCCCACATGCCCGCCGCCGCCGCCACGGCCCAGTCGGCTGGCTCCCCACCAAAGACAGACAGAGCCGCGAAACGCTCCTGATCCACGGCGTCGAGCCGGGTCAGGCTCAGGCCCAGGATGGCCGCCAGGGAGGCGGGCCGGTCCTCGGCCAGCCCCGGCCGCCCCTCCGGCTGCGCCAGCTTGAGCCGGGCCAGCGGGTCCGTCTCCAACTCGGCCAGGCGGCGCTCCAGTCGGCCGGGCACTTCCGCGTCGAGGGCGAGTTGTCGCCCGGCCAGCGTCAGCGCCAGAGGCAGGTAGCCCAGGCGCTCGCACAGCCGATGGGCGGCGGCCTCGCGGCCGGCGACCGCCTGGGGCGCGAGGTGGCGCAGCAGAGACAGCGCGGCTTCGGGGGCCAGGGCGCCCACCCGCAGGGTTCGTTCAGGCGTCGCCACGGCGTAGGCAATGGCGCTATCGCGCGTGGTGACGAGCCAGCGGCCGTCGGGGCCGGCCAGGTTGAACCACTGGGCGTGCGCCGCGTCCCACACATCGTCCACGATGAGCAGGGCGCGGCGGTCAAAGAGGGCGCTCCGCAGGCGGTCGGCGGCGGCGGCCTCGTCTGGCTCGGCCAGCACGTTCACGTCCAGCGCGCGGCCCCAGGCATCCAACAGGTTGCGCAACGTTGGCTTAGGGCCGAGTTGGATCCACAGCACGCCGTCGGGGAACCGCTCGCGGATACCGGGCAGCCGGCCGACCGCAATCGCCAGCGTCGTCTTGCCGATGCCGCCGGTTCCGATCAGGGCCAGCGGCGCGACCTCGTGGACGTCCGGGCTGTTCAAGCAGAGTAGCTGGCGGATAGCTGTCACCTCAGTCTCACGGCCCAGGATGTCCTGGGGCGGTCGCGGCGGCGTCAAATAGGGCGCTGGGGGAAGATGGGGCGGGCGGGGTGGAGCGGCGGGCAGGCGGTCCTCGACCGGGGCCGAGGGGACCCTGGGGCCGTCTGGCGTCCTCGGGGCGGTGGATCGGCCGGTTGCCAGGCGGCGGGCTTCCTCCGCCCGCGCCAGAAACGCTGGCCGGTCGGCCGCGTCGAGCAGGTATTTCGCCAGCGCCTCCGCGACCGCCTCGGAGGGCGTCCGCAACCCCGACTCGACCTGGCGGAGCGTTGTCGGGGCATAGCCAATGGCGTTTGCCAACGCTTCAAGCGTCAGGTCCCGCGCCTCGCGCAGCGCGCGCACCCAGGCGCCAAAAAAGGGATAATCTATTAGCATACCACACCCACCCCTGGCATACTTGACGTCATGACTGGCACAGGCCCCTGTAGGACCTGTGCATCATAATGTGCACCCGTTCACCCATTCACAAATGCTCACCGATGCGGTAGACTGTGAGCAGGACTTGACCCAAACCGGACGGAGCGACAGGATGCTAGACCACCTTGAGGCGGCCGTCACCTACTTGACCTTAGACCAACTGGCCCGCCGCGCCATCGAGCAAGTACGACGCTGCACGCTCGGACTAGGCGCTGGCGATGACGCGCCGCACGCCCTGGAAGTCGTCCGCCGCGCCGCGCGGCGTGACCCGGCCGCCTTCGCCACCCTCGTCGGGTTGTGCGACCCGGTGATCGAGCGCGTCTGTCCCGCCCGTCTATGGGCACGCCAGGACGAACTGGAATACGAAGTGGTCAAGCGCCTTGAACACCGCTTCCTCCTCGGCCAGCCGCCCTACCGGGTCACGACCCTGCCCGCGTTCGTGCGCTATGTCCGCCTGACGATCCGCACCGGCGTCATCACCCTGCTGCGGCGTCGTCTCCAGACGGTGCCCCTGGACACCCCCTGGGGCTGGGAACCGTCCACGCCGGCTGAAGCCGAACCCGCGCTGGACGCCGAGGCCGCCCGCCAGACCGTGCGCGCGCTCCTGGCCGCCCTCGACAACCCGCTCCAACGCGAGGCGCTGCTGCGGCGTCACGGCTACGGCCAATCGGTCGCCTCCATTCGGGCGGCGCTCCAGACCCGCCAGCCCGACGTGACCACGCAGCAGGTCTACCGTCTCTTGGACCTGGGCAAGCGCGGCCTACGGCGAGCGGCTGGCCGCGACGCGACTCTCGGCCGCCTGGCTATGGCTTGAGGCGTCCCCTTCCTGCGCTGTGTTCTCCCTTTCTGAGAGCGAGGCAGGCGCTTAACGGGCCTGAGCAACCCGGTAGGCGCTTCGCTTCGCTCTCCTTAATGCCGAACCGAGGGTGGGCGAGAACGGCGCGGCCGGATTGTGTTCAACATCATAGCCGGCGCTATGGATACAGGCATCCGGGAGAACCTATATATTTCACCCCATGACCCTATATTAGAGGCCATACGAAGCAGCGCGCCGCTCTCGCCCGACCCGTGGATCAGTCTATAGCCAGTGCGTAACTCCCATTGTAATCCACATTCCCCGCCGTGGGGTGACAAGTCCACCACCGAGCGTGGTAAAGTGTTTCTAGCCCTCCACCGTCACGCCGGTCAACTTCTCCAGCGCCTTGACCAACGCCTGCGTCCCCTCGTCGGCCCGTCCGTCGGCTTCCAGCACACGGAACAGACTGTGGATCATACTTGTCCCTAACAGAGGCAGCCGCATCTGGTCGGCCGCTTCCATCGCCAGTCGCAAGTCCTTCTGCTGGTTGCGGATGGAGAAGCCAGGCGCGAAGTCACGCTTGAGGATGCGCGGCCCCAGGTTGCTCAACTGCCACGAGCCGGCCGCGCCGCCGCTGACCGCCTCCAGCACGCGGCCTACATCCACCCCCGCTCGCGTGGCGAAGGTCAACGCCTCGGCCATCGCCATATTGTTGCCGACGACGAGAATCTGGTTGACCAGCTTGCACGTCTGGCCGGCGCCGTTCGGTCCAATATGGGTAATCTTCTTGCCCATCGCCTCGAACACGGGGCGCACACGCTCGACCACCGCCGCGTCGCCGCCGACCATGATGGACAACGTCGCGTTGCGCGCGCCCACATCGCCGCCGCTCACCGGCGCGTCGAGCATGGCGATGCCCTGGGCCTGGAGCGCCTCGGCGATCTCGCGCGTCACTTGCGGCGAGATGGTGCTCATATCCACCACCACCGCGCCGCGCTGCGCGCCGTGAATGACGCCGTCCTCGCCCAGCGTCACCTGGCGCACATCCTCCGACGCCGTGACCATGGTAATGATGATGTCCGACTGCGCCGCCACCTCACGCGGCGAGGCGGCGACCTGCGCGCCCGCCTGGGCCAGCGGCTCGGCCCGCGACGCGGTGCGGTTCCAAACCGTGACGGGGAAGCCCGCCTTGAGGATATTGCCGGCCATGGGCAGGCCCATGATCCCCAGCCCGATAAAGCCAACACGTTCTGTCACAGGCACTCCTTATGGGAAGAGATAGGCAGTGTGGAAATGACAAATGACGAATGACGGATGACTGAGACTGATGACTAAGGATTGGAGATTAGGGGGGCGAGTATGCTATAATCAGTCATCAATCATCAGTCATCAATCTTATGAGGTCACCGTGGACGCCGAAATCATCACCATCGGAACCGAGCTGCTCCTGGGTCAAATCACCGACACCAACGCCTCGTGGCTGGCGCAACAACTGGCCGCCAACGGCCTGAACCTCTTCCGCAAAGTGACCGTCGGCGACAACGAGGCCCGTATCGCCGCCGCCATCTCCGACGCGCTCGACCGCGTGGATGTGGTCATCACTTCGGGCGGCCTGGGGCCAACGGTGGACGACGTAACGCGCGAGGCCGTCGCCCGCGCCACGGGCCGCGAGTTGGTCTTCAGCGAGACGCTATACACCGACGTGGCCGCCTTCTTCCGCCGGCGCGGGACGGTCATGTCGGACAACAACCGCCGTCAGGCCTATATCCCGGCCGGGGCGATTCCCATTCCCAACCCGGTCGGCACCGCGCCCTGCTTCGCCGTCCCGGTCGAACGCGGCGGCAAGACCCGCTATGTCATCACCCTGCCCGGCGTCCCCCGCGAACTCAAGCACCAGATGACCCACGCGGTCATTCCGCTGCTGCGCGAAAAATTGGGCCTGACCGACCTGATCAAGAGCCGCATTCTGCGCGTCGTCAACCTGGGCGAGAGCCGGGTGGACCAGCACATTGGCGACCTGGAAAAGGAGACCAACCCCACCGTGGGGCTAGCCGCCCACGCCGGCCAGGTAGACGTGCGGATCACCGCCCGCGCCGGCAGCGAGGCCGAGGCCAATGCCATGCTCGACGCGATGGAAACCCGCATCCGCGAGCGTCTCGGCTCGTACATCTTCGGTCTCGACCAGGAGACCCTGGAGGGTGTGATTACCCGCGCCCTGGTTCAGGCGGGCGTGAGCCTGGCGCTGGTGGAAACCAACACCGGCGGGCGGGTGGCGCAACGCCTGGCGCAGGCCAGCGCCCAGCAAGGCGTCGCGGTCGTCAAAGAGAGTATCGTCGCCATGACGCCGGACGTGCTGCGGCGTGTCGGCGGCGTCGGCGAGGGCGACACGCTGGTCAGCGAGGCCAGCGCCCTCCGCGCGGCGCACTATGTCCGACGCCTCAATCAGACCGATATCGGCCTGGCGATTGTCAGCCCCCTGGAAGCCCTCGACCCCTACAGCGACAATCCTGGCGCGACCTATATCGCGCTGGCCGACGCCCAGGGCGAGTTGACCCGTGCCCTCCGCTTCGGCGGCGTGTCCGATGTCGCCATGTCCTGGTCCACCAACACGGCCCTGGACATCCTGCGGCGGCGGGTGCTGAACCTGACGGAAGAGGGATTGTAAAATATCCTCCGACTAGAAGCCCTAAAGGAGGCTTCGCACTCGGGGCTGCTGGGCGTACCGCCGAACGTCGGCCTGCGCCGACGTAGACCTCGTCCGCGAAGGCGGACGGTCAGCCGAAGGCTCCATAGCCCCGATTTTTAATCGGCGGTTCCCCTAGCTCAAATCCACCGCGCGCCCCAGGAACATGCGGCCCAGGAGTTCAATCGCCTTCTCGTACCCGCGATGGAAGGCGTCGGCGTCAGAGGCGGCGACCTCGGGCGACTGGCGGGCGATGGCCCAGCCCACGTCCCTGGCGATCTGGAGTTTGCGGCGCACATCACTCTCAAAGAAGACCTTCTCCAACGGGCCTTCTTCGCTCTCTTGGGTTGCCTGAGCCACGACGCCTCCTCCTGCGCTGCGATGGCCCAAGTATACCGGGGAGGGCTAAGAGGGTCAAACAGGGGAAGGGAGTAGGCAATAGGGATCAAGGATTGAGGATTGAGGATTAAGGCTTGATGACGGATTACCGACGACCGACGACCAACGACCGACGACCGATGAAGCGGTGGACGTTGATTGTGTTAGTGAGTGTGGGTTGGCTGGTGGCGGGGTGCGGCGGGTGGAACCCCTTCCTGCCCCCGCCGACGCCCACGCCGCAGCCGACGCTGCCGCCACCGACGGCGACAGTCGCCCCGACGCTTGCGCCCAGCCCGACGAGCGCCCCCAGCGCGACGACCGCGCCGCCCACGGCAACCCCGCGCCCGCCGACGGCCACAGCTCCCCCTGTTGCGACGGGGCAGGCCACACCGAACCCAGGTCTGCCCGTCCCACCCGGCGCCGTGGCGGGCGGGCGGTCCATGGGCGACCCCAAGAGTCCCGAACTGGGAAACACCGGCTATGATGTCGAGCAGTACACGCTCCAATTGACCCTCGACGCGCCGGGGCGGCGGCTGGCCGGCAGCGCGATCATCGAAGCGACCAGTACCCTGGACCGCCTGGGCCAGCTGAGCCTGGACCTGGTGGACGGCTTCGAGCTACGGAGCGTGACGGTCAACGGGGCAGCCGTTCAAACCGCCTACCGCGACAACAAGCTGACGCTCAACCTGCCGCAGCCCCTGCGCCAGGGCGACCGCTTCACGCTCAAGATAGACTACAGCGGCCCCATCCGCCCCATCCCCTCGCGCTTTGTCCAGTTCGCCGAGGTCGGCTTGCAAGTGCCGCGCGACGGGACCATTTTCGCCATCAGCGAGCCGGACGGCGCGCGCGCCTGGTTCCCCGCCAACGACCACCCGCTGGACAAGGCCCGCTTCCGCTTCGAGATCACCGTCCAGCCGCCCCTGATTGTCGCCGCCAACGGCGTCCTCGTCGAAACGAAGGCCATGCCCGACGGGGTGCAATACACCTGGGAGATGCGTCAGCCCATGGCCCCCTACCTGGCGACGGTCATGGCCGCCCCCTACGACCGCCTGGAAGGCCGTTCACCCCAGGGTATCCCCCTGCGTCATTATGTCTACTCCAACCGCCGCGCCGACCTGGAACGCCTCTTCGCCAACACAGGCGCCGCGCTGGACTGGTTCAGCGCGAAGCTCGGCCCGTACCCCTATGACGAGTTTGGCTATGCGACGGTCAGCCTGCGCGGCGCGTCGCTGGAAACCCAGTCCATCGTCCTACTGAGCGACCAGATGCTCAACGAGGGCGTGCTGGTCCACGAGATGTCGCACATGTGGTTTGGGGACCTGGTCAGCCTGAGTTCGTGGGCCGACATCTGGCGCAACGAGGGCTTCGCCACCTACTTTACCACGCTCTGGGAACGCCGCAACGACCCGCCCGAGGCGCTGGCGAGTGCGATGAACGACATCGAGACCGGGCTGGTGGAGCACCAGACCGATTACCCATTGGGCAATCCACCCCCGCGCGAGCTATTCGCACCCGACTCGTACCAGAAGGGCGCCTGGGTCGCCCACATGCTCCACCGCCAGATCGGCGACGAGGCCTTCTTCAACGGCCTGCGGCTGTACTTCGAGCGCTACAAGAACCGGACCGCCAGCCGCGCCGAGTTCGAGGCCGTATTCAACGAGGTGTCCGGCCAGGACCTAACGCCCTTCTTCCAGCGCTGGCTGGACCAGGCCGGCCTGCCGACTCTGGACGTGAACTGGGATGTGCAGCGCACCGACGGTGTCTACTCCCTCGATGTCCAGGTCTGCCAGGTCAACGGACTGACCTACCCTACCGACTTCGAGGTCGTGGCGACGGGCGATGGCGGCAGTCAGACGCTGAGCGTGCCCTTGCGCGGCGGCAAGGACACGCGGGTGCGCGTCACACTCCCCTTCGCGCCGCAGGGCCTTGCGTCCGACCCCGACGAGCGCGTCCTGGCCCGCGAAGCCGTCCAGCAAGTCCAGACCCTGTCACCCTGCCCGTGAACAGGGGCCAGGGGTTAGAGGCGAGGGGTTAGGGATTAGGAAGAGGGCCTATCCGCGCTATATTCCCTCCTCCTTATTCCCTAACCCCTAGTCCCTGGCCCCTACAAATACAGCCGCGCCAGCCACTCGGCGACACAGGCCGGCTTGGCCTCACCCTCGATTTCCACCGTGTTCTGGTAGGTCAACTGGACTGCCTGGCCCCCCACCTCCTCGACCGCCTGGAGGACCGAGCGCAGGCGGACACGCTTGCCGACGCGCACCGGCGCGGGGAAGCGCACGCGGTTCAGCCCGTAGTTGACGCCCATGCGCACGGGCAGCGCCAGCCGCACCCCCTTTAGCGCGGCCTGCAGCGGGACCATGAGCGAGAGCGTCAGAAAGCCGTGCGCGATGGTTCCGCCAAACGGCGTCTGCGCCGCCAACTGGGGGTCCACGTGGATAAACTGGTGGTCGTCGGTCGCGTCGGCGAACTGGTTGACCCGTTCCTGCGTGATCTCCAGCCAGTCGCTGACCCCCATCTCCTTCCCCACCCAGCCTTTTAACTCCTCCACCGTCGTAATCAAGTCACCCTGCGGCATAGCAGTCTCCTGTCCAGGAGACCCTAAAGGTCTTCAAGACCTTTAGGGTCTGGGTATCGAATCTCTACCGACCCGCGAGTGCCTGGCGGAAGTCCACAAAGGCCACACGGAACAGCCCGAAATTGCTCCCCGTCAGCGTCACCCGACTGGACGAATTGGGGCAGGCCTGGAGGCCAAAGCCGGCCTGTTGCACCCAGGTCGGCGTCGGCGTGTCGGTTAGCTCAATCTCCAGCGTCTCGCCCGTGACCATGTTGACCCCACTCAGCAGGATATTGCCGTTGGCGTCGGCAATGCCCGTGCGGACGCTGCCATCAGGCAGGCGGGCCGTGACCGTCGCGCCGGCCAGCGGCCAGTCGGAGCCGCGCGAGAAGAAACCATCGCAGCCAAAGTCAATGAAGGCCCGCACGACCACCAGGCCGTTGCAGACGTGCGACGGGTTGCTGGGGTCGCAGGTGAAGCCGGCGGCTGGCTCGGAGACGAAGACGGCGGTGGTGCGGGCGGGGATGGTAAACGCGCCCGTCGCCTGGTCGTAGCGCGCCGTCTTGACCACCGCGTCGGCTCCCGTCGCCAGGATGGGGTGCAGCTTCATCGGCTGGCCCACGAACGGGGCCGCCGTAAATGTCGTCGCCTCGTCCTGGGCGTTGAAGAGAACGACAATGTGCTCGTAGCGTGGGTCAATATCCGCCCCCACCGTGTCGTCCAGGTGCATGACGACCAGGCCCGGCGTCTGGTTGGGGCCGGTGTTCAGGAACTTAACGTGGGCCTGGATGTCGGCGGCGTTGCCCAGGCGGAACAGCCGCGAACTCTTGCGCAGCCGCAGCCAGTCCTGGAACACCTGCGTCGTCTGCGTGATCTCGGCGCGCGCCGGCTTGAGGACCGGGTTCGCCAATAGGGGCTGCATGATGGGCCATGCGCTGCGATTGTCGCCAGCCGGCGGCAGCCCCACCCCCCAGTTGTTAGAGGTGTACGCCCAGTCGAGACGGTTGAACCAGTCGCCCGAGTTGTAGCTGTTGCGGTCCATGGATTTGGAACGCAGCAAGTCCTGACCCGCCTGGAAGAAGGGGATGCCCTGGCCGAGCATGACCAGGCTCAGGCCCATCTGGTCCATACGCACGCGGTCGGCGAGCGTATCCGTCGGCGCAGCCTTCAACTGGACCGCATCAAACCACGTCTCGTTGTCGTGGGCCTCGATGTAGCTGATGGTCTCCTGGGGGTCGAGGGCGTAGCCGGCCGGATCGCCGCCATAGCGAATCTGTGAGCCTGTTACCGTCGCCCCGGTCGCGTCCGTCATCTGGTAGCTCGCCAGGTTGCCGGCCAGCCCCAGCCGTACCAGGTCGCTGTAGTAGAGCAGGCGGTCGCGCTGCTCGGTCGGCGTGCCTTGGGCTGTGCCGTTGGGGTCGTAGAACAGGCCGGTGGCGAAGCCCTGGTCCTGCAAGCCGCTGAACGGGCCGCCGCCGCGTACGGCGTCGCGCAAGCGGTCGCTGAACGTGCCGATGCCCGTCCCGGCCATGTTCAACTGCGTCGCGTTGACGCCCCGCGCGTTGTCGGCCACCTCCCCGAAGTTCCAGCCCTCGCCGTAGAGGTAAATCTTCGAGCCATCCACCCCATCCCGCGCCAGCGTGAGGGCGTTGAGCGCCTCCCGCACGCGGAGGATGTTGCGCTTCATATGGTGGCCCATCAGGTCGAAGCGGAAACCGTCCACCTTGTACGCCTTGGCCCAGGTGACCAGCGAGTCGACCATGAGCTTCTCCATCATGGTGTGCTCGGTGGCCGTGTTCTCGCAGCACGTGCTCCGCTCGACGTTGCCCGCCGCGTTGAGGCGGTGGTAGTAGCCCGGCACCACCTTGTCCAGCACCGACTTCTCGGCCTGGCCGCTGGAGTTGGTGTGGTTATACACCACGTCCATGACCACCCGCAGCCCGGCCTGGTTCAGCCCCTGGACCATCTCACGGTACTCGACAATGCGCGTCGTTCCGTCGGGGTTGGTCGAGTAGCTGCCCTCCGGCACGGTGTAGTGGTACGGGTCGTAGCCCCAGTTGAACGCGTCCGTGTCGCGGAACGGCTCGATAGTCGCCTGCTGGCGGTCGGAGTCGGGGGGGTACGAGGCCAGCACGGCCGGGTCAGGTTCCTGGCGCAGCGCCTTGTTCTCCTCAATCGTGGCGATGTCGAAGGCGGGCAACAGGTGGACGTGGGTTAGCCCGGCCCGCGCCAGCCGCGCCAGGTGCTGCATCCCGTTGGACTGCGGCAGCGTGAACGCTTTATACGTGCCGCGATAGGCGGCGGGGACCGTCGGGTCATTGGCCGAGAAGTCGCGGATGTGCAACTCGTAGAGGACGATGTCCTCGAACTGCTCCAGCGCCGGCTTGCGCAGATTATCCCACGCTGGCGGTTTCAGGCTCGCGTCGGCCAGGTTGACGATCTGGCTGCGCTTGCTATCCAGCGACAGGCTGAGCGAGTACGGATCGGTGACCAGGTTGGTCTCGACGCGGCCCGTCGCGCGCACAAAGACCTCCACCTCGTATAGATAGTACTTGCCCGTCCAGCCCGCCGTCCCCGTCGCGCTCCACACGCCCGTGTTGGGGTCGAGGGTCATGGGGACCACGCTGTCACCCGTCGAAGTGGAGGTGTCGTAGACGTGCAGCTTGACCGAGCGGGCCGTGGGCGCCCACAGCCTGAGCGTCGGGACAGCGCCCTGGTAAACCACGCCCAGGTCGCCGCTATAGGTGTACAGGGTGTCGAGCACCCCTGGTATCTGGAGCGAGGTGGCGTCCACGGGGTTGCCCGCGTTGTCCACCGCCGCAACGGCCAGCTGGCCCTTGAGGATAGCGGCGGCCAGTTCGCGGACGATGCCGGGAATCTTAAACGCCGGCAGATTAGCAAGATGCGGGAACTTGTCGCGCACGGCCTGGCTTAGGCCGGCCGGGTCGTAGCGCAGCGTGATGGACTGGCCGCCCGTCACGCCGTCTGGGGTCAGGGCCAGCCCGCCGTTGGGGTCATAGTACAGTTTGACGCTGGTGGTGGCTGGGTTGGGAACCTGCCACGCAATCGTATCGAAGTCTACCCAGTACGCCCGCGCCTGGTTGATATTGCCACGGGGCGCGCCCGCGACGGAGATGGTGAGCACGTGGGTCATGGCGTTGTAACTGAAGAAGATCTCCTTGTTGTTGGTGGGAACGGTGAAAGCAATATTGGAGCCGCCAGGCGCGCCGCCCTCGCCATAGTTCTCATCCCAACCCTCGTTGATGGCAACTTTAGCTTCGTAGTTACCGGCTGGCAGAGCCGTGGTCGAGAAGGTATACGTCCCGTCGCCGTCGGGGTCCTGGAGCCACGAGCGCAGGCAGTCGGGCTGCCAGTCGCCCGGACAGCCCAGTTCGCTCTGGAAGCTGCCAGGAACGGTGGCAATCACCTTGCTCTTGTTGTCTGTGATCCAGTGGGTCGTATGACTATAATAGAACTTGACGCGGCTCGCGGCATCGAGGGTCAGCGGGATATTGGTCCCGCCGGGCGTGGCGTTCTGGCCGTAGTTTTCGTCCCAGCCGCCATTGAGGGCGGCTTTGTACTCCCAGCTTCCGGCGGGCACGTCCCACGCACCCTGCCAGACCTGGTCGGCGTCGTCGTAGGTCAGCCAGGTAGTCCGGCAGTCAGGCTGCCAGTCGCCCGGACAGCCCAATTCGCTCTGAAGGCTGCCCGCGACAGCGACACTGGTCGGTGTCGGGGTATGGTCGGCCAGCGCCAGCGGCGACGAGGCCGAGAGGGCGAGGGCCAGAAGGATGACGAGGGGTAACAGGAGGGGGCGGAGCAGGGCCGTGCGGCAGTGAACGGTCATGGCAAACTCCTTGTGATAGGACGGTCTACCGAAGACTGCTGGAG
>JAHCIP010000172.1 GCA_026129165.1 Anaerolineae bacterium
TATTTGAAGCTCGGACGCTGGAGACTCGGACTGCTCATCAACTTCAATGTTCCCGTCCTGAAAGACGGCATCCACAGGAGAATACTATGATGTCTCCGTGCCCTCTGTGTCTCCGTGGTTCACTTCAGTTCCTACTCCCCCACCCTTCGCCCCAGCAAGCACAGGTCCGGGATGCCCGGCGGCGCTACCTCGCGGAGCGCGTCGCGGTCGCCCTGGCGCAGCCGGTCACGCAGCGCGGTCAGCAGGCACCCCAGCACATTCGCCCCCACCAGTTGCTCCGCGTCCACCGCCACGGCCCCCCAGAAGCGGTCGCGGAACGAGGCTTCGACAATCGGCAGCCGACCCGTCGCCAGCAGGAGCTCGCTGAACCGCCCCCAGTGCTGGGCCAGTTTGAGCCGCAGACACCAGGCCATGATCGGCACGCGCACCACCTCCCAGTCGGGGCGCGTCAGGGGATAGGCGTGCTTGCTCTTCATCTTGGCGGCGATGGGGCTGGCCTGGGCCAGGATATCGCGCTGGATGTCGGGGCGGTGTGGGTAGCGGCAGGCCTGGTAGAGCGCCTCGCTGGTCCGAATGGGGATGCCGTCCACGGTCAAGGGGTAGCCGCCCGCCATATTGGACAGGCCGCCAAAGACGTCGGTCGTCTTGTAGAAGACGGCGCATGCCTGCCGTTGGTAGACCTTCAACTCCAGCAGTCCAGCCACACTTTCATCCATCCTCGGCGTCTTCCGCGTTGATCTTCCTCGGAAAGAGTGGATACCAGCGGTTGGCGACGCCCCACCACAGCGCCAGCGGGCAGTTATTGGGACAGTTGCGGTAGGTCACGAAGAACGCGCCAAACCCCAGCGTCGGCGCCTTCTCGTAGCCCAGCGGGCGCTGGTAGGGATTGGGGACTTTGGATTGCAGCACGAGCCTGGCCCCGGCCTGGACGAAGGCTCGCTCGACCACATCCCGCGCCGTGGCCGAGGAGAACAGGGTATCCTCGAACGGCACGCCGTCGGGACGGAACAGGTCGCGCGGCCGCCGCCCGCCACGCAGGGTCTTGAGATAAGCCTGCACCGTCCCATCGGCGGCGGAGGGTCGCGGCCACAGCGCGTCATAGCGCGTCGGGACATCGGGCACGTCATAGAACTCGTGGGCGCGCCAGTATTTGACCGTCAGATGGGCATTACCTGCCAACTGATGCAACTCACTGCGCAAGCGGTCCAGGCCGCGCCAGTAAGCGGCGATGACGACAAGGTGCAGCGTCGTTCGGGGCGCGACGCCGCGCATGGCGTCCTTCAGGTCCTGGAGAGCCGTCTCGCCGCTAAACAGGCAATCGTCCAGGTAGACATAGGCCCTGGGCCGCGCGCCGCACTCGGCCAGGCGCAGGCCGTGCTCGGCCTGGAGAATCTCGTCTACCAGAACCAGGAGGTCGGCCTGGCTCTGACCCTTGCGCTGACTCTGGAGGAAACGGGTTTCTTGTAAGCCCGCGTGAACGTCGGGGCCAAAGATGGCGGGATGGCTCAACAAGCCGGCCAGAAAATAGCGAGCGTCCTCCCGCGAGACATAGTAGGCTTGCAGGAGGGCGCGCATTGCTTCTAAGAGGGTGATCTGGTCGGCGGGCGCGAACTGGCACACCCAGCGGTCCACATGGTCGGGGGTCATGGGGGGAATCTCGCCCTGGCGATAGTCGGCGACGCGGCGGGCGATGGCCTCCAGCAGGCTGGCGCGGGGCGAGGTCATGGGGCATCCTCGAAGCGGCGATACGCTGACTCTACGCATTTCGGGCGAATGTGCAAGTCATAACAAAACGACCTGACAGGTTTTTAGAAACCTGCCAGGTCGTTCGCTTAGGGCCGCCCAGGGCTGACCCTCCATTCGGGGGGCAGGGCCACTGGACTACATAGGCGAAGCCCTACGGGCGATGGTTCTTAGCCCCCTTGGGGCTTTGCCTATCTAGCGCGAGGGCTTAGCCCCATGCGTTTACCACAGACCGAGCACCTTCCACCACAGCCCGCCGACGCCGAGCCAGATCACAATGTTGACCAGGCTGACGACGAAGCCGAGCCTCCACCACGTCCCCAGCGGCACATAGCCCGACCCGAACAGGACCGGCGCGGGACCGGTGCCGTAGTGGGTCATGCTGCTGAACAGGTTGCTGAAGAAGGCCAGCACCAGCGCGGCCAGCAGGGGGGGGGTGCCTACGGCCACGGCGACGGCCAGGAACGCGGCGTACATCGAGCTGACGTGGGCGGTGTTGCTGGCGAACAGGTAGTGGCTGTAGAAGTAGACCAGGCTCAGCGCCAGGAACGCCCACACCCAGTTGACCCCTGTCACCATGCCGCCGACGGACTTGCTGAACCACGGAATGAAGCCCAGCGTGTTGAGCATCGTCGCCATCATCACCAGGGCGGAGAACCAGACCAGCGTGTCCCACGCGCCCTCTTCCTTGCGGATATCGTCCCAGGTCAGCACGCCCATCAAGAGCAGCACACCCAGGCCCGTCAGGGCGGCCACGGTCGCGTCCAGGTTGCCGAGCTGCGGGGCGAAAATCCACAGGACCAGCAGCAGGACGAACACGCCCAGCATCATCCACTCTTCGACCTTCATCTTGCCCATCTCGGCCAGCTTGTCCTTGGCGAGTTGAGCGGCGGCCGGCGTTTCCTTGATCTCAGGCGGATAGATCTTGTAGAGGAGATAGGGGATGGCGAGCAGGCTCACAATGCCGGGCACGAGGGCGGCCAGCGCCCAGGAACCCCAGGTGATGGTGATCTTCATGTCGCCAGCCAGTTTGGCGGCCAGCGGGTTGGCGGCCATGGCCGTCAGGAACATGGCGCTGGTGATGACCGTGCCCTGGAAGGCGGCCTTGGTCAGGAACGCGCCAATCTTGCGGCTGGTGCCGTCGTCCGGCTCGCTGCCGTAGGCCTTCGACACGGCCTTGAGGATCGGGAAGACGACGCCGCCGGCGCGGGCCGTGTTACTGGGGATGGCGGGCGCCAGCACGAGGTCGGTGGCGACGAGACCGTAGCCGAGACCCAGCGTCTTCTTGCCGAGTAGCGCCACAAACAGATAGGCGATGCGCGTGCCGAGGCCGGTCTTGATGAAGCCGCGCGAGACGAAGAACGCGGTCACAATCAGCCAGATGGTGTTGTTGCCGAAGCCGCTCAACGCCTGGGTGATGTTGAGCGTCCCGGTGATGACGGTGGCGACAATGCCAAGCATGGCGACCGCGCCCATGGGCAGCGGTTTAGCGATAATGCCCACAATCGTCGCCACAAAGATGGCGAGCAGGTGCCAGGCGTTGGGTTCCACGCCAGCGGGGGCTGGCACGAACCAGAGGGCGATGCCGAGTAGCAGGGTCACGAGCAGCGGAACGGGCCGCGCGCCAGCCCAATGGAAGCGGGGCAGCATCGGCGCGGGTGTCGGTTTGACAGTCGCCGCGGACATGATTGACCTCCTTGTGAGGCAAAAAACCGAAGCGGTTTGGATAAATGAAAAGCGGACTGGGGAGCGCCCCCAGACTATCAGCCATTATCTATGATACCGGGGTTTGGGGAAAACGACGTGAAGAGGTGAGCACAATAGGGGGAGAAATGTTTACCGAACAGCGCGACGGGCGACGGCGCGCAGCAGGGCAGTGACGAGGGCAGCCTCCTCGGCCGTCGGTGCGGCCCGCAGGAGGAGAGTGCGCAGGGCGCGGACGGTGGCCTCGGCACGGCTGGGGATGAGATAGTCTACGGCGCGCATCGTCTCGTCCAGCGCGGCGAACAGGGCTTCGGTGTCCGCGCCGGTCGCCAAGGCGGAGGGGGCAGGCGCGGGGAAGGTGGTCGTGGGGAGGGCCGCCAGCCGCAGCTCATAGGCGACCACCATGACGGCCTGGGCCAGGTTGAGCGAGGGGTACGTCGGGTCGGTAGGGATGGTGAGCAGAGCATGGCAGTGGGCCAGGTCGGCATTGGACAGCCCTACGTCCTCGCGGCCAAACAGGAACGCGGCCGGACCGACCTGGGCGCGAGCCAGGGCGGCGGGCGCGGCCTCGGCTGGCGTCAGCGTCGGCAGGGCCAGCGAGCGGCGGCGGGCGGTGCAACCGAGGGCATAGACCGTATCGGCCAGGGCCTCGTCCAGCCGCTCGAAGACGCGCACGCGCGCCACCAGCCCCTGGGTCCGGTGAGCGATGACGGGCAAGCGGCTCCAGTCCAAGTCGGCCGGCCGCACCAGCCGCAATTGAGTGAGACCCATGGTGCGCATGGCGCGGAGCGTCGCGCCGACATTGTCCGCGCTTTGCGGCTCCACCAGGACAATGACGACATAGGCCAGGGGGTCTTGGTTCACTTGCGCGCCACCACGTACAGACACGCCAGCCCGCTGCGCGCCTCACGGCTCTCCCAAAAGTCGCGCGCGTCCCCACTGGTGGCGATGAAGGCCCGCCAGCCGCGCCGCGCCACCCAGCAGACAAACTCGTTCGTCAGGCCATGGGCCTCTAGCATATTGGTGTACTTACGCTCGGTCCACAGGTGGGGGAAACGCTCACGCACCGGTTCGGGGGGTGGGCTGAGGGTGTAAACGAAGTCGGACATCGCCAGGACGCCGCCCGGCGCGAGAAAGGGGAGGAGGTGAACGACGGCCGCCTCCGGACTATCAAACAGCCAGCGCAACGCGCCGCCTTCCGCCACGATGCAATCAAAACTGTTGACGGGGAAAGCCAGGCGGTGGGCATCGCGGATTTCGAACCGCACCAGATGGTCCACGCCGGCTTGCGCCGCAATCTCACGCGCCATCCGCAGGCGCTCGACGTGCTGGCTGATGGCGAGCACCTGGCAGCCGACCGTGCGCGCCACAATGACACCAGCCAGGTTGTACGCAATGCTCAGGTTGAGGCAGCGCGACTCGGCGGTGAGGCCGGCGACTCGGACCGCCATGCGCGTGTACTCGGGTCCACCTGGGACATGCAGTGGAATGTCCATGGCCTCACCTGCTTTCCTCCGCCCACCCCACTTTCTGAAGGGGAGTATAGCGAGGCGAGGCATGGAAGTCAAAAGCATCAGCTAGGGCAGCATCAGGTGCAGGTCTCCGAACTCGTGCCACAGATAGCCCTCGACCAGGGCCTCGGCATAAGTGACTTGTAGATGGCTCAGCCCGGCTAGCGCCTCCAGCATCGCCAGGTGCGTCGCGCGCGGCTCATGCAGGCCGGTCAGCAGCCCATTGGCCGCCCGCACGCCGCGCTCCGGCGTGATGACCAGCCGCGTCCAGCCTTCGCCTGGATGGGTTACTCCCTCGGCGTCGGTGACGGTTTCCAGCGCCCGCACTACCGTCGTACCCACGGCGATGACCCGCCGGCCTGCCACCCGCGCTTGGTTGATCACCTGCGTCGTCGTCAACGGCACGCGATAGAATTCCTCGTAGGGCGGCTCGTGCTCCTCCAGGCTGGCGACGCCCGTATGCAGGATTAGCGGGACAACCTGGACGCCGTAGGCCACCAGCCGTGTAATCAGTTCGGCGGTGAAGGCGCGCCCGGCCGACGGCATCTCCGCGCTGCCCGGCTCGGTGGCGTAGACCGTCTGGTAGTAGCTCAATGGCCAGCCCTGCCGCACGTAGCTGTAGCGGATGGGGAAGCCATACTCGGCCAGGTAAGGCTCCAGGGGCCGCGGCAGGTCAAGCGTCGCCAGCCACAGGCGTGTGCGCGTCGCGGACCCCTCCCCCTGCCCCTCCCCTATAAAGGGAGGGGGGAAGGGCGATGTGACCTCGCTCCTACCCTCCCCCTTCCCTCGTAGGGAAGGGGGTTGGGGGGGTAGGTTCGCGGCCCGATACGCCGCCTGGAGGGTGGCCGCCGCCTCGCTCCTACCCTCCCCCTTCCTTTCTAGGGAAGGGGGCCGGGGGGTTAGGTCCGCTGACCGATACGGCGTGTGCAACGTGGCGCTGGCCCCGCCGGGCAGGCGCAGCGTCTCGCCAGCGCGAGCGTGGAAGAAGGGCTGCGTCGAGTGCCCGACCGGCTGGCGTACCTCGACCACCC
Source organism: Anaerolineae bacterium (assembly GCA_026129165.1). Classification (GTDB taxonomy): domain Bacteria; phylum Chloroflexota; class Anaerolineae; order Epilineales; family JAHCIE01; genus JAHCIE01. The sequence continues at coordinate 5,990 of JAHCIP010000172.1, forward strand.
ACAGGCCGCCGGGCAGCCGCGTAGACAGGTGCAGTTCAACCGCCGCGCCGTCCTCGCGGACCGCGTTCAACGCCGCGTTGAGGGTGCCGCTGGTATTGATGACCAGGACATCGCCGGGCGTCAGATAGTCCCCCATCTGGCGGAACTGGGTATGATGCACCGCGTCACTCGACCGATACGACACCATCAGCCGCACCTCATCCCGCGCCAGACCGCGCGCTTCCGGCGGCTCACTCGCGCTCAGATGGGCGGGCAACTCGAAGTCCAGGGCGCGCCCCAGCGGCAGCGCCGGGTCCACAATGGGCTGGACAGCCCAGTCTTTGGTCAGCAGGGTCTGAGGTACCATACTCCACCTCCTAGGCCAGCGCCGGCGCGAGGGCCTGCGCCCGATAGCGGCCACTGGGCAAGTCGCCTTCGAGCAACTCGATGAAGCCTGGCACGCTCACCTCAGGCAACGGGCGGTCGCTGATGTCCTCGCCGGGGAAAGCAGCCTGGTGCATGGCCGTTCGCATGTCGCCCGGGTCCACCCAGTACACGCGCCACTGCGGGTTCTCGACGGCCAGGATGGCCGATAGCTGTTCCAGGGCGGCCTTGCTGGAGCCGTAGCCGCCCCACCCCTCATAGGCTTCGACGCCGGCGTCACTGGTGACGTTGAGAATCCGCGCGTCGGGCTTCAGGCTGGCCTGGACGGCCTGAATCACACCGAGTTGGGCCACCACATTGACGCGATAGACTTGCTCCAGGCTATCCAGCGGGTAGTCAAGTAGCGTGGGCTGGGGGCTAGGGCCGAGGATACCCGCGTTGTTGACGATGGCGTCCAGGCCACCGGCCGCCCGTGCGGCGATAGCGAGGGCGCGGCGGTGCGCCGGCTCGCTGATGTCGCCCACCAGGGCTGTCACGCTGGTCCAGCGCGAGAGGTCGGCCTGCACGGCCTGGAGGGCGTCGGCCCCCCGCGCATCCAGGATAAGAGTCCAGCCGCGCTCGGCGAGGGCGCGGGCCAGGGCGAGGCCGAGGCCACGAGAGGCGCCGGTGATCAGGGCAGTACGAGACGAGGGTGTCATAGCTAACTCCGTTGGGTTGTTTTAAGCTCTAGACTGCCCCCAGTATATCACCGCTGTTCCGCGTGCGCGTCGTGCCGCCGGCCAGTCTATGGCAAGCAAAAAGGACAGGCGCTAGACCTGTCCTTTCGTACGTGTCTATCCAGTTTTACGACTATCTTTCTGGTTGGTTCACGCCAGAATAGCCGTGAGCAGTTCGTCGCTCGGACATCCTTTCAGCAGAAAGGCATCGCTGCCTGCCGCCAGAGCATCAGCGCGCCGCTCGCCGTAAATCGTGAGCGTGATCACGCGCACGGCCGGCCAGCGGTTCTTAATTTGCTGTGTCGCCTCTATCCCATCCATACCCAGCATGCGGACATCCATCAGCACGACATCGGGATGGCCTGTCTCGACCAGGCGCGCGGCGGCCAGCCCATCGGCGGCTTCACCGATCACCTCGATCTGGGGATAGGTTGCCAGCAGCGCTCGCAGACCCTCACGCGGTCGCTCCAGATCATCAACAATCAGAACCCGAATACAACGCTCCATTGACGAGGCTTTCTTCTTGACACTTTACACGGGATAGGCTAGATACACAATCGTCAGAACCATGACCAGGCTGAGGCCGGGCAGGAGGCGGTGCGATAACGACTCGTGGTACCGAACCAGGGTTCCGAGGGCGCCCATCAGGATCATGCCCATGAGGGCCGCGCCGACGAGCGTCAGCCCCGGCCACCAGAGAAGCGCCACGGCGACCACCTCGGCGATGCCTGTCGCCACCATGACCTGCCGCGAGTAACCCCAGCGCGTCCAGTTCGCGGCTGCCTTGCCGGTCAATTTCTGGAAGGCGGCGACGACGAAGACGAACGTCACGAGACTCTTCAGAACGAGCAACATAGCGATCTATGATCTCCTTGCTTCACGCGATTCCGATTGAACTAGCCCCACTATACTGCGACTAACTGCCCCTGTCATCGGCGCAGCGTGGATTTGGGGTACGTAAAAAGGACCGCCTTGCGGGCGGTCCTTCTCCACTGTGATAGCGCCTCGTCTGCATTCTGGTGGGACGAGGCAGCTCCGACAAATGTTGTAGTGGGTTCCGTTTAGGATGACATATCAGCATCATCTAGCGACGCCAGCCCCTCGCGCAGCGCGTACAAGGCCGCCTGGGTGCGGCTCGCCAGGTGCAACTTGCCCAGGATATTGCTCACGTGGGTGCGTACCGTGGCCTCGGCCACCTGGAGTTGGTCGGCAATGGCCTGGTTACTCAGCCCGGTGGCGAGCAGCCGCAACACTTCGCCCTCCCGTTCGGTGAGCGCGTCAGGGGTAGGCGACCGCCCGCCCGGGTGGGCCAGCTCGCGCAACACCTTGTGGGCGATGGTCGGCTCCAGCGCCAGCGCGCCGCGATACACGTCGTGGATGCCACGCACCAGTTCTTCCGAGGAGGTGTCTTTCAAGAGATAGCCGAACGCACCGGCTTTGATGGCCGGGAAGACCTGGTCATCGGCGGCAAAGCTGGTTAAGACCAGGATGCGCGCGGCGGGCCAGCGCGCGGTTATGCGTCGAATCGCCTCCACGCCGCCCATCTGCGGCATTACCAGATCCATCAGAATCACGTCGGGTTGGAGGCGGTCCGCCGCGGCAACCGCTTCCGCGCCGTTGCTCGCCTCCCCCACCACCTCAATGTCTGGCTCCGTCGCCAGCAGGGCGCGCAGGCCCTGCCGCACAATGGCATGGTCATCGGTAATTAGAACGCGAATGACTGACTGGGTCATGGCAATGGCGCCTCCACGCGCACGCGAGTCCCTTGACCTGGGGCGCTCTCGACTTCGAGCGTCCCCCCCACGCGCTGCACTCGTTCGCTCATCCCCCCTAGCCCTAGGCCACCGGCGGCCTGGGCAGCGGCCAGGTCGAACCCCACCCCGTCGTCGCTCACCTCCAGACACGCCCTGGCCTCCCCCAGCCGCACGCGAACGGTCGCGCGCCGGGCATGGGCATGTTTGAGCACATTGTTGAGCGCCTCGTGGGCCACCCGATACAGGACGTCCTCAATATGACGCGGCAGGCGCCTCTCCCCCTCAACGTGTAGCTCGACCGGCAAGCCGGCGCGCTTCTCCACAGCCGCCAGTCGCGCCCGCAAAGCGGCGACCAGCCCTTGCTGTTGCAGGTCGAGCGGCCGTAGCTCGAAGATGAGCAGCCGCATCTCCCGCAGCGCCTCCTGGGCAATGCCCCGCACTTGCTGCAGGTGGTCCAGGGCGCCGGCGCTGTGGCCGGCGGTCAAAAGACGGGCGGCCGCGTCGGCAAAGAGCGTGACGCTGTAGAGCGCCTGCGTCACCGAGTCGTGGAGTTCGCGCGACAGCCGCTGCCGTTCTTCGAGCACAGCGAGCTGCTCTTCCTGCTGGCGCAGGCGAGCATTCTCAATAGCGATGGCGGCCTGGTCGGCGAACAGACTGATAATGCGCCCATCTTCCTCGGTGAAGCCGCCTGGCTTGTTCATTGCCTCCAGGACGCCGCTGGCCGCCCCCCGCACCTGTAGCGGCGCGGCCAGTAGGGCCGTGATCGGCATGGATGTCGGCAGAGATGAAATGTGTCCGGCCGGGTCATAGGCCCGCATGACCTGACCGTGGCGCAGTGCCCGGCCGCCGAACGAACCGTCAACCGGCGTCCGATCCACCAGCAGAGGGGCGCCACCGGATGAGTAAGCTACCCGCAACCAGTCATTCTCCTCCAGGAGTAACACCGCGCTGCCCAGTGCGCCCGTGAGTCGCTGGGTGGCGCCGCACACAATCTCCAGGACATCGGCGAGGGCGAGCTTCTGCAGCAAAGCGGCCGTGACGCGCTGGAGGCTCTGACTCTCGTCCAGCCGGCGGCAGGTCTCCTCGTAGAGCCGGACATTCTCAATGGCGAGCGCGACGGCGTTGACCATGCCCGACGCCAGGTCAATCTCCTCGGTGGTGAAGGTGGGGTCATCCTCGGCGGCCCCGAGGACCGCACAGCCTAACACCTGCTCGCCAACCTTGATGGGCAGCACCAACATCAACGTCAACCCCAGCGTCTCGAAATCTTCCTGCGCGATACGAGGATCGGTCGGCGGCTCGCCTAGAATCATGGACCGCTTACCCTCCAGCAGCTCCCGCAACATAGGGGATGATAGCAGGTCAGCGAGAGGGTGACGCCGGCTGGTATAGTGGAAATCGCCGCCGTCCGCGGCGGCCTTGATCGCTAACACACCCCGTTCCGCATGCAGCAGGTAAATCCCGCAATAGGGTACCCTGGTGGCCTCAGCCATGGCCTCGGCGACCCTGCCCAGGGCCACATCCAGTTCCAGCGAGCTACTGGCCGTCTGGACGGCGTGCAGCACCAGAGCCGTGCGCCGCTGTTGTTCCTCGAGCCGGCGCTGCATGTCCGCGAACAGGCGCCCGAGGTGTCCCACCATATACAGCAGGCAGTCGTCCAGCTGGGCGATCGCCTGGTAGGCGGCGGGCGAAGCCAGCGTAGGGCTACCGGCTATGAAGGGGACGATCGCCTGCTTGATCAAGAGCAGGCTCTCAATGACCACCTCCAGGTCGTACCGCGCCGCCACGCGGACGAAGGTGATGTCATTGAGCAAGGTCTCCAGGGGAGCGTAGGAGCCAGCGCTCAGCGAGTCGGCCATGGCATCCAACACCCGCTTGATCACACCGACGTTTTCTTCCGGCGGCGGCTCGGCAGGGTGCGACCCCGGCATCACGGGAGCGCGTTCGGCCCAGGCCGCCGCAATCGCGTCCCGATGCGTACGCAGCACGAGCGCGAGATCGAAGGTTCGCTCAACCTGGCTGGTCATGGTCTCGCCCTAAGATACAGGAAGCCTCAAGAGTACACTAGCTTTGCAGATTTTACAGTTGTCCTTGTTATGTCATGCTGAGCGAAGCGAAGCATCTCATGTAGCTGAGCGAGACCCTTCGCTTCGCTCAGGGTGACAGTCGTCATTGTAAAGAGTGCAAAGCTAGAGAAGAGTAGATAGGGAATAGGAGTTACGCACTGGAGTCTACACCCAGTAAGTCAATCGCGCAAGCTACACCATTTGTTGTACGCCTCGCCTACGAGGCGCGTGGACCCAGCTAACGCTGAACGTTGAGAAAGCCCGCCCGAAAGCTGGTCCTTTTTGCCGACTCAGACTCCACACGGGTCCAATGACAAGACGAGCCAGTTCTCATATACTGCGGATAGTGACCCAGACAGACTGGGAACAAAATCGGATCGAGAAAAACAGCCATAATGGAGGTGGCAATATGTTGTACGCAATGTCTCGTAATTGGTGGGCTTTGGCCCTACGTGGTCTGGCAGCGGTGCTCTTTGGAGTGGCAACCTTTATCTGGCCCAACGTCTCGCTGGCCGTGCTGGTGGCTGTCTTCGGCGCCTACGCCCTGGTGGATGGCATCTTCGCCACGTTCACGGCGGTGAGCCACACCAAGGCGCCCTACTGGTGGGTGCTCCTGCTGGAAGGGCTGGTCAGCATCGGCGCTGGCGTCTTCACCTTCGTGCGCCCCGATATCACGACCGTCGCGCTGCTGTGGGTGATCGCGACCTGGGCGATTGGGACTGGCATCTTCGAGGTAATTGGCGCGATTCAGTTGCGCAAGGAAATCGAGGGCGAGTGGATGTTGGGGCTGAGTGGCGTGTTGTCGGTCGTCTGCGGCGTGCTGCTCATCATGCAGCCGCAGGCCGGCGCGCTGGCGGTGCTGTGGATCATCGGAAGCTACGCCGTGATCTTTGGCGGGCTAGAGCTGGCCCTGGCCTTCCGCATGCGCGGTTTCAAGAACACGGTCGAGCGCCAGCTGTCAACCGCCATGTAAGCTGTGTGGTCCATTCGCAGCGGGCCGCGCCCCCGCACAACGCCAGCATGGCGTGGCCCACTGCCCCGTATAGATAGAACTCGACGCGAGGCTAATCCTCGCCACCAACAACTTGCGAATCACGGGCGGCATCACCGCCCGAGACAATAGAAATCTAACCTACATACTGAAGGAGCAAACTCATGGACACGATGATTGTGACGGTGTTTGAGGATGAAGCGGCGGCGTTCGAAGCCTGGCGCGCGCTGCAAGACCTACACGCGAGGGGTGATATCTTCCTGTACGGCATGGCCGTCGTCAACAAGGACGCCAACCAGGGAGTGGAGGTCAAGCATGCCTTCGCCCCGTCGCCTGAGGGCACGGCGGCTGGCATGGTGGTCGGTGGCGCCCTCGGCCTGGTCGGCGGGCCGGTGGGCGTGGCGGTCGGCGCGGCGACGGGCGCGCTGGCTGGCTCGCTCTTCGATGTGGCGCACATCGGTTTCGACGCCGATTACATGGATGAGGTGAGCGCGGCGCTCGAGCCTGGAACGACGGCGCTGGTGGCCGAGGTGGACGAAGGGTGGACGACACCGGTCGACTCGCGGATGCAAGCCCTGGGCGGTCGAGTCACTCGCAGCCACCCGGCGGATGAGGTGGATGCCC
>JAHCIP010000173.1 GCA_026129165.1 Anaerolineae bacterium
GCTCTCCGTTGTGTAACTTCACCCCATCGCGCAGCTTGAACTCCCATGTCAGGTCGTCCACAACCTTCCACATCAGCGCCAGGCCGGGCTGGATTTTGAGGTCAATGTCACGGTACACCAGGCGGTCGAAGATGGTCCACATGATGCCCTTGCTCGCGCCGCTGGTCGTCACATACGGGTCGGGGCTTTCAATGTCCACGCCCTGCGCAATCGTTAGCGTGCCCTTGGGACCGGCCGCCTTGGCCGCCGGGGCTTGCGTCGCCGCTGGCGCCTGGGTCGGGGCTGGGGCTGTCGTGGCCGCTGGCTTGGGCGCCTCAGTCGCCTTGGCCGGCGCCTGGGTCGGGGCGACAGCCTGAGGCTGCGGCGCGGCGGCGGGCGAGCCACAGGCGGCGGCCAGCCCACCGGCGATGCCGACGCCCAGCAGCGAGCTAAGGCGCAGGAAGTCGCGGCGGCTCAGGCCGCGCCGCAGGTCCATGAACACGTCATCGTGTTCCTCGGAAGTTGGGTGCATTTTCTTGTCAGACATAGGGGTTCCTCCTCAGAGACAATAGCGGATCGAAAGGATAAGAGCACGGATAGAGAGGATAGGCGGATAAGAGCAGAGAGCATCCCTTCATCCTCTTCATCCGTGCTTGCCGTGTTCTCATGGATGACAGTCTAGCTCGATGCGTCATTCAGCCCATCGCCCAGCAAGTTGATACCAAATACAATCAGTAAAATTGCCAGGCCGGGCCAGGCGGCGTTCCACCAGGCCAATTCAAACAGGTTCTTGCCCTCGTTGAGCATGCCGCCCCAGGTGACGGTAGATAGCGGCACACCAACGCCGAGGTAACTCAGGGCCGACTCGGCCAGGATGTTGGAGGACACATTAATGGTAGACACGGTGAGCAGCGGCGGCAGGATATTGGGGAAGACGTGCCGCCACACGATGCGGCTATGTGTCGCGCCGACGGCCCGCGCCGCCGCCACGTACTCCTGGCCTTTGACAGCCAACGTCGAGCCGCGCACAAAGCGGGCGTACTGGACCCAACTGACGATGCCCAGCACGAGGACGACGTTGAGCAGCCCCTTGCCGATGGCGGCGAGGATGGCGATGGCGAGCAGGACGCCCGGCATGGATAACTGGACATCCACCAGGCGCATGACCAGGCTCTCGAACCAGCCGCCGAAGTAGCCCGCCAGCAGGCCCAGCGTGACGCCCAACGCGCCGCCGACCAGCACCGAGGCAATGCCGACGAACAGGCTGGCCTGCGCGCCGACCATGATGCGGCTGAGCAGGTCGCGGCCGTTGAGGTCCGTGCCGAGGGCGAAGCTGGTCTGGCCGCCGGGCATCCAGAAGGGCGGCAGGATGGCGCGGCCCAAGTCCTGTTCCTGGTAGGGGTGCGGCGTCCAGACCAGCGAGAGCAGCGCCGTCCCCAGCACGAGCAAGACGATGACCCCGCCGACCACCGCGCTCCGCCGCCGTCTCACCGCCGCCAACCGCCGACCAAGGGCCGTCCGAGGTCTTCCGTCCTCCGTCCTCCGTCCTCCGCCTGCCCCCCGCAATGGGGGGGCCTTCATCCTGCCCCGCTCCAGCGCCACCTGATTCATGGCCGCGCCCCTAGCTTGATCCTGGGGTCGAGCCAGGTATAGATGAGGTCCACCAGCAGGTTGATAACGACGATAAACACGGCCAGAATCAGCACAGCGGCGCGGATGACCGGCAGGTCGCGGGCTTCAATGGCCTGGATCATCAGCCAGCCGACGCCCGGCCAGGCGAAGACCGTCTCGACCACGACCGAGCCGCCCAGCAGCGCACCGAACTGGAGGCCCATGACGGTGACAATGGGAATGGCGCTGTTGCGTAGGACGTGGCCCCACAGGATGTGGGCTTCCTTCAGACCCTTGGCGCGGGCGACGGTGACAAACTCGCGGCGTAGCGTCTCGCCCACCGAGCGCCGCACCAGCCGCGTCAGCAGGCCAATGGAGAAGGTGCTGACGGTCAGCGTGGGCAGGATAAGCTGCTTCCACGTCCCCGCGCCCGACGCCGGCAGCCAGCGCAGCGCGCCGGCGAAAACGATGATAAAGATGACGCCGAGCCAGAACGACGGCATGGAGATGGCGAGCAGCGACAGGAACGAGGCCAGGGTATCCAGAGGGCCGCCATAGCGGGCGGCGAGGATGCCCAGCGGCAGGCTGACCAGGGCGGTCAGGAGGAGGCTGACGACGGCCAGCAGCACGGTGTTGGGCAGCCGGCTGAGGACCAGCGGCAGGGCGGGCGTGCGGTAGCGGAAGGACTCGCCCATGTCGCCGCGCGCCGCCCGGCCCAGGAAGAGGAGGTACTGGACGGGCAGCGGTTGGTCGAGGTTGTACTGGTGGCGGATGTTGGCGATGTCTTCCTGGCGGGCGTTCAGCGGCACCAGCGCCGCGACGGGGTCCCCCGACAGGAAGATGAGGACAAAGCTAAAGAGGCTCACGGCGAAGAGGACCACCACCCCTTGCCAGACACGCTGCAACAACAATCCACCCATCCCTGCTCTCCCGGGCGCGTGGGGCCGCGCTAGATGAAAGAGCATTGTAGCCAGGAATGGGGAGTTGTCAAAAACCGCACTGGTGGAACGGTTTACAAACCACTATCGGAGGCAGGGGGGACCGCGTGGGAGGCGCTCGCTGGGCGGGGGGCGGCGGGCAGGGGCGGAGGCTCGCTGGCGGGGACGGGCGGCGGGGCAGCATAGGGGAACGGGTCGCGGTCCATTACCTTGTTGTGGACATAGCGGGCCAGAACGCGAAGCGTGGCAATGGTCGGGGCGGCCAGAAAGATACCCAGGATGCCCACCAGGCTCGCGCCCACCAGCACGCCCACAATCGTCACGACCGGATGCAGGTTGACGCTGCCGCCAATGATGCGCGGCACAAAGTAGTGGTTCTCGACCTGTTGGATGAGGAAGTGGGTCAGGGCGACCAGCAGCGCAAACCAGACATAGTTGATGTCGAAGCGAGTCGACCCCTGGAACAGGGCCAGCACGATGGCCGGGATCGCAGCCAGGACCGGGCCGATATTCGGCACAATCTCCAGGATGCCCGCCAGAATGCCGAGCCAGACGGCGTAAGGCACGCCCAGCAGCCACATCGCGGTCCCGGTGACAATGCCAATTGCCAGGCACAGCACCAACTGGCCCCGGAAAAAGCCCGCCCACACCGCGTTGATCTCACGCCCCAGGTTCGCGGCATCGCGCTCGTAGCCGGGCGGGACCAGTGACCCCAGGTAGGCGAAGATACGCGGCGTATCCATGACCAGGTAGAGTGAGGCGACCAGGGTAAAGACCAGGTCAATCAAGCGCGAGGCCAGGCTGGCTGTCAGCCGCCCCAGGAAGCTGAGGCCGGCCCCGCTGGCCGAGCGGAGCACTTCACCAAAGCGATCTAAGGGCGCCTGGAGGGCGGCGGCCAGGTTCGGCCCGATCTGCAAGGTTTCGATGCTGCTAAGGCGGTTAATCAGGTCCAGGAGGAGCGCGCGAATCGTCGCCGCGTCGGGAGCCAGGGCGGCGAGCCGGCCAATCAGGTTGGGCACAAAGAAAAATGGGAAGATGATCAGGCTGACCAACGCCAGGTAGACCAGAGCGGCGGACAGGCGGCGCGGCAGCCGGCCCTGATAGGTGAGGAAGTCGACCACCGGGTTGAGCAGGAACGCCAGAATGACCGCTAACACCACCAACGGTATCTGGTTGCGCACGAAATAGAGCAGGCCCAAAAGCAGCACGGCCCCAGCGGTCACGACCCAGCGTTTGGTGGCATTACTCCAAGCCGGACTCACCCCGACCTCCCTGTAGCCTTATCCTGTACGATGGTTTCCAATTATAGCATGAGAGAGAGGGCGGGACGAACACAGCCCGGTCGACCGCAACCTCCACCGCTCTGCTGCGTAGAATCAGGCGGGCAGTGCGCGGACGGCACGCGCATTGCATCATCGTCTAAACAGAAGTATAATGTGGGCGGAACGTACCGCTTACCGATCCTACGCCGACACAACGACAAAGGAGCACCGCAATGCCTGGTATTTTTGAGCGGATTAGCATGATCGTGCGGGCCAACCTCAACGACCTGCTCGATTCGGCCGAAGACCCCGAAAAGATGCTGAACCAGATCATTCGAGATATGGAGAGCGCCATTAGCGACGCCCGTGATCAGGTGCGTGACATGCTGGCTCAGCAGAAGATGCTCGAAGGGGATGTCAAGCGGGTGACGGATGCGCGGAACGAGTGGCAGCGCAAGGCGGAACTCGCCGTCAGCCAGAACCGCGATGATCTGGCGCGCGAGGCTCTCAAGCGCAAGACCGACTACAATGCGCAGCTAGACGTCCTACAGGGCCAGTTGACCGACCAGCAGGCCCTCGTCAACAAGCTGCGCAATGACCTGACCCAACTCGAATCGAAGTACGAAGACGCCAAGCGCAACAAGGAGACCCTGCTGGCCCGGTCGCGGGCCGCCAAGGCGCGCGAGCAGATGGCGAAGACCGCGACCCAGATTCGAGATATTCCCGACTACAGCGGCGAGTTTGGCCGCTTCGAGCAGAAAATCCGCGAGAAAGAAGCCCGCGCCAGCGCTACGGCCGAGATGGCCGAAGCCCGCTCCGCCGCCGACAACGAATTCGAGGCGTTGCAGGATCCGGCCGTGGAAGACGAACTGGCGGCGCTCAAGGCCAAGTTGGGCAAGTAACCCTTCGCCCGCCCCCTCTCTGTAGGACCTATCAAGGTTTCCCTTCGCAGCATCACCCTCCGCAGGTTTAGCCATCTGCGGGAGGGTGTGTTGTTACCTCTTATCCTACAGTGGGTGAGGCGGTGGGGGGCTTGTGGGCCGGGGTACAGCCCGGCCGGTTCTCTGCTAGAATACCCTCGCTTGCTCAGGGGAAGCTAGCGGGTAACGCTGCCTTCCCCTTTTATGTCTTTGAGTTGGACCATACTGTTGAGGAGACGTGGCTCTACGTCGTTTTTGGACAGTTTGAGCGGTTAGGGGCGCCATAGGAAAAAGGACTTAGTTCTGCCTATCACTCTCGTATCACTCTCTTAACTTCCTGGCTGGGGTAACGGCCTGACATCGCCAATATCATTCTTGCCCACGGCTCTCACCCTGGCCCAAGCGACAGCCAGCTTATGATTGCCCCATTGTGGCGCCACGCTACGGCGCTCTGATAAACGTGTTTCCCAGTGTACCGCCCGGGTCCAGCAATCCCGACGGCGCTTTGTCAGGTGTGGCGCGACGGTCGCTCCCAACGCCACTGTCTGTGATATCTTCGCCCCCTTGCGGTCCGCCGGCCCGCCACCCTGGGTGCGACTGCTGGAGGTGGCCCGGAGGCGTTGTTCTGGTCGCGGTAGTCATTGCAGCAGTGATGACGCTGCGCAGCCACCCCGGGGAAGCGCGCTTCTGCCATCGCCTCTGGACAGCGCTGGTGGTGCACCGCTTGGACTTGGAGACGCGCTGGCTCTGGGCGGCATCGCCACCACCTTGCCAACGCTGATGGTCCTCCACCGTCCCGCCGACCCGCACCGCGCCCCCCACGATCACGCAGGCCCCGACGCGCGAGGTTGGCTCAGCCACGCCGACGCCCCTGCCCCAGGCCCGGCGGTCCGCCACTCGCCCCGATACCACCTACATCATCCGCCCCGGCGATACGCTCCTGGCTATCGCCATTCAGCACAGTATCACCCTCGAAGAGTTGCTGGAAGCCAACGGGCTGAACAATGTCAACGTCCTGATTTTGCCCGGTCAACCGCTCAAGATACCCAGGACGGATGGCGCGCCCGCCCCGGCGCCGCAACCGCCGACAGAACCCGCCCCGGCGGTCCAGGCCCCACCGCCGGCCGTCCCGGCCAACACCGACCCCATTGGACGCATCACCCATACCGTGCGCGGCGGCTCGCTCTGGATCATCGCCAATCGCTATGGCAAAACCGTTGACGAGTTGGTCGCCCTCAATGGCTTCAAGTCGCCCACCCAATTCCTCGGCATCGGCGATGAACTCCTTATTGACCCCGGTGTGACGGTGACGCCTGCCCCGCCCACCGATACGCCGGCGCCACCTACCGAGGCCCCGCCGGCGACAGCCACGCCGCTGCCCACGGAGACGCCCGCGCCGACCAATACGCCGGCGCCCACGAACACGCCTGCGCCGACCCGCCAGATCGCCGAAGCGACCACGGCGGCGACCACACCTGCCCAGGCTGCTGTCCCCGGTACGCCCATCGCCCTGGCGCGCTATCCGGCCCCGACGCTCCTGGGTGTTCCCGACAAGACGACGGTTCAGGGCAAAGCGCCGACACTTCTCAATTGGACCTCGGTTGGAATTCTGGCGAGCGATGAGTACTACGTCGTGCGGGTGAGTACAACGCGCGAGGGCAAACCCGTCACCGAAGAAGCCTGGGTCAAGGCGACCGGCTGGCGCTTGCCCGAAACGCTGCTGCCCACCGACAAGACGAGCACGCCGATGGTGTACACCTGGGATGTGACCGTCCGCCGCGCGACTGACCGCACACCGGAGGGCAAGCTCAGCGGGCCGGCCATCAGCCCGACCAGCCCGGTCTTCAGAGTTCACCTGGACGCCATGATTGACCCCCAGGCCGGGCAGGTTTAAACACACCTGACCTCTGTTGGTAATAAGCGGAGGGTGGACCTAAATCTACCCTCCGCTTTATCGTTGGGACGAGCGGGGTTTAACGTCCGCCGAAGAGTTGATCGAGCAGGGCGCGCCAGCGGGGGATACCGGCTGAGGTGGGGGGAGGGGCAGCAGGCGACGGGGCGGCACGACCAATCGCTGGAGCGGAGGACGACGATGCCACCAGGACCACCGGAATCTCACCCGCACGGGTCTGCTTGGCGATCTCCCGCGCCCAATCTTTCACATAATCATCCGTCTTGGCCCGCGCTATGTCCTTGTCCGTCTGGCTGATCGCCTGCTTCAGACTGTCCACTTTGGCCTGCTCCTCCGATGCCAGAGCGCGCAGGCTCACGTCCATCCAGGCCAGGCGCACTACCCCCACGCCAAAGGACGATAAGATCACCAGAATAGCGACAATCACAGCCTGACGGGCCGACGACGATAGCTGAAGAGCGGGCATAGGCAAGGGTCACTGCTCCTGTTAGTATCTGGTTAGATTATATCAAGCACGGCGGGGTCTGTCAATGAGTAGGAGAGGAAAAATAGGGGTGGAACTCTAAACCAACGCTACGAGCCGAGCCAGCCCCGCCGCACCGTCCGCGTACGCAGGTACCACTGCTGGATGGTTTGGAAGCGGCCGCTGGGGTCAAGCAGCACCTGACCGACCTGGACATTGTGAACCTGGGGGTCCACGGCATAGTGATAAACACCGTGGTACAGCAGGAGAGCGGGAACTTCCTCGGTGAAGATACTCTGGAACTCACGGTAGAGTTGCGCCCGCACCGCCGGGTCCGGCGTCTGTCGAGCCTGCTCCAGCCGGCTGTCCGCATCTAGATTAGCCCAGCCGCCGATATTCTTGCCCTCATTGACTTGTGTGGAGTGCCAGAAGGGGTAGGGGTCGGGGTCGGAATCGGTGGTACTCCAGCCATACAGCGCGGCATCAAATAGCCGCGTGTCAAAATAGACACTCTCAAGCGTACGCGCGTTGACCGTCTGAATCCGCGCCCGAACCCCCACCGCGGCCCACTGTTGGGCCAGGATTTGAGCCACCGTCACCCGAGCCGGTTCATCCGTCGTCACCAGCGTAAAGTCGAAGGGCTGCCCGCCCAATTCACGGATGCCATCGCCATCGGTGTCCTTCCAGCCAACTTGCTCCAGCAGGGCGGCCGCCTGAGCGGGGTTATAGGCATAGTGGGGCAGGTCGCCGGCCGCGGCCCAGGACTGCGGCAGGATGGGGCTGTCGGCGACGAGTGCCTGGCCGTTGAGTGCCTGGCGGATCAACGCCGGCCGGTTGAGGGCCAGCAACAGAGCCTGCCGGGTGCGCTTGTCCTGAAAAATGAAGCGGTCCAGGTTGAGATAGACCCCTGTAAAGGTCGGGCGCGGCGCGGAGTAGATCGCCCCACTGGACACCTTAACCAGATCGGCCGGCGCGACCTGCCCAACGCCCATCACATCCTTGCGGACGTAGGCCTCCACCGCCTGGGCGCGGTCGGGGTAGAAGCGGAAGATCAGGCGGGCGAGGTAAGGCCGCCGGCCGCCGTCATAGGGATTGGGCGCGAGAGTGACGCTCATATCCTCAAACTTTTCGAGTTTGAAGGGGCCATTGCTGATGGGCTGGAGGTTATAAGCGGAGGCCGCCAGGTCCGCCACGGGCGTCTTGCCGAGCACATGCGCCGGCAGCAGGCCGAGCGTCGTCTGATCGAGGAAGGGGGAGAATGGTTCCGTCAGGTGGAAGACGACAGTTTTGTCGTCGGGCGCTTCCATGGCGACCGTACGCCAGAACGTCGCCAGGTCGGGGTTGGCGGTATAGGCGGGGTCCTGGACGCAGCGGATGGTGAACAGTACATCTTCCGACGTGACCCGCACCCCATCGCTCCAGAAGACGTCGTCGCGCAGGGAGAACGTGTAGCGGAGACCGTCGGCGCTGACGTCCCAGCGCGCAGCCGCGTCTGGGACAACGACCCCGGTCGCATCGGGGCGCATCAATCCCCGAAACAAGAGGGCGACTAGGTCTTTCTCGGTATCGCTTTGGACAAAGATAGGGGAGAGTGTCCGAGGCCGCCCAACGACAGCCTCGGTATAGACGCCACCGTAGTCAGGAACTTCGATGGGCGGCCGGCTAGATACCAGACCGTTGAGCAGTACCGCCAGGAGTACCAGGCCGACCAACGCGATAAGAACGGGCCAGCGACGCAGTCGAGTCACAGTAGTGCGCTGCTTTACCGTTGGACGATGACCGTAATGATGGCAATGAGGAGGAAGAGGGCGGCGAAGCCAATCGTCAGGTTAAAAATGGTGCGCTCGACACCGCGCCGGGTGCGGGCGATGCCATCCCCTTGACCAAACATGCCCCCCGCGCCTTCGCTGCGCGCCTGGAGCATGACCAGGGCAATGACCCCCAGCGCGATGAGGATTTGAGCCACATACAGAAAGGTAAGCACAGATGCCTCCACCCAACAATATCTGCGTAAGTATAGCTGGGTTGGCCTTCCAGTGCAAACTTACGCGGACACGCGCGTGGCGCAGGCTTTACGACTGTCTACCCTCTTAACGCGCGACGGCCAGCCGGCCGTCCACCCCAGGACGCACTGAGCCACGCTGGCGCAGCCAATTGACCGCCATGTCTTCGAGGGGCTGGTAGGCAAACAGCCCCTTCCCCTCTTGCAGGATGGGCGTATAGCCGGGGCTGAAATAGACCCCATCGGTGAGGGCCACACGGTACCAGCCCTGATCGGCGACGGCTTCCCCGTTGGAGAACTCGAAGCGCGTCAACCGCTGGCCGACCGGCGCAGCCGGGTTATAGCCGATACGGAGACCCGACACATGCAGAAACCCGTCCCAGCCATCCAGCTGACTCAGTGAGTGCTCCATGGCCGCCCGTAGTGTGTCGCCGCGCAGGTCTTGGGTCAGCGGGTGGCGGCCAGGCGTGAGGGCGCCGGTCACCTGCTCTACCGTGATGACGCCCGCCACGAGGCTCCCCTGGAGGTCGCGGTTAGCGACCAGGCCGACCCGCGCGCCGTATTGCGTGCGCAGCATATCGGCTACCAGGTCGCCCAGTGGACTTTCCGCCGCCGTCACGTGGGGGGCAGCGTGTTCCAGGCGGGCAACAGGTTGCCGCTGCGCCTCGACCGTCTCGGCCACCTCCACTTTAACTACCTCGGCGGCTGGCGCTTCCACCGGCGCTAGAGCCACCTCGACGGGCGCGGCGATAGGAGCCGAGGAGGGTGGGGGCTGGTTGGTGGGGGTTTTGGGCCTGGCGGCGCTGGGGGCGGCCGCGGTCTTAGACGTGGTGGCTGGCGCCGGCGGGGGAGCGGCGGCGCCAACAGGCGCGGGGGCCGCCGTCTGGGCCGGCGGCGGGCTGGCCGCTAGAGAGCCATACCCGGCGCGGGCTTCGTTCGGGGCGGCGGCGGCGGCTGGTTGAGCCGGTGGATCGGGCGGGGCAGAAGAATAGATGATCACCTCCATCCACTTGGCGCTGATCCCGGCCTGCACCGCAGACTGGACATCGGGAAACCACACGTCCAGCATGTGGTCCTTGATGCCCCCCCCGCGATCCCAACACGTCATACGTCCGATGCCGACAATCTCAAACACTGTCCCCAAGGGGTAGTTGGGGCCGCAGGCGACGGTTCCCAGCGCGGCTTTGCGACCGCTGGCGGTGATGCCATCGCACGCCTTGACGGCGCGGATCGAGGCATCGCACGAGGTGTAGCCGGTCACAAACATACGCAGGCGGCGGCCATTCGCGTTGCTGTCGGCGGCGCTCGGTTGGGTGCGCAGTCCTAATAATCCAATACTTACGAGGATGGCTAGACTGGCTAGCCCCAGGCATATTAGCCAGACTTTCATCATTTGCCTCCCCCCGCTCCTGATACGTGATGTCAACACTATCAGGAACGGAGGAAGGGCGACTGGAGTTAGGATTTTTAACAACTCCCCCCTCAAAGCTTCACAGGCGCTTCACGAAAAGATAAAAACCTCCCGAAGGGTCTAGACCCTTCGGGAGGTTAAAGCTCGCCGAACGTTCGGAAGCGAGGTCTACTCGCGACCCGACGTCTGCTTCCACATCTTGCGCATCAGCTTGCGCGCGGCCTTCTGCCGTTCGCGGCGGCGCTGTTCGCTCTTGCTCACGAACCACTGCCGACGACGATACGCGCTGAGGACACCGGTCTTGGTGACTTCCTTGCGGAAACGCTTTAGCAGGCTCTCAAAACTCTCACCCGTTCGCAGTTCAACCGTCACTACCACTCACCCCCTTTCGACCGAGGAAGTGTAACACATTTTTCGCTCTCAGGCAAGTTTATAGGTCAATTGTCAGCCCCCAGCGATGGACAAGGCGGTGGGCAAACTGGATGTGCTCCTGGATCACCTGGGCATCGCGGTCGGCCATGAGCCGGCTCAACCAGGCGCGCTCCGGCGGGCGCCACTTGACGAACTCGATGTAGATGGGGTAGAACTCGCGCAGGCGGTCCTGGACCTTGTGGCGTAGGGCCGGGCTGGCGTCGGCCATCAGGACATCGGCATAGGCCAGCCCCGAGCCGTGATGAATGCCGTCGTCCACGGCCAGGCGCTGGCACAACTCGCCCAGGATGCTACCCCGCGCGACGCGGGAGATGTCGTGGAAGAAGGGAATGACCATCGCCTCAAAGAAGCCCTGAAGACAGATGACCTTCTCCTCTAGCGTCTCGCTATCGTACTGGAGGTCGGCCAGTTCGTCCAGGTAGGGGTTGCGCTGGCCGAGCGAGTCGACCGCGTCGGCGACACGCATGAGCGCCTCGACGTGGCGGGCCTCATCCTGGACCATTGTCGTATAGTAGAGGGTAGCTTCGCGGTGTTCAGCGCGGCTCAGCAGTTCGGCCGACGCTTTGACGGCGATATGGTCGGCCTGGATAAGCTGCGACAGCACCGAGCGCCATAGCCCTTGCCAGCGGTCCGATGTGCGCGTTTCGGGTAATACAGGGAGTTGGTCCCAGGCCAAGTCTTTGACTGACCAGGCCTGGCGTTTGGCAAGGTGATAATAGCGTTCCAGACGACGGAGGTCGACATCACGGGCGACCACAATGGCCGCTTCGGTCTCAACGTCGGTCTCAACGAGGGGCGGCGCTTCCAGTGGCATGGCTCGTCTCCTGGGCTGCGGGGGGCAAGGCAACGCGGCCCCACCCGCTTTTGACGCAGTATTCTACCACACGTGGGTAATAGTCACGAATCGGAGGCCACGCCACGCCCAGCGGTTCCAGGGCGGCCCGCGCCAGGCGGTTGTCGAACGCTTTGGGCAGTGCCAGGTGCGGGGTAAAGGTAGCGATGGCCCCCAGTGCCTGCGCCTGCCGTTGGCGGCCTTCGGCCTCGGCGGCCTCGACCAGCTGCGTGAACTCGTCCAGGCTGACGAGGGCGGGCGGCGCTGGCCGCCGTCGGCCGGCCGGCAGCCAGCGGTCGAACTCGGCCAGGGTGACGTCAAGTATCTCGGCCAGGGTGTAGGCCCGGTCCGCCCCGGCACATAGGTGGAGCGTCTCCCCTGGTACAAAGCGCCGCTCGAACAATTCGACCAGCGCATCGGCCACCCAGTCGGAGGCGATGAGGTCGACCGGGCCATGCGGGTCGGCGGGCAGCGCGGGGAC
Organism: Anaerolineae bacterium; assembly: GCA_026129165.1. GTDB lineage: Bacteria > Chloroflexota > Anaerolineae > Epilineales > JAHCIE01 > JAHCIE01. Next base: position 12,244 of record JAHCIP010000173.1, read on the forward strand.
GAGGCCGGCCCACACCAGGCGCAGCAACTGGTGCAGAAAGTTGAACTGCCGCACCTCGCCGGTACGCGAGTCGCCCACGACGCTGCTCATACGGTAGACAGTAATGGGCAACTCCGCCATGCCCGCTCGTAATCGTCGTTCGGCCTCGTATTTAGTCTGTTCGTAGGTGTTGACCCAGCCGGCGTCATGCTCCAGTTCCGTCTCATGGATGACCCCGACGCGCCGCCCGGCGATGTGGACGGTGCTGACGTGGCCGAACTGGCGGAGGCGGCGGGCGGCGCGGGCCAGGTCGAGC
>JAHCIP010000174.1 GCA_026129165.1 Anaerolineae bacterium
CGCGCCGCTGATCGCCTTCGTCTCCTTCGTCACTCGCCCGCGCTGGTCGTAGACCCAATTCGTGCTACCCGAGCCATCGACCATGCCCGTGCGCCGTCCCCGCCCGAACTGGGTGGCGCCGTCGTAGGCGTCGTAGGTGTACGTCGTCGTATAGCTGCCCGGATCGCTTGGGCAGGCGGAAGCCCCGCTCGAATAAGTTTTGCCCTTCAACCGGTTGAGGGCATCGTAATAGAAGCAGGTGCGCTGATTCCTGGCGTCGGTCTGCCGGGTCAGGTTCCCCGCCGCGTCATAGTCATAGCTCCACGCCCCCAAATCCGGGTCGCTCATCGCCGTCTTCTGGCCCAACAGGTTGTAGGTCGGGTCCATCCGCACCGGGTTGCCGGGCATGTCGTCGGGCAGGATGACCTTGTCCAGCCGATCCAGCAGATCATATTCGTAGCTCGCCCAGCCATACAACACATAGGGCTGCCCAACCGAGCCGTCGCCAGTGTAATTGGCCACGCGCACCACCCGGCCCCATGCGTCCGCCACCTGATCGACCTGGTGGTTCAACTCGTCGCGCACCGTCGTGTTCAGATAGTCATAGACTGTCTTCACCTGCGAGCCGTCCGGGTGCGTGACCACGGTCGGCCGGCCCAGACCATCGTAGCTGTAGCCGGTGTACTGGCTCTGCGGCATCGCCCCCCAATTCGGGGCCTGATAGCTCACCCCCGGCCCCGTCGCCGACTCATAAGCGACCGTCTCTTTGCCCAGGCGACCAAAAAAGTCGTACTGCCGGCTGCTCAGCACGCTCTTGACGCCATCCTCGCGCTCGCCCTGCGTCTGCAAGGTCCGGCCCAAGCCGTCGAAATAGGTCCAACCCACCTGGTAGCCGTTGCCCGGCGAGACGACGTCGTCCTTGAGCTTATGCAGCACATAGCGAGGATGGGCGGCGTCGGTGTAATTCACATATTGCCACTCCTCGTCGGTGCTGGCGTCGCCCAACGGCCGGTTGACCGTCCGCACTCGGCCCAGGGCGTCGTAGGTGAAGAATGTGTCCTGTAGATTGGCGTCTCTGACCTTGTAGGGCAGGCCGAAGGCCCATTGGAAAGTGTCGGAACCGTAGTCGGTGACGGTTTGCTGACCCGCCTGGTTCGTGGTCGTGGCGACCTGGACGTGGAAAACGGCGTCGTAGCTGTAATTCGTCCCTCGCCCCAGCCCGTCTTCACTACGGGTCAGGTTGTGCCAGGTAGGCTCGTACTGGCTTCGACTCACCAGCACCAAATCGCCGCTGCGGTTGGCGCCGCCGGTGCAGCTCGTCTTGGCCGCCTCGATGCGCGTGAGCAGGCCGCGGTCGGGCGGCGAGGTGTGCGTGCGACCGGCGCTATCCTGGATGGCGCCGCCTGTCCCCAGCGTCGTGCTGTCGTAGAAGAAGCGTTGGTAGGACTTGCAGGTGTTGTTCGCATCGAGGACCATCTCCTCGGCCACCCGATTGGCGATGTAGCGACCGCCGTTACAGCCGAGGCAGGGATAGTACCAGCGCTCGGTGCTGCGCAGCAGCGTGTCGAGGCCATCCAACTCTTGCCTCCGGGTCAGGTTCCCGGCCTGAATGCCTCCCTGGTGGTCGAGGCTGTATTCGTATCTGGTCTTGCTGATGCGCGACCGGACAGTCCCATACTGGTTGTAGACGTGTTGCTCTTCTTCCGTCAGCACCCAGCGCACATCGCTGTAGGTGGCGCCTGCCGGCAAGGGCGGTTGGGCAAAGGTGCGCCAGGCATAGGTATAGCCCCTGGCAGGGTTGACGCCCACTGTTTCTGTTTGTTTCTCCAGCCCCCACGCCCCCTTCTCGGTGGTCAGAAAGTCGCCAGCCTGGTTGTGAAACCAGTGCTTATCCTGGACGTCGTCGCTGGTCGTGCTGCGGTCGCCCACATGGGTGACCATGGTGAAACCGAAGCCGCCGCTTTGGTCGTCCCAGTTGGCGCGCCAATACTCCTCCTGCACATAGCTGTTCGTCACCGTATCGGTGATGATGCGGCTGATCAGGCGGAATGGGGCGTCAGGAACATTCGTGCCGTCGTTATAGAGCAACTCCGCTTTGCCGCCCTGCCCGCTGTCGATGAACCGAAGCTGGCAGTTGTTGCCGACGTCGCATCCTGGCGAGCGGATGTAGCTGAACGTCGTGACCGGTAACAGCGCGGCGCCCTGCTTGCCCAGGACCTGGATGCTGTTCAGCAACAATCTCCAGTCACTGTGATATGACTTGTTGGGATCATGAACGACTGCTGCGCCGAGCTGGTATTGGCGCGCGATCACCCCATCTACTTTCATCGTTACAGCGCTCAGATACTTGGTGTAGTAGTAAAGATGCTCGTCATCGTAATTGTTGCAGTCGAAAGGATTGCAGCTCGACGGCAGGTCGTCCCGGTCGGCATAGGTGAACTCGACGACTTCACTATGGCCGCGGTGTTTCTGGCTATCTCCTCCCTTTGTTCGGGGTTGCGGCTCAGGGCCGGCTCTGCGGCCGCCTTGCCAGCTTCGGCCGCCTGCGCCATCTGCACCGGCGTCAGGCCACCCACAATCAAACTGATCACGATCAACCCATTGACAATGTAAACTAAACTACGATGGGGGGGGGGGTGAACATATCCACCTCGATCGAGAAATCGACGGCCCAAAACCTGGGGCGACGCAGAGGCGAGAAGAAAGAAAAAGACGCTCCGTCGGGGGATTGACTTTGCTCCCGATTCTATCCGATCTTCCTGCCGCCCTCTGTGATCTGGATCACCTTCGGCGCCATGTCTCCTCCCTGCGTCCCTCCCTCCCTGCGTCCCTCCGTCTCTCCCTCCCTGCGTCCCTCCCCCGTACGGAGTGGGCGATCAAACGAGGCCGAGCGCCTGTAGTCGCTCAGGCGCGAGCGCGCCGGTGGCCGGGTCCCAGCCGCGCACGGCGTAATACTCGGCCAGCGCCGCCGCCATGTCCGGCAGATTGCCCTCGGCCCCCCCAGAAGGCCGGGGCTGCTGGGTCAGGCGGGCGGGCAGGGCGTCGTCGGCCGGTGTCAGGCCGAAACGCAGGTTGATCAGACGCTTGAGATCGAAGATGCGCTCGCCGGTCGCGAAAACATCGGCCATCGACCACCCCCAGCCCAGGGCGGCGTTCACCAGGTCGGCCACCATCTGCGGCCCGGCCAGCCCCTTGATGATGAATTTGCACAGCCCCAGGGGGTTGAAGGCGCTCTGATAGTTCTGGTAGTGGGCGGCCATCCGGCCGGCGTCGTGGCTGCTCAGGCGGTCGCGATTGTGATCGACGCCAGGGTGGAAGACGAGGCCGGGGACTTCGATGCCGTAGCCCTCCCAGTAGCTGATCGCCTCCATGTGGCAGGCGCCGCGGTTGGCCGTGGCATAGTTCACGGCCATGCTGACAAAGGCGCGCGGGTCGTGGTAAGGCGCTTCCAGCCCCTTGACGTGGACGGCCAGCATTTCGGCCTCCGGCCCCAATGTCGCCGCCATCGCCCGCACGCCATCGGCCAGGAAAGCGCCCAATCCCTGGCGCCGGGCGATCTGATGGACGAGAGCCACGGCGGCCTCGGCGTTGCCCCACCTCAGTGTCATCCCCTGGGCGTCGAGCAGGCCCTTCTCGGCGGCTTCGATGGCAAAGGCGATGCTGGATGAGGTGGAGATCGTGTCGAGGCCGTAGTCGTTACAAAGCATGTTGATATGGGCGATGCTGTTCAGGTCGCCGTTGAGCAACATGGCGCCAAACCCGGCCAGGGTCTCGTACTCCGGGCCGTGGCCCTGCGTCCCGGCAAAGGGGCCATCCTCGATGCGCACGGTCTTGCCGCAGCCGATGGGACAGGCAAAGCAGAAGGTGTGGCGCTCGAAGATCGTCTCGCTGATCCGTTGGCCGGTGATGGCCAGGGCGCCGTCCCAATTCCCTTCCTGCCAGTTGCGGAGGGGCAGGTCGCCGTATTTCTCGGCATTGGCCACCCCGCCGGCCGTGCCCAACATGCTCATCCCAAACGAGTTGTCTTTGATGCTGGCGTTGGCTGCCTTGACCGTGCTGCGAAAACCGGCGGCGTCATGATAGGCGGGCCGATCCTTCCCCCGCACGACGATCGCCTTCAACCGCTTACTGCCGAGGATGGCGCCCACGCCGCCCCGCCCGGCCGTGCGGGCGTGCTCGATGCCGCCCGTCATCACCCCGGCATAGCGCACCAGATTCTCGCCGGCCAGACCGATGCCGGCGATCTGCGCCTTGGGGTCGGTCTCGGCCCGCAGCGCCTCGAAAAACTCATAGTGATTCATGCCCCACAGATGCCCGGCCGGGCGCAGTTCCACGGCCCCGGACGTCCCATCCAGCCAGAGATAGACCGGCTGGCCGGCCTGCCCCTGGATCACCAGCCCATCGTAGCCGGCGAAACGCAGTTCGGCGCCCCAGTGCCCGCCCACATTGCTCTCGGTCCAAATGCCGGTGAGCGGCGAGCGACCGCACCACGAGCTACGGCAGCCGGTGGGGGCGAAGGTGCCGCTCAGCAGGCCGTTGAAGACGTAGAGACGGCTGGCGGGGTCGTCCCACGGCCTGCCCGCATCCATCTCGTCGTAGAACAGTTTGGCGGCGTAGCCGCTGCCCAGCAAGAAACGCCGCAGGTCGGCGTCGTCGATGGTGTGGGCGGCGATGTTGCCGCTGGACAGGTCGATGCGAAGGTATTGGCCGGCGATGACGTGTGACATGGGGTGTGAAACGTGAGGGGTGAAACGTGTTCCGTGTTCCGTGTTCCGTGTTCCGCGCGGCTTCTCCTGCGGGGTGAGCACGCCCACGTGCGGCTTCTCCTGCGGGGTGAGCACGCCCACGTGCGAATGCCTAGCGGATCATGATCGGTAAGAAAATCTGCCTCTGGTTCAACGGCTCGACCTGCACCGGGCCGAAGAACTCGTCTTCGTCCAGGAGCTCGAGGCGGTACCAGTAGCTGCGGTCGGGTTCGGCGCTCTGATCCAGCCAGCGATGCACAGCGCCTTCCGGCCGTTCCTCGAACGCTAGTATATCCGAAACCTGCTCAAAGCTCCCATCGGCGGCAGTGGCCCGCCAGACGGCATAGCGGCCGGCATCCCCCTCGCCGTGGGCCACCCAACGCACCTCCACCCCCTCGGCCTGGCGCCCGGCGCTGAGGCTGGCGACAAGCACACGCGTGGGCAGCAGAAAGCCGAAGTCGATGCCGCCGGCGCTGTCGCCGAAATCGGTCAGGACAACGGTCTGCGAGCCGGCGGTGGAGGGCGCCAGATAGCCGACCTGCGGCTGGCCTGTGACTTCGTAGACGCCGGCAGGCACGTCCTCGAAGGTGAAAACGCCCGACTCGCCGCTTGGCATCTGCCGGCTCTCGCCCGTGACCATGTTACGGAGGCCGATGGCAATGCCCGATAGCCCGTAAAGTTCGGTCGGGTTGCGCAGGCCGTCGCCATTGACATCGACAAAGGCCGAGCCGGTGATCTGGCCAGGTGTGGCGGACTGGCGGCCGTCACCAACACACCATCCGAATCGCACGCCAGTGGCTCGCGCCAGCGCACGGTCGGGATGTGCATCCCCTCGGCCAGCGGCACGGCCTCGGCCGCCTGCACGTCTGCCCGCAGCGGCTGCCACTGCCAATCCCAGCGACCCTGGGCCGGTTCGAACTCCAGGCTGAGCAAGGGCGCCCCATCCAGCGAGACCATCAGCGACTTCTCGCGCGCCCCGCGCCCCATCCCGCGCAGCCAGATGGCATAGTCCCCGGCGGTGTGAACATCGAACACCAGCTTGACCGCCGCCAGCGGATAGCCGGGGCGCCCGTTGACAAAGCCCAACCCCGACGCCCGTGCATCCTGGCCGATCTCCATGCCCTCGGCCAGGCGACCGGCTTCGGCTTCGAGGAAGAAGCGCGGCGGGCCGGAGGGCGGGGTGGGGGTGGGGGTCGGGGTCTCGGCGGGCGTGGGCGAAAGGGTCGGAGTCTCGGTAGGCGTGGGCGAGGGGGTAGGGGTCTCGGTGGGCGTGGGCGAAGGGGTCGCCGTGGGTGAGGGTGTGGGGGTCGGGGTGGGCGTGAGCAGGTTGTCGACGATGAGAACGCGCGGCCAACCGCCGGCCGTCTGGAACGAACGCCCCTTCTGCAGCCACTGGGCGGCGACGCCCTCGGCGCCGGTGCGGTTCGTCTGGGCCAGGCTGAGACCGATGACCCGGCCGCTTGCCGGCGCGATCCCCAGATCTGTCCAGGGAATGGCCATTTCGACCGTGTAGCCGCTGGCGTTCCTGCGGGCAAAGGAGCGAATGTTGCCGGCCCAGGCGACAGTCGCCGTCTTGTAGACGGTGCCGCGCAGGTCGGCCAGCTCGCCGGCAGCCGAGACGATCACCTGGATGTCGTCCGGCTCCATCCAGGGCAGGTCGAAGTTGGCCTCGCCGCCGCCGTTGTTCAGCGGATCGACCAGGGCCTGCACCGAGTCCCAGTTCCACAGGTCGCACTGGCCGCCGTCGCCGCAGCGCAGCGGCGCCAGGATGGAGCTATCCTGCACCTCGAAACCGAGGGAGAGGCTGGCTTCATCCCACAGCGCCCTGGCTGCCACCGAGCCGTAGCGGATGGGTTCGCCCACATACTCGCCCAGGTCGCCATCGATCTGCGCCGAACCGTGGGGGATGAGGTAGGCGGGCGAGGGGTCGAGAATGGGGGTGGGGCGAGGCGTGGGGGTGGGGGTGGGAGTGAAGGTCGCCGTGGCGGTAGACGTATCCGTGGGCGTCGGCGTCTCGCTGGGCGTCACGGTGGGCGGCTCGGTGCTGGTCGGTGTGGCAGTAACCGTAGTGGTCTCGGTTGGACTCGGGGTGGAGGTGGGCGTGACAGTCGCTGTGGCGGTGGCGGTATCAGTCGGTGTCGGCGTGTCGCTCGGCGTCACCGTGGGAGTCGCCGTGCTGGTCACCGTGGGGGTGGTTGTTTGAGTGGGGGTGTGGGTAGAGGTTGGCGTGACAGTCGGTGTCACCGTGTAAGTCGCGGTACGTGTCGCGGTCGCTGTGGCGGTAGCCGTCTGCGTAGGCGTGCCGGTGCGGGTTGGCGTCGCGGTCGCGGTTGAGGTGAGCGTCATGGTGGGCGTAGGCGTGGGAGGGGCGCCACACGGAATAATCTCATTGATCCCAAAAGGAACCGTGTCAAAGCCAGTCACGCCCCCGCCGCCCCCGTCCTCCGCCTGCCCCCCGTTATGGGGGGTCCGCTGTCTTCCGTCAGTCACTCCAGGTTGACCAAAGTCAAAGCGGGTGATGTAGGGCAGGTAGACACAGAAGGTGGCGTTGGGCACGGATGGGGCCAGGGAATTCGCCAGGGGCAGGCGAGCCAGAGATTGGGCAGCGGTTCCCGTAGGCACGCCGCCCAGCACTGAGAGCAGGACGGTCAGCAGGACCGCCCAAACAATGAAACGTGGCATACACATCTCCCATTCCGAGTCCCCGCCAAGGCGGGCCAAAGACAAGAGGGATCACTGGCGGGTTAGGAATGCGCCCGTCAACCATTGACCGATTCCACTGATATAACGTTGTAGAGGCGGGTGGAGTCACGCTCAAAAATGCGACTCCCAGCGTGGTCAAGGGGACACCACGCTGGGAGCGGCCCGCGTCGCGGGCAGGGCAGCGGTTGGGTGGGAACAACCGCCGCTTGAGCAGAGGGACACTGCTCACTAGATAGACGCCTTAGGCCGGGTTTGGATACTCTGGCCGCGCTAGTTTGTGCGCTCGACGCTCAACTGATAACTGGCGTCACAGCCTCCAAACCCCGGGTCGTAGTTCGTCACGCGGGCATAGTAGACGCCTGATACCGTCGGCGTGAACGTGATCCGCGAGTTGGCCCCGCCTTGCGGGTCATCGTCGTTATAGGTGATCAGCTCGCGATTGGCGTTGAAGAGGGCCAGCACGGTGTCCACATCTCGCGCCAGGCCGAATGTTCGCAACAGATAAGTGCGGCCGGCCTCGGCCGTGAAGGAAGTCCAGTCCTGGTCGCCCGCCGCGTGCAAGGTGTGGCTCTGCGGTGTGCCGTCCGTGGTAATAGGCCGCGCTTGCGGCAGGTCGTTGTCCGGCTCGTAGGCATCCTGGCAGGCGCCGGGCGTCGCTGTCGGCGTCGCGAGCGGGGCCGGGGTCGGCGTGACGGTAGGCGTCGGCGGCTTCACGCCCGGCGCGTTCTTGGCGACATACGGGATATAGAGCCGATCGGTCAGAGGCCGCGCGGTCGGTGTGAGTGTCACCGTGGGGCTGGGGCCGGGCGTGGCAGTGCGGGTCGCCGTGGGGCTGGGGCCAGGCGTGATGGTCAAGCTCGGCGTCGCCGTCCGGGCGGCCGTGGCCGTCGCGGTGGGCGTCAGCGATGAGGGTGGGGTGTTGGACGGACCTGGCCCAGCGGTTTCGGTCGGCGCTGGCGTCTCGGTGGGCAAGGCGGTAATGCGCGTGGCGAGCAACTGGTAGCGCTGGGCCGGGTTGTAGTCCAGGCTGAGGGTGACGATCATGACATAGTAATCCGTGCCGTCGACCGACGCGCCCTCGACGCGGTAGAGGATAGTCTTGTCGCCGACGCGAAACTCATCGGCGGCAGCCAGTTCGTTGGCGCGGTCGTCGTACAGATACATGGCGAAGGCGGCCGGCTGGTTGCTCAGCCGCAGGGTGAGTTCATCCCCCGTTCGGACGCGCAAACGGAATATATCCAGGTCCTCCACCGGGCAGATGGCGCCGCTGACCGTCTCGCCAAAGGCCAGGCCGTGAGCCTGTGGGAAGCCATTGTTCGGCTCATAGGCGTCGTCCGGGCAGCCGGGGACCGGGGTAGGTGTCGCCGGGCGGGGCGTCAGCGTCAGGGTGCGGGTGGGCGACGGGGACGGCAGCCCCGTCTCGGTGGGCGTCACGCCAGGCAGCGGCGTGGTCGTGGCCGTTGGGGTGCTGCTGGGCTGCGCGGTCCCTGTCGGTGTCGGCGTTCGTGTCGGCGACAGTGTCGGCGTGATGGTACTCGTGGCCGTGGCGGTGGGCGTCGCCGTCACCGTCGGCGTCCATGTCGTCGTCGGTGGGATAGGGGTCACGGTGGGCGTCCCGGTACGGGTGGGCGACGGCCCGGTGGTCAGGGTAGGGGCCCCACTGGCGAGGGTCGCCGTGCGCGTGGGCGAGACCAGCGGGGTCAGCGTCGGGCTGGCGGTCGCTGTCGCCGTCCGGGTGGGGGAGGCGGTGGCGCTCGCCGTCGGCGTGAGCGTTCGAGACGGCGTCGGCGTCAGTGTGGGAGGCACAGGCGTCACGGTGGCCGTTGCGGTCCGCGTCGGGATGAGCGTCGCGGTTGCGGTGGCCGTGGGTGTTCGGGTGGCGGTCGGGGTGATTGTCCGCGTCGGGGTAAGGGACGGTGGTATTGTCGCTGTATAGGTCGCGGAGGGCGCAGCAGTGGGCTGTTGCTGGACGAAGATGGTTACCTGGGCCGAAGCAACCAGGATGCCGTTTATGTAGCCGTCGATGCGGTACGTGCGCGGACCAGGCGTGTAGCCGACAGACCCGGTGATGGACCTTGGGAGGGTGTCAGTGGCCGTGGCGCGGCGTATCTCGAAACAGGGACTGCCGGAGGGACAGCCTATTATGACAAAGTCCATCACCCGACTGACGGAGTATGTCAGGGTCAGCGGTTCGCCTAGATAGTAGGTGCTGCCCGGCCCCCGGTCGACATCAATGGTGACTCGGTCGTTGACAAAAGCATTAACACTCGTCTGGGCGATGACTGAGCCATTGGCGTCGAGCAGGACCAGCCGATAGCTTCGCGGTCCGCTGGGGGAGGAGATGATACGGTAGATGAAGCCGGAACCTGTGGCGACACCAGAGGTCAATAAGCTGGGGCCTTCAAGCGTGTCACGATAGATCTGGATAGATGCCGGATAGTAGGGCAGGCGGTAGCCGATGGTAATGGGGTCGCCCATGTTGTAGACGCCCCCCGGTCCCCGGTCAATGGTAATGGCAAAGGCATCCGGGGCAAAGGTGGCCGTCGGCGGCTTGAGCGTGGCCGTCGGCATCGGGCTAGGGGGTGGGGTGTCCGTGCGCGTGGCCGTGGGCGGCGGCGTCACGGTGGGCGGCAGCGTCCGCGTGGGCGTGGGCGTGTCGGTGGCCGCTAAGGTTGGCGTTGGGGTCAGCGTCGGGATCGCCGTCCGGGTGCGCGTGGGCGTGCGGGTGTCGGTTGGTGCGGGGGTGTCCGTCCGCGTGGGGGTATCCGTCGGCTCCACCGTTTCAGTCGGCAACGGCGTGGCCGTCCGAGTGGGCGTATCCGTCGGCTCCAGTGTGGCGGTCGGCGTCGGCGCGGGCGTCAGCGTGCGCGTGGGTGTGCCGGTCAGGGTCGGTTCGGGTGTTTGGGACGGGGTGCGCGTCAGCGTCGGGGTGCGGGTGTCGGTCGGTACGGGGGTGTCCGTCCGCGTGGGGGTATCCGTGGGTTCCAGCGTGGCAGTCGGCGTGCGGGTCTCGGTGGGTTCCAGGGTTACACTGGGCGTAAGGGTGGGTGTCCGCGTCGGCGTAGTGGTCCGCGTCGCCGTGGCCGTTGGTGTGGTGGACGGCGTGGGGGTCTCACTGGGTTCGGGCGTGAAGGTGGGCGTTCGGGTGGCCGTCGGAGAGGCGGTCGCGCTAGGGGGGGGCGTGGAGGTAGGGGTCACGGACGGCGTCATCGTGGCGCCAAGCGACGCCTGACACGTATCACAGCTCGTAAAGTGTTGAACGGTCTGAGCCTGGATTTCTTCTACTGCGATACAGCTGCCGTTCGGCCCACTTATCAAGACCTGGCGGCCCGTGCGTGACACATTGGTCAGCTTGTTGGGGCCGGCAACGACGACGCCCGGCGACAGCGCCAGGACGCGCACCCCGCTGCCATCGCAGGGGGTGAAGATGACAGTACTCAGTCCATTACAATTAACGGCCACCTGAATCTGGCCGCACCAGGCTGTGGGCAGCGAGGTGGGGGTGGCGGTGGCCTGGTCGAAATGGTCAGGATCAGGCGGGATGGCGGCCAGGGCGCCACCGGCCGTGAGGCCGACCAGCAGAGCGACGCAGCCCAGGAGGGCCAGGCCGATCTGGGCGTAAGGAGACAATTTAGGCATTGGCTAACCCTTTGGCTGAGAGGACGGTCCGGGCCGCCCAAAGGAGTTGCACACTATAGGACGTTGGAGGGTGTCCATACGTTACGTTGTCCAGACGGGGTGAAACATTGGACGTAGACAGGCGTTATAGCACACGGTATTGTAGGCACATTGATGGTAAAATACGCATCTGTGATGCGTTCCCTGGCGGAAATCTTGCTCACGCATCACGCAAAGGCACGATGAGGGATAGAATGGAACAGTTGCGACGCATTGCCTGGCTCCCCATCATTTGGGGCGTCCTGACCGATATGTTTTTGACGACTCTCATGAGCCAGGTCATCGCCCTGGCGCTGGGGATTGGTCTGGATACGGACCCATCTGCCGCCGACGCTATCCTGAAAGCCAGCCCTTACTATTGGCCGGCGTTCATGATGGGGATTGTATTTAGTGGGGCGGGTGGCTTTCTGGCAGGGCGGCTGGCGAAGCGCGAAGGAGCGTTTCACGGGACGCTGACGGCGTTTATCAGTAATATTATCCTGGGCCTGCTGATTACCGGCGCGCCAGAGGACATGATCGGGATGGTGGGCATTATGCTGGCCATCCTGGCAGGCACGGTGGGCGGCTGGCTGGCGACGGTGGGGATGAAGCAGGAGGCGTAAGGCCTAAGGCATGATACGTATTACGCCTCACGCCTCACTTTCACCATACGGCGGGCTGTCCTCGGCGACGCGGCGCAGCCCGCCCGTCTGGTCCGACGACAGATGAGAGCGCAAGGCGGGTGGCAGCTTGATCGGCGCGACATCGGCTGCCCTCACGTCCTCCCGGTCGAGGCGGAAGGCCAGGTCGAGGGCGGTGATGTATTCCTGGGCGCAGGCGGGGCAGCGATCCAGGCGGGCGTAGAGGTCGGCGTCGGGCGGCTCGCCCCGCAACTCGCGCTCAATGGCGGGGGCGAACCGCGCCCGCGTCGTCTCGCACCCGTCCGCGCACCGCGCCGTGGCGGGAGTCCTCAAAGCAGCTTTCAGACGTTGGCGTGACATAGGCGCTCTTGCCATCCCTATCAGAAAACTTATACCTCAGTAAGCCGAATAATATCTTCAAGCGGTACTTGAAGCATCGCTTTTTTCAGAAATTCTCCAATCTCCGCTTGGTCCATGTTTACAAGCGGATGTTCATAGCCTAAAACCCTATGCAGGTCGCGTGCCACCTGCTGGGGCCAATAACCCATGCTCATCTGCACGATGGTCCCCCCTACGCTCTCTGCCAATCTGGAGATACGACTATTGGCTCCAATACGATCAACGATGATAATCGTTGATACGTACCACTGGGAGCCAGCTAAAATCAACTCTCGC
>JAHCIP010000175.1 GCA_026129165.1 Anaerolineae bacterium
CAGCCAGGCTGTCTCTTCAAAGACATTGACCGCCTGATCCGTGCTGTCGGTCACAAAGCCCTCGTCGTGGGGGAGCAGTTGATACAGACACGGCCAGGTCTTGACGACGGGTCGCGTGTCGATGCCGAGTAGGGCGAAGGCAGGCCGCAAAATTCCAGCGGGTCCCTTCAGGACAGTAGCGAGCGCCTGGGGCGCGCCCCCGCGCGGCGAGGCCAGGGCGAAGAAGCGTGGCACCCACTGCTTGCCGCCCAGCATCTCGATATACCAGCGCGCCACCAGGCCGCCATTGCTGTGCGCCAGCAGCCAGACCTCCGCGCCAGGGTGTTTGGCCCGCCAGCCGTCAATCGCCTCGCCCAGTTGGGCCGCCGAGCGGCGGTTGTCTTGCCGCCAGTCATAGCCAAAGGAGTACACGGCCGGCTCGCCGTCGGTCAGGCTGTAGCCCAACTGGGTATGCAGGTAGTTTACCAGGCGGTCGTACTGTCCAATCTCAATGAGCGGTGGGAAGACGACGATCTCATCCAGAATCCCGTCTGGCTCCAAAGGGCTGGGGTAGACTAGCGACTCCATCATGCGTTGGAAGCGTGGGCGTACCTGGAGCGGGTTGGACAGCATTTGGCGGAAGTCGCCCCACACGACCTCCTGCGTGTCCGCCCGCCGCAGGCGGCTACCCAGAATCCCCGGCACGATGACGACAAAGTGCCTGGGGGGCCTTTTGGCTGTATCAGGCATTTTATGACTCCTGAGCGGCAGTCAGACGAAGGGAAGGGGGTAGGGGGCGAGATCACCTCGCTCCGAGCGCGGCAACGGCGCCCCTACGCACCCTCTTTCAACCGATAGAGCATCTCCCCCGCCTTGGGGATGACCAGCGTATCCGGGTCGTCGTCGGCCAGCCACTCGTCCACGCGGACCGCGTCGGGATCGCGGTAGCCCAGGTTGATGCGCTGGCAGCGTTCCTGCGGGATGTGGGTCGCCAGCGTCACCTGGACGCGCGGCGTCTCGACGTGGCGGCCGGCATCGTATTCGCCCAGGCCCTTGACGTGGGTGGAGTGGGCCAGCACGCCGCCGGGGTAGCCCTTGAAACGGTCCCACTGCTTGAGGAAGTAGTCGCGGACGTGGTAGCCGACTTCGTCTATCAGCCGGCCGTGGGTGTAGCTGACTTCACTGACATGCGGCCCGTAGATAATCACCTCGCCGTCGTCGGCCACCGCTGGCTCGACCTTGTACATGCCCTTGGCGGCCGTCCACAGGTCGTCGTACAGGGTCGGCATGACCGACAGGACACGCTTGTAGGGCCGCTCGACATAAATAATGTGCTTCTGGGCCGAGAGGGCCGACGCCGCTTGCCAGGCTTCTTCGGGCGTGCCGAAGTATAGCCCAGCCAGCCCAGAATAGGTGACGACGAGAGCGAGACAGGCACGTGGGCGGGGGATCATCTGGGCGGCGCGGTCAATCACGGCGCGCACGGGGGTATAGCCCGCGCCAATGATATTGTAGTTGGTGATGACCGCGCCGAGCCAGTGGGTAAAGTTGATGATGTCGGGGCCAGCGATACCAGGGAAAAAGTACTTGTTGCCGCCCGAAAAGCCGACGACCTCGTGGGGGAAGACGGGGCCGCAGATGAGCAGCACGTCGTAGTCGAGGATGAGGCGGTTGAGTTGGACGGGTACGGACTGGACCAGCCGCCCGTCGGTGAGCGCGCCAATCTCGTCGGCGGGAATCTCGCCCAACTGGATAAAGGTGTCGGGCTGGTCCCAGCGGTGGTTGAAGATATGGCTGCGTCCGACCTGCCCATTGACGACCGGCGCGCCAACCAGGCGGCTCAGGTGGGCGTCGTCCATGGCGATATGCGTGCCGAGCGCTACCAGGTAGTCGAGGGCGCGGACGCGCGGCCCCAGCGTCTCGTTTAGCACGCGGAACATGAGCGGCATGGGCATGCTGCGCGTGCCGTCGGGGATGATGACCAAGACGCGCTGGCCGTCGGCGTTGAGGCTGGCCGCCGCCTGCCCCACCACCTGCCGCACGTCGTCTTCCGTCAGATAGCGGTCCACACTACCCATGCCGATGGTCATAATCCCTCCTCGTTCCGCGTGCTAATATACCCAAAAACTGGCCTAGTATAGGAGGCTTCTGTACAACGGTCAAGCCAGGTATAATGTGGTCCCGACAACTCGCCGCGCCGTTCAGGGCGCGGATGGGCAAGTACGGCGGCCTGAACGCCGCCGCTGATGCGCATACACGCCGCGCTGTTTAGGGCGCGGATCTGGGAAGGAGTCTGCCATGACCACGGAAACGACGCCTGTCAGCGATGTTCTAACCGCTCTCGGCATTCCCCACCGCCTGTTCCGCCATGCCGGGCCGGTGACCTCGTTGGAGCAGGCCGCCGAGGAACGCGGCCAACGGCCGGAGCAGGTCATTCGGAGCATCGTCTTTCGGTTGGCCGAGGGCGACTATGTCATGGTCCTCGCGCCGGGTGGGCGGCAGGTGTCGTGGCCGACGCTACGCCGCACCCTGGGCCAGTCGCGGCTGACGATGGCGAGTGAGGACGAGTTGCTCCGGGTGACAGGCTACGCTGTCGGCGCGGTGGCGCCCTTTGGCCTGCCTGGCCCGATGCGCATCCTGGTGGATGAAGGCGTCTTCGCGGAGGAGGAAGTCTCGCTCGGCTCCGGCGTGCGCGGCACGACGGTCATCCTGCGCAGCGACGACCTGCGCCGGGCGCTGGGTGAGGTCGAGGTGGGAAAGTTTCTGAATAAGGATTAAGGGCTACAGATTGATTCGTTATGACTTCTCCATCTTGGGTGGTGGCGTCTCCACCTAAAAGGTTGGCAACCCAGAGTAGAATGCAGATGGACGGAAGCGCGGGATCGCTACGTCTGTAGTTCTTGCCTGTTCCCCTAATGCTAGCGACAACGCTTCCAGGCACATCAGCCTCGCGGCCCTGATCAGGTGATTGCGCCCTGCCCAATGGCACAAGGTTTACTGCTTTTATATAGGAAGCGTATCTCTTCGTCATGCAGGAGCCCTCATGAACCATAGCTTCGGCCTCCAGACCCTGCAAGGCGTGATCCTCGGTCTTGCTATTGGTGTCGTCGTCGGCCTCGGCGGCTACACCTTCACCTACGCGAAGGGCTACTCCTACCTGACCAACGACCCGCAGGCGTGCGCCAACTGCCACGTCATGCGCGAGCAGTTCGACGGGTGGGTCAAGTCCTCGCACCGTTCCGTGGCCGTCTGCAACGACTGCCATACCCCCCACGACCTCGTCGGTAAGTACACCACCAAGGGTCTCAACGGCTTCTGGCACTCGTTCTACTTCACCACAGGTCGCTTCCCCGAACCCATCCAGATCACCGAGCGCAACCGTCGGATTACCGAGGAAGCCTGCCGCTCCTGCCACCAGGACATTGTGCAGGCCATCGAGCCAGTCCACGCCGAGTCGAAGGAGCTATCCTGCATCCGCTGTCATAGCTCGGTAGGTCACCTCCATTAGCACGAACCCTCAATCCATCCTACTCTCAGCGAAGAAGCGAGGTACTCATGGCGGAGAACAAAGAAAGACGCGGAGCCGACCCGGGACGACGCCCTACCTGGTTACTCACAGCGGGGATTGCCCTCATGGCGACACTGGCGACGGCGGCCGTCGTGGCGCTGCTGATGAACATCATGCAGCGGCAGCAGGAAGCCACTAACCCGTTCTTCCGCGTCGTCGAGCTGACCGATGATACCGTAGACCCGGCGATCTGGGGCAAGAACTTCCCCATGCAGTACGACGGGTATCTACGGACGGTGGACCAGGTGCGCACGCGCTATGGCGGGAGCGAGGCCGTACCCCACACCCCCACCAACGTTGACCCACGCTCGGTCGTCGCCCAGTCGAAGCTGGAAGAGGACCCGCGTTTGAAGGTCATGTGGGCGGGCTACGCCTTCGCGCGTGACTTCCGCGAGGAGCGCGGCCATGCCTACATGCTCACCGACCAGACCTTCACCGAACGGCAGCAGGCGGCGGCGCAGCCGGGCGCCTGCCTCAACTGCCACGGCTCGGTCTACACGGCGTATAAGCAGCTTGGCGGCGGGGACATCTTCAAGGGCTTCGACGTCATGAACAAGATGCCCTATGCCGAGGCGGCCAAGACGACCGACCATCCCGTCTCTTGCATTGACTGCCACGACCCGGCGACGATGCAACTGCGCATCACGCGGCCCGCCTTTATCATCGGGCTGCGTGCCCTCGCCAAGTCCAGCGATCCCGTGCCGCAATTGGAGAGCATCGAGCGCTGGCGGAGCCAGGGTAAGCAGGGCGACTACGACCCGAACACGATGGCGACACGCCAGGAAATGCGCGCCTTTGTCTGCGGCCAGTGCCACGTCGAGTACTACTTCAAGGGGGCGGAGAAGACCCTGACCTTCCCCTGGCAGAATGGCCTCAAAGTGGACCAGATCATGAACTACTATGACGAGGTCCAGCAGAAGGACTGGGTCCACGCGGACACCGGTGCGGGGACCCTCAAGGCACAGCACCCTGAATTCGAGATGTGGAACCAGGGCATCCACGCCCGTTCGGGTGTGATGTGCGCCGACTGCCACATGCCCTACACCCGTGAGGGCGGCCTCAAGATTAGCGACCACCACGTCCAGTCGCCACTGCTCAACATCAACAAGGCGTGCCAGACCTGCCACCGTTGGTCCGAGACAGAGTTGAAGGCGCGGGTCGAGACGATTCAGACGCGGAATTTCAGCTTACGCAACGTGGCGATGGACAGTCTGATGGCGCTGATTACCGACCTTAAGACAGCCAAGGCCGCCGGTAAGTCGGACGCCGAACTGGCGGACGCCCGTAACTTCCAGCGTCGCGCCCAGTTCTACCTGGACTTTGTCGAAGCCGAGAACTCGACTGGCTTCCACGCCTCGCAGGAGGCGGCGCGTATCCTGGGCGAGTCCATCAACTACTCGCGCCAGGGCCAGGTCTCGCTACGCGGCGGCCCGCCCCAGGGCGTCCCGCAGGCTCCGGCCACCGCGCCGACACCGGGCAAGTAGAGGCTTTTCCTCCCGCTCCCCCTGCCTGTCCCCCGCATGGGGGAGGAGCGGGTCGGGGTGAGGGTCTTCGTGCCTCCGCATAACCCCCACGGTCCTGCTCTGACGAGACGGATGTCACAGGTGACAACCGCCTCACGGGCAGGACCGTTTCTCATTCTCAGCGTTTTCCCCGCTGAGCGGCAGCATAAACACGTCACCGTTTCACCACTTAGGACTCCCATCGATCGGGCCGAGAGCCATCTCCTCCCGAACCCTCATCGACCTCGGGTGGGGCGACAGGCAGACCCCAACGACGCTGGATCGCCAGTACGCGCAGCACAAAGCACAGCAGCATCGCGGCCACGCCTGTGGGGGCGGCCGGCCAGTGCAACCCGTAGCCGACCGAGACCAACACACCGGCCGCCAGGGCCGCCACGGCGTACAGGTCGCGGCGCAAAACGATGGGGACTTCGTTGACCAGGATGTCGCGCACGATGCCGCCGCCAATCCCTGTCAGCATCCCGAGCATCGCTGCGCTCACGGGATGGATGCCATAGGCGAGCGCCTTGTCCGTACCGCTGACGGCAAAAACGGCTAGCCCGGCCGCATCGAGCAGCGCCACCAGCGGGCCTACCTGGCGGGCCACTCTGGGCAGCGCAAACAGGATCAGCCCCGCGGCGATGGCGACGAACGTATAGTTCAGGTCACTGATAGCGGCGGGCGGGACAGCGCCAATCAGCAGGTCGCGCGTCAGACCACCCGCCGTCGCGGCCACAAACGCCAGCACCAGCATCCCAAAGAGGTCCGCACGGTGCTTGATGCCCGCTGCAGCGCCGCTCAGGGCAAAGGCGAAGGTTCCGATAAGATCAAGCGCCGTTAGAAGCGGACTGATCGGTGTTTGCATCCACCCAACTCCATCACGACTGCATCGCCCCCAGGTACGTCAGCATGGCCGCGCCGGTCTTGATGCCCGCGATGAAGCGCCACAGTTCGAGGTTCTCGTTGGGGGCGTGGTTGGCCTCGTCGGCGTTGGCGTAGGGGACGAGGAAGGCCGGGATGCCCAGGATTTTGGTGAACACGTAGTCGGGCAAGCTGCCGCCCAGGGCCGGGATGAGGAGCGGGTCCTGGCCGTGGGCGGCGGCGACCCCCTGGCGAATGGGTTCAGTGAAGGGCGACTCGATGGGTGTCTTGGACGGCTCCATACTGCCCTGGCGGATGAACTCGACGTCGGGCGCGTGCTTCTTGACATGCGCTTCGACCTTGGCAAACGTGTCCTCGACGGTCATGCCCTCGACCAGCCGGATGTCGCACTTGGCAAACGCCTCGCTAGGCAGGACGGTCTTGGTGCCGGGGCCGCCGTAGCCACTGTGGAAGCCATTGACCGTGAAGGTGGGGAAGACGGACAGGCGGTCGTAGTAGGGCCGGTCGTGGGGCGCGTCGAACTCCGTCAGCCCTAGCTCGGCCTTGACCCGCGCCACGTCAATGGGCAGGCTGTCCAGCGCCTGCCGTTCCAGGGTTGTCGGCGGCAGGACGCGGTCGTAGAAGCCGTCCATCGTCACCTGCCCCTGGTCGTTTTTCATCGTCGCTAGCAGGTGAACCAGCGTCCAGATCGGGTTGGGGGCGACGCCGCCGAAATTGCCCGAGTGCAGGTCGCGCCGCGCCCCTCGCGCCCGCAACTCGAACGAGATGATCCCCCGCACGCCAAAGTGGATACACGCCTGGCCGCTCTCATGCACCGGCCCGTCGGACGTGATGACGAGGTCGGCCCGTAGCCTGTCGCGGTGCTGGCGGACGAAGTCGGCCATGCGCGGGCTGCCAATCTCTTCCTCCCCCTCCAACACAACGATGACATTCACCGGCAATCGACCCTGGACGGCCAGCAGGCTTTCCAGAGCCAGGATGTTGGCGAAGTGCTGGCCTTTGTTGTCGCCCACGCCGCGCGCATACAGGCGGCCATTCCGAATGGTTGGCTCGAAGGGCGGCGAGAGCCACTGGTCCAGTGGGTCGGGCGGCTGGACATCGTAGTGGCCGTAGAGCATGACCGTCAAGCCGCCGGGGTGGTCGGTGCGCCGGCCCAGGACAACGGGCCAGCCGGCCGTCGGCACGAGTTCGGTGTCCAGGCCGAGCGCGGTCAGTTGCTCGACCAGGAACTGGCCGACTTCGGCGATGCCCAGGCCGTGCGCGCTGATACTGGGGCGGCGGACGTAGTCTATCAGCCGCTCGATAAAGGTGTGCTGATGGGTGTCAACATGGGCGAAGACATCGGAGAGAGCAGTGGGCGTCATGCTAGCCTCGTGTTTGGAGTGGTTTACCTGGTTAAGTGTCATTATACTCAATCGTCAGGAACGCACAACCAACCCCGGCTCTGCATAACCCGTCGCATGATGCTATAATGTGCGGTATCCCATACCCTCAGTACGTACCAGAGATGAAACCTCGCGTCGACATCATTATTCCTAGTTGGAACAATCGAGAATTTTTAGAGCCGTGTCTCGCCTCGGTCAGGCTGTACCAGGCGACCAAGAACCTGTTTCGTATTCTTGTCGTCAACAACGGCCACCCGGCCGCATGCGATTGGATAGCGGCTGACCCGGGCCTCGAAGTCATCCAGGCCGGCGCCAATCTCGGCTGGGAGGGTGGCCTGAAGCTCGGCCTCAGCCACTCGGACAGCGAGTTTGTATGCTTTCTCAATGATGACACTCATATTCCACCCAGCTCGCGTAGATGGGTCAACGGGTTGCTGCAGCACTTTAGCGATTCCAAGGTCGGCGCGGTCGGCCCAAGCTCGAATATTGTGGCAAGGCTGCAGAACATATTCACTCCCATCGCGCCAGACGTCTTTCAAGTACCCTACCTGATCGGCTTCTGTATGATGCTGCGCCGCTCAGCCCTGGATCAAGTGGGCGGGATTGACGACAGCCTGCCGGGCGGCGATGACCTGGATCTGTCCATGCGGCTGCGCCAGGCGGGCTATAAACTCCTGGTGGATCGCCGTGTATTTGTCTATCATCATGGCTACAAGTCCGGCATCCGCTTACGGGGCGAGCCGACCACACCGCATGGTTGGAACTCCTACGAGATGTGGTCGGAGTTAAGCCAGGCCCTCATTCGGAAACATGGCTTGCGGGTGTGGTGGGAGTGTCTTATCGGCCAACTCGGCGAGCCAAACAGAGCGGATACGCTAAGACGAGAGGCCATCGAAGCCGGGCTCACGGGTGGCGTCAAGCCATGAGACACGCCATCCATTATCCCCCAACTCCCGGTCAGCATGGACCCCCCCTCGCGTACTTCAATGTCATGCAGCACGAATTGGGCTGGGAGGTCGTTCATGTAACGCCGGGTGAGACGCCCCCTGGTGTCTTTGATTACCACTGGTGGATTGACTATGACGAGGACAGCTTCGACCGGATAGATACGGTCTGGGCGCCGCCCCAGGATGGCGCCGTCACCATCTATGTGGCATCCGCTGCCGATTCAGGCGACTTTCGCCCACGCAAAGCCCTGGCCGTTGACTATGTGTTTTTCAATCAGCAGCGGGCCGCGGAGGAATTCAATACTTGTCATGCCCGCCGTCCTCACCCCGCGATCTGGCTGCCCCATGCCGCCGAACTCCTGGTTGGCCCTGACTTCGAGAGCGAGAAGCGGTACGATCTCGTCTTTATCGGCCCGCTCCAGGATGAGCCGAATCACAACGGCTTTACCCGTATCGACTTTCTCGACCGCATGTTCCGAGCCTTTCCCAACTTCTTTCTAGGCACGCGTCACCCGACCAAGCTGCCTCACTATTTCCGTCCTCACCCGGCCACCCAATACGTTCAAGCGCGTATAGTGCCGAACATATCGCGGCGCGATGATGTGAATCTACGGGTCTTTGAGGCGCTTGGGGCTGGCGCGTTCCTGCTCACCAACCGCGTGCCTGCGCTCGGCAAGCTCTTTGAGGATGGCAAACATCTTGCCACTTATGATACCATCAGTGAAGCCGTCGAAAAAGCGCGCTATTATCTTGAGCATCATGCCGAGCGGGAGGCTATCGCCCGCGCTGGCTACGAATGGGTGCGCTCGAGGCACACCTACCGCCAGCGTGTTGAAACCATCGCGGGTAGTGTCGGCATTCCGCTGGCTCCACAGACCTGACAGATTTTTAACCCCTGTCAGGTCTGTGGAGGACTGAATTTTGACAGGTTCCCTCGCCTGTGCTGGCTTTAACGCTCGCTAATGTCGTTTTGTCGTTTTGGTTCGATTACACCTTCTCTATCCAGCTGAATCGTAAACTACTGTGAGGTAGACCTATGCCAACCCTTTCTATGGTACGCTGGGGCATCCTGGGCCTCGGCAACATTGCCCGCCAGTTCGCTAAGGACTTGCCACGCGTGTCTGACTCGAGGCTCGTCGCCGTGGGGTCGCGGACCCAGGCGACCGCCGATGCCTTCGGCGCGGAGTTCGGCGCGCCACACCGCTATGCCAGCTATGCGGAGGTGGCCCGCGACCCCGACGTGGACGCCATCTACATCGCCACACCCCATACCCTCCACCATGAGAATGCGTTGCTGTGCCTGAACGCGGGCAAGGCCGTGCTGGTCGAGAAGCCGTTTGCGGTTAATGCGTCTCAGGCGCGGGCAGTCGTCGCGACGGCGCGAGCGCGGGGGCTATTCGCCATGGAAGCGGTATGGACGCGCTTTCTGCCTATTATCGTTCGCTTGCGCGAGATGATCGCCGAGGGGGCTATCGGTGAGGTGCGTATGGTTCAGGCTGATTTCGGTTTTCGGACATCGTTCAACCCAACTCACCGCCTGTTCGACCCGGCGCTGGGCGGTGGCGCGCTACTCGATGTGGGCATCTATCCCGTGTCACTGGCCTCGATGCTGCTGGGGACACCGTCTAACATTGTCGGGCTGGCGCATCTGGGTCAGACCGGGGTGGATGAGCAGGCGGGCATGGTCCTGAGCTATCCAGGTGGCGGTCTAGCGGTGCTATCCACCGCCATTCGCACCACGACGCCCCAGGAGGCGCTCATCTTTGGGACGGAAGGCTACATTCGCATTCATTCGCCCTGGTGGCATTCGACGCGCCTGACACTCTCCCGCCCGCAGCAGGAGGACGAGGTGATGGAAGCGCCCCTTCAGGGTATCGGCTACCAGTACGAAGCGGCCGAGGTCGTGCGCTGTCTGCAGGCGGGTCGGATGGAGAGCGACGTCATGCCTCTGGACGAGACGGTCGCAGTCATGACGACGCTGGACGAGTTGCGCCGGCAGTGGGGACTGAGATACCCGACGGAGGACGAAGGACGAAGGACAGAGGAATGAGGGCAGAAGGTAGAAGGCGGGGGGGGGCAGGCGGCAGGCAGAAAGCTGAAAGCGAAAGCTAATTGAAAGCTGAGGACTCAATCATGGACTACGGAACGGTGCCTGGAATTACAAAACCCGTGTCACGGCTGGTGCAAGGGACGGTGATGGTCAACTCGGCGGAGTGGGAGTACAGCGCCGCGCTGCTGGATGGCGTCTTCGAGCTGGGCGGCACGACCTTCGACACAGCGCATGTCTATCGCAATGGCGACAACGAGCGCACCGTCGGGCGCTGGATTCGCGAGCGCGGGCTGCGGGAGCGCATCGTGCTGATTGGCAAGGGCGCCCATCACAGCGTGGACCGCAAGCGCGTCACTCCCTTCGACATCACGGCTGACCTGTTCGACAGCCTGGCTCGCTTCGGGACAAGCTATATTGACCTGTACCTGCTCCACCGCGACGACCCATCTGTCCCCGTGGGGCCGATTGTTGAGACGCTCAACGACCACCACGCTGCGGGCCGCATCCGCGCTTTCGGCGGGTCGAACTGGACCCACACGCGGGTGGCCGAGGCGAATGAGTACGCCTACGCCCACAATCTCGTCCCCTTCGTCGCCAGCAGCCCCAACTTCAGCCTAGCCGAGCAGGTGCGCGAGCCATGGGCGGGCTGTATCAGCATCAGCGGGCCTCAGGGTGCGGCGGCGCGGCAGTGGTATGCCGAGCAGGGGATGGCCCTGTTTACCTGGTCCAGCCTGGCCGGCGGCTTCTTCTCCGGGCGTTTTCGCCGCGACAATCTGGACCAGTTAGCGAGTGGAGCAGACAAGACATCCGTGGAGGCCTATGCCTACGAGCAGAACTTCCAACGGCTGGACCGCGTGGAGGAGTTAGCCCGAGACAAGGGGCTGAGTATCCCCCAGATCGCCCTCGCCTACGTCCTCAGCCAGCCCCTCAACATCTTCGCCCTGGTCGGCTGCGCCACGCCCGATGAGTTCCGCGCCAACGTCGAGGCCGCCAGCGTGCGGCTGACACCCGCAGAGATGGCCTGGCTGGACTTGCGGGCCGAAACGCGGTAGCAACACGGGGTTCGGGATGACGTCGAATGTGTTATCCCCTACTGGCACGTAGCTTGCTTTTATAAGCACGGATTACGAGGCGGAACCAATGATGGTTCCATGGCGATGAGCCAGGATCAAATCGTAACCATCAAGTGCTACATAGGAGGCATACACATGCGTACAGTTGTGGGATTGTTTGAGACCCGGGATCAGGCTCGCCAGGCCGTGAGCGCCTTGCGCAACGCGGGCTTTATGGCCGATGACATTAGCGTGGTCATGCGCGACCGTAGTGAAGCGCAGCAAATGGCCCAGGACGTGGGCGCGGGCGACGCGACCGCCGCTGGTGTGGTGGGTGGCGGTCTGCTCGGTGGCCTGGCTGGCTTACTGGTTGGCATTGGCGCCCTGGCGATTCCAGGCATTGGCCCCCTCATCGCGGCTGGCCCGCTGGCGGCCACGTTGGCCGGTGGCGCCATCGGCGCGGTGACGGGTGGTCTGCTCGGCGCCCTGGTGGATGCTGGTGTGCCCGAGGACGAGGCGCGCTACTATCAGAGCGGCGTCGAGCGCGGCGGCATTCTGCTGAGCGTTCGCGTGCCTGACAATCGCGAGCGGGAAGCCCGCCAGATTCTCCAGCAGTCGGGCATGCAGAACATGGACTACCATCGTGGTCTGTGGGAGCAGAACCCCAATTACGAGTACGATCCCTACAAGGAAGAGAACGCGGATAAGACGTTGGGTGGGTCGCTGGCCGGTGGTGTCGCGGGCGCGGCCATTGGTACGGCGGTGGCAGGTCCGATCGGCACGGTTGTCGGCGGCGCGATTGGCGGCGCGACGGGCGCGGCGGCTGGCGCGGCGGCCGATACGGCTGAGAAGCAGGCGGCTCGCCAGGGCGACAGCGCGCCTGACAAGACGGTGAGTGGGTCGCTGGCTGGCGGCGCGACAGGCGCGGCCATTGGCACAGCGGTCGCAGGTCCGATCGGCACAGTGGTC
>JAHCIP010000176.1 GCA_026129165.1 Anaerolineae bacterium
CCGAGATTCAGTTTGTGGCCGAGGCTCGCGCGAGCCTCGAGCAGGTTTACCTGGAGTTAGTGGGGGATTCCTCTCCCTCTCCCTCTGGGAGAGGGGTGGGGTGAGGGCCTTATGATGTCACCCATCGAAGCCATTGTGCGCAAAGAGTGGGCGGAGACGCTCAAGAACAAGACGATTGTGTGGACGTTCGTTGGCCTGGCCGCCACATTTGGCCTGATGCCTCTGGCGCTTAGCATCGGCTTGCCGGCGCTCATGGGGCAGGCGGCCTTCAACGACCCCGACATCGCCACGGCTACGCGCCTGCTCCAGCAAGTCGCGCCTGACTTCACCGCGCTCAGCCCGCTGGAGCAGTTCCAGGTCTTTATCCTGCGCCAGTTCCTGCCCATGTTTCTGCTGCTGCCAGTCATGGGGGCCATGAGCATCGCCACCTACAGCATCATTGGCGAGAAGACGAGCCGCAGCCTGGAAGCTGTGCTGGCGACGCCGACCACGACGCGCGACCTGCTGCTTGCCAAGAGCCTCGCCGCCACCATCCCCGCCGTCCTGGGAACGTGGGCCGTGTTTGGCGTACAGGCGCTGCTGGTGCGCCTGTGGGCTGGTCCCACCGTGGCCGGCTTCGCCCTGGACACGGCGACCTGGACGCTCATCCTGGTCATTACGCCCCTCATCGCCTTCCTGGCCCTGGGCCTCGGCGTCATCGTCTCGTCGCGGGCCACTGACCCGCGCAGCGCGCAGCAGGTGGCCGTGATCCTCATTCTGCCCCTCGTCGGCCTCATGGTCGGCCAGAGTACGGGCCTGTTCCTCCTCGGCCTCGGGGCGGTTCTCCTGGCCGCCCTGGTGATGCTCGTCCTGGACGTCCTCGTCCTGCTGGCGGGCGTGAGCCTCTTCGAGCGCGAACGCATCCTCACGCGGTGGAAGTGATAATCAGACATAATTAGCATAATTGACATAATAATTATGTGACTTCTGTTAATTATGTCTACAGGGTCCGGTAAATCTCCTCAATCTCTGCCACATGATCGGCTAGCGTCCGGGGCGGGCGACCGCCCCGCCGCACGCGGGCCAGTTCTTCTGGGCGGTGGACGCGGTCGGCCAGGACGGCGGCCAGGGCCGCCACGTCGCCCGGCGGGACGAGCCGGCCATCCACCCCATCCCGCACCCGGCCGGCGAGCGCGCCGACCCGCGACGCCACCACCGGAACGCCAGCGGCGAACGCCTCCTGCGTCACCAGCGACGAAATCTCCGGCCACACCGACGGCACGACGATCAGGTCCAGGTCGGCCAGGATACGCCAGCGGTCATCGGGGGCGTAGGGACCAGCGAAGCGGATGCCCGGATGGCGAGCCAGTGCTCTAAGCCGGGCCACGTAGTCAGGGAAGGGGCGTGGGTCGCCATAGATGACGAGTTTGGCCCGCTCCGGCGGCAGCGCGTTGAACGCCTCCACCAGGACGTGCACCCCCTTTTGCCATGACAGACCGCCGAGGTAGCCAATGCGTACTGCGTGATGCGTATTTCGTATTTCCTCGCCCGTGACCCCTTCGCCTTCCGCCTTCTCCGCCCCGTCCTCCGTCCTCCGTCTTCCGTCGTCCGGGTAGTCAATGCCGTGCTCGACGACGCGGAAGCGGTCGTCGGCCAGGCCCTGCTGGGCGTAGCGGTCGCGGACGAAGGCCGTCGGCGCGATGACCACGTCGGCGGCGCGCAGACTCGCTTCGAGCAGCCGCTCGCGGTAGGCGAACAGGGCGGCCACGACGGGCGAGGCGGCCAGGGCGAGGGTCGTCTGAAGATAGAAGACTGAAGATTGAGGATTGACGGGGGAGCCGACGGTGTTGTGGTGGGCGGCGCAGTCGGCGCAGTTGAGCCACAGGAAGGGACCATCGCACAGCTTGCCGGTGTGGCGCACGAGTTGGGCGTTGCCGCAGAAGGTCCACCAATCGTGGAGTGTGTAGACGACGGGGACGCTCAGCCGCTTCGCCACCAGCGGCAGTCGCGCCGATAGCCCTTTGAGGTGCTGGATGTGAACGACATCGGGCTGAAAGTCCTGGAGCCACGCGGCAAACGCCCGGTCCAACGACGGGTTGTGGAACGACCGGATAAACGCTTCGAGCGGGTGGCGGGCCGGGCGGGGGGTGGTGGCGAAGAAGAGGATTGAGGATCGAGGATTGAGGATTGATGACTGATGACTAAGGATTGGATTTGAGGCTAATGCTCCACCGCTTAAGTTCCAATCATCAGTCTTTAATCTTTGATCATGAAGCGGAGCTGTACTCACCCGGTCCGCCCAGCCGTGGAGGACGGCGACGGTGTGACCCTGGCGGGCCTGGGCCTCGGCGAGCGCCTGGGTGTAGACCTCGACCCCGCCGCGTCGGTCAGGCGGGTATTGGTGGGTGACGTGGAGGATACGCATAAGGCCAGTATAGGGTAGTCAGTCGTCGGTAGTCAGTAAAGAGTGGGCGTGAAGCGTGAAGTGAGCAGCAGATGGCTGAAAGCTGAAAGCTGAAAGCTGAGGGCTGAGGGCTGACAGCTACGGGCTGACGCGGTACAGGTCCAGGCTGCGCTGGTGGGGAACCCACTCGGCCGGCACGTGGTCGAAGGGCGCTTCGAGGACGTGGGTGTTGACCTCGGCGCGGCCCAGCGGCGTGAGGGTGAAACCAGGCAGCGTCGGCCACGCCGCGCCGTCGGCCAGGCCAATGTAGACCGGGCGACCGGCGACGCGCCAGGTCTGGAGCATCCCTGCGACGCGCGGCGGGTCAATATCCCCCTGGACGACAAAAGTGTCGCGGCCGTGGATGAATTGGAGCGGTGTCCCCAGGACGGCGGCCGTCCCTACCGTATCCGGGTCGCGCAGCAGGATGACGGCATCTGGCTCGAAGCGGTCGGCCAGCCGCGCCACCTGCTCCACCGTCCCCGCCAGTTCGGATTGAGCTATAATCCGCGCCGTCACCGGCACAATGCCCACCAGCGCCATGGCCCCCATCAGCCCCGCCATTGCCAGGCGGACCGACGACGAAGGACGGAGGACGGAAGACGGAGGGCCAGCTACCCACGCCAGCGCATAGCCCGCGCACAGGGCGAAGGCGGGCAGCACGGCGGGCACGTAGCGGCGCATGACATAGATATGGCGCGTGTTGTTCAGCGGGTGGGACAGGTAGAGCAGCGAGAAGAGCAGGCCGACGGCCAGCAGGAGCCAAACACGCGAACCGCGCCCCTGGTAAGCGGCCAGGGCCGCGCCGACCAGAGCCAGCAGCACCCCCACCGGCGACAGATACCAGCCCAACTGGAGCAGCGTCTGGTGCTTGGCGATGACCAGCGTGCCAGCGTACCAGGTGTTATAGACCAGCGTCTCGTCGCCGAGGGGCCGAATGAAATAGGCCCACAGCCCCAGGGCCAGGATACCCAGCCCCAGCAGGGCACGCACCGGCTGGACGACGGCTCCCAGTTGGGTCGAGGATAGGCCGATGAAGGCAATGGACGGTTGCGGCCGCCCCCCTGCGCTCACCGTCAGCGGGGCTGTTCGCAGCGAGACGAGGCGGCGCGACCGCCAGGCGATGACGGCGAGGCTCCCCAGGGCCACGCCGACCACCAGGCCAGCGGCGGGCGCGAGTTCGCGCATAGTCAGGATGCCCGACGTAGACTCGACGTAGGGGTAGGCGAAGAGGAGCGCGTGCAGACTGGCGTGGGCCGCCAGCAAGGTCATGGGCAGCAGGAACGCGCCGTAGCGAGCCAGCATGGTCCGCGGCCGATCCAGCAGTAGCGCACGAGGCGTCAGCCGACCGGTTGCGGGCTGGGCACGGAGCAGGCCCCACAGGGCCAGCCCCACGGGAAGGGCCAGGACAAACGGGGTATCAATGCGCGTCAGGAGAACGGCACCAAGCGTTAGCCCGGCCAGAACGCCGAGGCGCGGCGGCGCGTCCGCGGCGACATAGACGGCGAAAGCGGCGACCCCGGTCCACAGCAGCGCCTGGGTGAATGTCTCGGTTGTGGTGTAGCGGCTGAACCAGACCTGCGGGGCAAGCAGGGTCAAGCCGATGGCTCCGACTGCGGCGGCCGTTGGGCCGACAGCCCAGCGGCCGGCGTAGTAGACGCTGAGAACGCCCAACGCGCCGAACAGGGGCAGCGCCCACAGGCTGGCCCACACACCGCCGAGGGCGTAGAAGACCGCGAGCCAGGCCGGGAACAGGGGAAAGAACTGGGGCAGACTGACGCCGTGGGCCGGGTCTACGGCATACACGCCGGGGAAGCGCAAGGGAATGTCGGGCGTCTCGGGTACGACCTGGAGCAATTGCGCGGTTTGGTCGGCGGGCAGCGCGGCCAGTGTTGGCTCGTGAACCACAATGCCGCCCGTGCGGACGATGTGGGCGGCTCGCGCGATGTACACGCCCGCGTCGGCCGCGCCGAGGATCGTTTCGTGGGGCCGGGCAAACAGAGCGAGCGCGCCCAGGAACAGGGTCAGGGGAAAGACGGCAGGCGGCAGACGGAGGACGGAAGACAGAGGATTGAAGGCTGAATACTGGCTACTGACTACGGAATACTGACTACTGGCCGAGAAGACGGACGCCAGGGTCGCCCGCAGCGGTTGGCGGCGCAGGAGCAGAGGGATCGCCCACAGGGCCAGGCTGCCGACGACGACGACCAGCAAGAAGGTTCGCAGCCGGAACTGGCCCAGTTCGGCCAGGACCTCGGCCGTCCAACCGCTGAGGACCAGGCTGGCGAGGACGACACGCCAGGCCGCCTCGACTATTGTGCTGGCACGGGCCTCAGGGTGGCACGGCGCGGGCAGACAGGCCATGAGCGCACTGCCTGGCAGAACCAGGAGCAGCGGGATCAGCAGCATCAGGCGGAGGAGGGAAGGCACGTCGAGCATGGGGGGAAGTCTAGGCGCGGTGGGTGAATCACGCAACTTCTGTCAGGGTGGCGAGGGGCAGGTAGCGCACACCCCGCTCTGGGAAATCCACCGTCGCCACGCCCCCGCCGATATGGAGTAGTGTCCCCTCGCCCAGCCGTTGGTGCCTCACCCGCGCCCCTGGGGTCATACGGCGCGGCAGAGGCGGAGAAGGTGGAGGCGTGGGAGCCGTCACGGGCGAGACACGGCGGGGGGTGGGGGAGTGGGTCGGTTTGGGCCTGGGTAAGACGCTCTCCAGACCGGGGAAGTCGGTCGGCGTCTCATCGGGCGATAGGCTCGCCAGGGTCTGCCAGCGGGCCAGGGCGCGGGCTTCCTCGCCGCCCATCGCCGTGCCGCGGCGGTGGACCAGGGCCGCGTAGGCGCGTTGAACGGTCTGCGCCATGCCTTGCTTCACATCGTCGGGCGCGGCCCACCACTGATCGAAGTAGCGTTCCAGGTGCAGCCCCACCGGGTAGCGCACCAGGCGCAGCGCGTCGCGCGCCTCCCAGCCGTCCGGCGGCCGGCCCAGCGTCTCAGCCAGCGTCTGGACTTGCCGCAGCGTCTTCTGGTGGCGCGCCTCCTCCAGGAATTGCGACACCGGCTGGCCTTCCACGTGGTACAGGTGCAGGTTGCGTTTGGCGCGGGTGATGGCGACGTAGAGCAGGCGGCGCTCCTCCTCCAGCCGTTCGGCCTCGCCAAAGGGCAGCGTGCCCTGGTTGCAGTGGGGGACGAGCACGGTCGTCCACTCCAGGCCCTTGGCGCGAAAGATGGTCGTCAACGTCACAGCGGGGCGCGGCGCCGTTGGGTCGTCGGCCTGGGCCGCCTGGGCCAGCGCGCTCAAGTGCGCCTGAAACTGGCCGAGTGTCCCCTTGCCCCGCGCGTAGGCAATAAATGCCGTGACACCCGCCGCCCGACCCGCGCCCGTCTCGCGGAAGCCGCTGTGCCGCTTGAGATAGTCGCGGTACTGGAGCCGCGCCTCCAACTCGCGCAGCACGTCCGACGCGGGCCGCGTCTCGACTACCCCCGCCAGCCACTCCAGGTCGCGGGCCAGACGGAGCAGCGTATCGGCCAGCCGCGTCGAGGTGGCGGTCAGCTTGACCTGACGAATGGCCTGGCCCGGCGTCAGCCCGTCCTGGACCACCGCCAGCCGCGTCCGTTCCGCCAATTCCTTCGTGATATAACGCTTGGGTTGAAAGTAGACCCTGGCCCACGCCTGGCTGAAGCCCTCGGCGGCCGCCGCGTCCAGGGGCCGGCCGGCGGCCATGACCCGCTGCATCCAGCCGATGGTACAGTAGTCCAGGAGGACGCCGATTTCCGTCCGCTGGTAGAACGGCGCGCTGCCCTCCAGGCGGTAGGGTGTGCCGGTCTCGATGAGACTCTGCTCGATGTAGGGCGTCTGCGCATAGAGGCGCACGAGAATGGCGACCTCATTAGGCGGGACGCCCTCGGCCAGATCAGCCCGAATCTGCTGCACCAGCGCCCGCGCCATGGCCTCCTCGCTCGCCGCCTTGTGCACCCGCGTCAGCCCGCCGAAGCCCTGAGTCAGGCTCAGCCGCTTGGGCTGGCGCACGCGGTTGTGCTCGATGACGCGGTTCGCCAGGACCACCTGCGCCGCCTGGCAGCGGAAGCAGTCGGTCATGTAGTAGGTCTTAGCTCCGTAGCGGCGGGGGAAATCGAGGATAAAGCGCGGGTTCGCGCCGCGCCACTCGTAGACCGTCTGGTCATCATCGCCAATCGCCATGTAGTTGCGGTGCGTCGCCGTCAGCAGGTCCAGGATTTCGGACTGAGCCAGGTTGATGTCCTGGAACTCGTCCACCATGACGCAGTCGTACTGGCCTCGGATGGACTGCAACAGGTCAGGGTGCTTGACCATGACCTCCCAGCCTGTCATGAGCATGTCATCGAAGGTGTACACGCCCTCGCGCCGCCGTATCTCCTCCATGAGCCGGTAGAGGTCCAGATACCAGGGCAGCCCGTCGGGCGGGGCGGCCTGGGTCGCCAGGCGCAGGGCGGCCGGGGGCAGTTCAGCCGCCTCCAGGTCGGCGTAGGCCAGGTTGCCCTTGCAGCGGCTCACATAGGCCAGGAAATCCTCGTCGTCCAGCGCATCCAACTCGGCGGCATAGGGGGCCTGACGGCGGTAGGCCAGGCTGCGGGCCTGGGTCAACAGTTGCCGTTCCAGCCCGTCCACGCGGGGATGATTAGGCGATAGGAGGATCAGCCGCCGGTCGGCCGCCCGACGCACGGCCTGATTGCCGATGCGGTGCAGGGTGCTGACGGTGACGGGGGCGCAGGCGGGCCACGGGGCGAGCCGGCCGCGAATGGCGTCCACCGTTGCCCGCCCGAAGGAGGTCGCCAGGATGCGGCCCGGCGCGAAGACGCCCTCGCGCACCAGCCGTTCGATGCGATACGCTAGCGCTGTCGTCTTACCCGCGCCCGCCACGGCGAAGACTAACGCTGGGCCGCCGTCATGGGCGACGATGGCCTGCTGCTGGTCGGTCAGAGTGATGGATGGAGCGCGAGTCATATCCTCAAGAGTCCACACTAATCTTTGACCTTGCACTTACGGCCACACCACCGCTTCCCCATCGGTATAACGCCTCTTGCGGGTGGCATTCCACACCGTGACACCACCCGCGCCACGGGCCAACGCCACCCCATCGGCCAAAATCAGCGCCGTGTCGCGGTCGACACCCAGCACCGATAAGCCCGTTGGACGTGAGTGCCAGGCAGTGTGGAGCATGGCCTCGGGCATCTCGTCGAAGTGGGGTATGATGGTAGCACCGGGCACGCGGTTGAAGCCTGGCTGCCAGAGAGGCATGGTGCGCAGGCTGCGGAATTGCTCGCCCCAGATCATGGCCCCGGCGCTACAGCCCGCTACCACGCCCCCATTATCCAGCACCGACAGAATGGCCGTCAGGACCGGGGTACCGATGAGCGTTTCGTGCAGATACGCTGGCCGGCCCCCTGAGAGATAGACGAACTGGGCGGCGCGGATGCGGGCAGCGTAGTCCATGTTGAGCGCGCTGTCGCGGTCAATGATCGGCAGCGCCTCGGCCTGCGCGCCCAACCGCGCAAAATGCCCGACACCCAGCCGCATCCAGTAGCCAATCCGTTCCTCGCCCTCCTGACCCGCCGCCGTGGGCAGGCAGATCACCCGCGCGGGCGACGATAGCCGGTCGAGCAGCCAGCGGTCCACCCGGTCTATCTTCGGCAGATACTCCCCCGCGCCCACCAGGGCCAACGCGCCTGACATACTCTCTCCTCACCCGCCAACTGGAGTGACAGGAATTGTAGCCGATTTCCCTCCTGGAGATAAACCTGTCTATCAGGGGGAACTATGCTGCGCCTGACGCCGTCGCGGGTCCGTGACTATCTCCTGTGTCCCCTACGCTACCACCTGCGCTATGTCGCCCAGGTCACGCCCCTGGCGCCCGTCGAGTCGCCAGCGCTGGCCTTCGGATCGAGCCTCCACGCCGCGCTCAAGGCGTACCACCGCCTCAGCCCGACAGCGGCGCGGCGCGTCTCGCCCGTCGCTCTGTTGAGCGCGAACTGGTGGCGCGGGCAGTACGAGGGGGCGGAGCAGGAGGGGAAGTATTTTGACGAGGGGGTGGCGGTTCTGGAGCAGTACCTGCGGGTGGTAAGGCCGCCGAGGGGGGAGCGCGTCCAGACGGAGGTGATGCTGACGCAGGACATGACGCTCAATGGGGAACGGGTGCGGCTGCGCGGTCGGGTAGACCACCTGGCTCACGTCGCCGATGGGAGCGTCCTGGTTCTCGACTACAAAACATCGGCGCGGGGTCTGACGCCAAGCGAGGAGGAGCTGGCCGCCGATCTGCCAACATTCATCTACTTTCTGCTGGGCCAGCGCACGTTTCAACGCGCTCCGCGGGTCGTCGTCGCCCAGTTGAACCTACGCACGCTCGACCGCGTCGACGTCCACTATACGCCGACGCAGCAAGCGCGGAACGCGGCCAGGTTGGCGGCCCTGGCGTGCGCCGTTCAGTCTGGCCCGTTCGACCCACACCCCAGCGCCGGGTGTCCCGCCTGCCCCGTGCGGCTGCACTGCCCGGCGTTCAGCGCCAGGCGAGGGTTCATTCGGCAGGGGTAGGGGCAGCCCCTGTGCCTGTCCAGAGCAACCACAAGGGTTACCCCCTACCCAATCCCTCGGTTGTTTTTGCCCCAGGGGCGCCAGGGGAGTACCCGACGCCCCTGTGACCCTTTAGCCTTCTTCGCGGCCCTCGGTGATGTAACGCTGCTTGATTTCCTGGACCACACCGGGGTCGGTGAGCGTCGTCGTGTCGCCCAGAATGCGGCCCTCGGCGATGTCGCGCAGCAGGCGGCGCATGATCTTGGCCGAGCGCGTCTTGGGCAGGTCGGCGCTGAAGTAGATATCGTCGGGACGGGCAATGGGGCTGATCTTCTGGGCCACCCAGTCGCGCAGGTCCTTCTTGAGCGCCTCGGTCGGCGCGTTACCGGCCTTGAGGACGACGAAGGCCGAGATGGCCTGGCCCTTGATGGCGTCGTTGCGGCCGATGGTGGCGGCCTCGGCGACGGCGGGGTGCGCCACCAGGGTGCTCTCGATTTCGATGTTGGACAGGCGGTGGCCGGAGACGTTGACCACGTCGTCCACGCGGCCCGTCACCCAGTAGTAGCCGTCCTCGTCGCGGCGCGCGCCGTCGCCCGTGAAGTAGACGCCGGGGAAGCGGCTCCAGTAGGTGGCAACATAGCGCTGGTCGTCGCCCCAGAAGGTACGCAGCATGGCGGGCCAGGGCTTGCGCAGGATAAGGTAGCCGCCCGTATTGGCTGCCACCGGCTCGCCGTTCTCGTCAATGATGTCGGCCACCACGCCGGGGAAGGGGATAGTCGCCGTGCCAGGCTTGGTGGTGACATAGCCGGGCAGCGGGGTGATGAGAATCATGCCCGTCTCGGTCTGCCACCAGGTGTCCACAATGGGGCACTTTTCGTGGCCGATGTTCTCGTGGTACCACATCCAGGCTTCGGGGTTGATGGGTTCGCCCACGGTGCCGAGCAGGCGCAGGCTGCTCAGGTCGCGGCGGGCCGGGTACTCCGTGCCCCATTTCATGAAGGTGCGGATGGCGGTGGGCGAGGTGTAGCAGACGTTGATGCGATACTTCTCGATGATGGCCCAGAAGCGGTCCTTGTCGGGGTAGTCGGGCGTGCCTTCGTACATCACCGTCGTCGCGCCGTTAGATAGTGGACCGTAGACGATGTAGCTGTGGCCCGTCACCCAGCCGATGTCGGCGGTACACCAATAATAGTCGTCCTCTTTGAGGTCGAAGACCCACTTGGTGGTCATGTGCGTGCCGAGGTTGTAGCCCGCCGTGGTGTGCAGGATGCCCTTGGGCTTGCCCGTCGTGCCGGAGGTGTAGAGGATATAGAGCGGGTGCTCGGCGTCCAGGTGTTCGCAGGGGCAATCGCGGTCGGCGGTCGCCATGAGTTCGTGCCACCAGTAGTCGCGCTGCGGCGTCATCTCGACCGGGAAGGCGTCACCGGCCCGACGCAGCACGACCACCTTCTCGATGGACGGCGTCTGGCTCACGGCCTGGTCGGCGATGGGCTTGAGGGGGCCGGGCTTGCCGCGCCGCCAGGCGGCGTCCTGGGTAATCAGGACTTTAGCCTGGGCATCGTTGATGCGGTCGCGCAGCGAGTCCGCGCTGAAACCGCCGAAGACGATAGAGTGGGGCGCGCCGATGCGGGCGCAGGCGAGCATGGCGATGGGCAGTTCCGGCACCATGCCCATGTAGATGCTGACGCGGTCGCCTTTCTTGACTCCCAGCCCTTTGAGGACATTGGCGAACTTCTGGACCTCGCGGTGCAGGTCCTGGTAGGTCAGCGTGACCGAGTCGCCCGGCTCGCCCTCCCAGACGATGGCCGCCTTGGTGCGGCGCCAGCTTTGGGTGTGGCGGTCCACGCAGTTATAGCAGATATTGGTCTCGCCGCCGCTGAACCACTTGAAGAAGGGTGGGTTGCTGGCGTCCAGCACGGTGTCCCACGGCTTGAACCAGTGCAACTCGTTCTCGGCGTGGCTGGCCCAGAAGCTCTCGAAGTCGCGGGCGGCCTCCTCGTAGGGCGTCGCGTCGTTGACCCAGGCATTGGCGCGAAATTCAGCCGGCGGGGCGAAACGGCGCTCCTCCTTCATTAGGGACTCAAGCAGAGTCTGCGAGGTCACTTGACCATCACTCATGGGGACGTCCTCCTGCTATGGGACAAGATAGGTTCTTCCAGGTGAGTATACCGGCGTGGTATCAAGGAAGATTAAGGCTTGTGTTAGGACACGGTAAAGTTGAGGCGGGCGTGGGGTACAGCCTGGCGGGTGAGTATAGCACAAGGCAAGAGGGAGGGCAACTACCAATAACAGGGGTCGTTAAGCTGCGTCGCCGGTCGCGTAGGGCTGAATGAGAACCTCCGCCGGGATGCCGAGACTAGCATGGAGGCGGCGGATCATGTCAAGGGTCAGCGGGCGTTTGCGATTGAGTATCTCGGCCACGCGCGCCCGACTGCCAATATACGGCTCCAAATCACGGCGCGTGAGTCCCCGACTTTCGAGATAGTAGAGAATAGCCTCGATGGGGTCAGGCGGGGCAATGGGGTGCTGCCGCGCCTCGTAGGCTTCGACGAGGGCGGTCAGAAGGTCGAGGCGATCCCCCTCTGTCGTATTTGGCTGTGCCTCGAAGAGGCGCTCCACTTCGGCTAGCGCCGTGTCGTAGTCGGCTTCCGTGCGGATAGGGCGAATATCCACTCAGGCTGCTTCCTCCTGCCTCTTGATATAATGTCTGAGGACAGCGTTAATCCGAGCCGTGTAATCCTCGCCTCGGTTTTTGAACCAGTCGAGAATAT
This sequence comes from Anaerolineae bacterium, assembly GCA_026129165.1. Classification (GTDB taxonomy): domain Bacteria; phylum Chloroflexota; class Anaerolineae; order Epilineales; family JAHCIE01; genus JAHCIE01. The sequence goes on from JAHCIP010000176.1 coordinate 11,738, forward strand.
CGGGATCCACGACAACGGTGTTAGGCAGTTCAAGGCGGGCGCGAGTGAAGAACTGGTCGGTTAGGGGCGGAATATCGGAGTAGTCAATCTCCTCATCCTCCATCTCCGCCAAACGCTCCCAGTTCGTTCTTGAGGTAGTCTTCGTATCGTGCGCGTTCATGCTTGTTTGCCTTTCGAGCTGATATGATCCGGATCACATCACCCAGCCGTTCGGTCCAGATCACCACAGCCACTCCGTTGGCTATCATCCCTATGCTAATCCAGCGATCTTCGCCGTAATCCTCACGATCATCGAGGTCCGTCAGTCGTGGCCCCAAGAATAAGACTCTCACATCGGCGAAGTCTATACCGTGACGTCGGATGTTCTGCTCGTTCTTCCTCTCATCCCACTCGAATTGCATCGTCGTTGGCTTTGTTGATGGGTGTTGGTATAGAACCGAAGTATAGCAAGGTCGGCTTTTGAGGTCAACCAGACCAAGCGACAACAGGCAAAGAAAGACAATCCCCTCTATCCCCAGTGATGAGATAGAGGGGGCTTCGTCAACAGATAGGCGCGACGCCTACCCCTGGAGGTGGGCTTCAAGGA
>JAHCIP010000177.1 GCA_026129165.1 Anaerolineae bacterium
CTGCAAGAAGCGGTGGATAGCCTGATTGACAACGGCCGTCGCGGCCGCGCGGTCAGCCGCAGCGGCAAGCGCAAGCTCAAGAGCCTGAGCGACATGCTCAAGGGCAAGCAGGGCCGCTTCCGCCGTAACCTGCTCGGCAAGCGCGTGGACTACTCCGGCCGCTCGGTCATCGTCATCGGCCCGCACCTCAAGCTGCACCAGTGCGGTCTGCCCAAGGGCATGGCCCTGGAACTGTTCCGGCCCTTCGTCATGCGCAAGCTGGTCGAGTACGGCCACGCGCACAACGTCAAGGGCGCCAAGCGCCTCATCGAGCGCATGGACGATGTGGTCTGGACGGTTCTCGAAGAAATCATCGAGGACTACCCGGTGCTGCTCAACCGCGCGCCGACACTGCACCGCCTGGGTATCCAAGCCTTCCAGCCGCTGCTGGTCGAAGGCAACGCCATCCAGATCCACCCGCTCGTCTGCGCGGCCTTCAACGCCGACTTTGACGGCGACCAGATGGCCGTCCACGTGCCGCTATCGAAGGCCGCCAAGGACGAAGCCCGCCGCCTGATGCTGGCCTCGCAGAACCTGCTCAAGCCCGCCAGCGGCGAACCCATCGTTGGCCCCTCCAAGGACATGGTCCTCGGCTGCTACTACCTGACCATGGAGCCAAACCCAGAGGCCAGGGGCGCCGACCAGTCGTGGGTGTTTGCCGACCCTGACCCGACACGCCAGAATGGCGACGGCACCGGCGTGCCTAAGACCTTACTGGACGAAGTGCTGATGGCCTATCAACTCGGCCACATCGAAGTCCACACGCCCATCACCGTCTACACGACGACGTACTACGACCCGGACACAAACAAGCGCTTCGCGGACGAACAGCCTCAGTATCGGGCCATCAAGACCACTGTTGGGCGCGTCATCTTCAACCAGATTCTGCCGGAGCCAATCCGCTTCGTCAACCGCCTGCTGGCGAAGGGCGAACTCCAGGACCTGGTGGGTGAGGCGTATCAGATCATCGGCCAGTCGGCCACAGCCGACCTGGTGGACGCCATCAAGTCGCTCGGCTTCCAGTACGCCACCCGCTCTGGCATCACCATCGCCGTCCAAGACATCACGGTGCCTGAGGAGAAGCCTCAGATTTTGGACCGCTTCGGCGGCGAGGTCGAGGAGATTCAGCGCCAGTTCCGCCGTGGTCTGATTACCGAGGAAGAGCAGTACGTCAAGACGGTCGAGCTGTGGACAAAGGCGACGGACGAAGTCACCAAGGCCGTGCAGAAGTCCATTCCCGGCTACAGCCCGCTCCGCCACATGGCGCAATCGGGTTCCACCAAGGGCGGTTTCCAGCCCATCCGTCAGATGGCCGGCATGCGCGGCCTCATGGCCGACCCGGCTGGCCGCATCATCGCGCTGCCCATTCGCTCCAACTTCCGCGAGGGTCTGACCGCGCTGGAGTACTTCATCTCGACCCACGGCGCGCGCAAGGGTCTGGCCGACACCGCGCTCCGCACGGCGGACGCTGGCTACCTGACCCGCCGCCTGGTGGACGTGGCCCAGGACGCCATCATCAACTCCGAGGACTGCGGCACGCGCAACGGTCTGATGATCGCCGACCGCGACATCAAAGGCTCAGGCGAGAGCCTGCGCGAGCGTCTGTATGGCCGCTATACCCAGGGACCGGTAACGGATCCCAAGACGGGTGAAATCATCGTCGAGAACGGCGTCATGCTCGACTTCCCGGAGCTGGATCGCATCGAGACGGCTGGGGTCAAGAAGGTCTATGTGCGCTCGCCGCTGACGTGCAGCCTGCGCCACGGACTGTGCATCATGTGCTACGGCCGCGACCTGGCGCGCGGCGGCATGGTCGGGATCGGGGAGGCGGTGGGTATCATCGCTGCTCAGTCTATTGGCGAGCCGGGCACGCAATTGACCTTGCGTACCTTCCACACGGGTGGTGTCGCCGGCGCGACGGACATCACCCACGGTTTGCCGCGTGTCCAGGAGTTGTTCGAGGCCCGCATCCCCAAGGGCGAGGCCGAGATTGCCGAGATTGGCGGCCGCGTCGAGATTCACCGCCTGGACGAGGGGATGCGGGAAATCCGCATCGTCGCCCAGACGCTTGTGCGCGACCGCTACGACCGGCTTCCCGACTTCACGGTGAAGGTAGAGGACGGGCAAGAGGTCAACCAGGGCGATCTGCTGATGCAGGCCGGCGGGACGGCGATCCTGGCTCGTACCGCCGGCCGCGTGGCTGTCGAGCGGAACGCCGTATTCGTCAGCTACGATAACCAGGAGGTCAAGTCCTACCCGATTGCCCCTGGCGCCCGCATTCGCGTCGAGGAAGGCGCCATCGTGGACCCCGGCACGCAGTTGACCGAGGGCGCCAAGAACCCGCACCGCGTCCTGGCGATCCAGGGCCGCGAGGCGACGCAGGAATACATGCTCGGCGAGATCCAGAAGGTGTACCGCTCGCAGGGCGTGAACATCAACGACAAGCACATTGAGATCGTGCTGCGGCACATGCTGGGCAAGGTGCGCGTCAAGAACCCCGGCGACAGCGAGTTGCTGCCCGGCGACTTGATTGACCGCCTGGAGTTTGAGGAAAACAACGCCCGCCTGGTGGCGAGCCGCCGCCGCCCGGCCACGGCCACGTCCATTCTGCTGGGCATCACCAAGGCCGCCCTGGCCACTGATAGCTTCCTGTCGGCGGCCTCGTTCCAGCACACCATCAACGTGCTGGCCGACGCGGCTATCGCGGGTAAGGTCGACATGCTGTACGGACTCAAGGAGAACGTCATCATCGGCAAGCTGATCCCCGCGGGCACTGGCTTCCGCGAGCGGGCCAATGCCTCCATCGAGGAGTCGGGGCAGCACCTGGTCCAGGGTGATACGTTCGACGACGAGTTTGATACCGACCTCGACTTCGTGGGTGACATTGACGGCGAAGAGGAAGAGGACGCCTTCGAGGAGGAGGATGAGGACCTCGACTTCGACGACGAAGAGGACTACGAAGAGGAAGAGGAGTTAGAGTTCTAAATTTCGCGTGAGAGATGATGCGTGATATATGAATTGTGCTATAATACTCATGTATCACGCATCACTCACAGTGAGAGGGGCGAGTGAACCACGAGCAAAAGACGAACCAAGAGAAAGAGCAGTCCCCCATGTGGGCGGCGCTCGAATCAGACGCCTACGGCTACCAGGAACTCCAACGTGGCGAGACGCGCACGGGCATCGTCGTCGAGAAGACGCCTGACCGTCTGGTGGTAGACATTGGGGCCAAGACCGAAGGCGTTGTGACCTCCCAGGACCTGGAGAAGTTAGGGCCGGAAGCAGTGGCCCGCATCAAGGTCGGCGACGAAGTGACGGTCTACGTCCTCAAGACGGATATGGCGAACGGCGAGATTCTCCTCTCGCTCAGCCAGGCGCGCAGCCAGCAGGACTGGAGCCGCGCCAATGAGTTGCTGACGAGCGGCGAGATCGTGGAAGCCAAGGTCATCGGCCAGAACAAGGGCGGCCTGATCGCCCAGTTCGGTCAGCTACAGGCCTTTATCCCGCGTTCCCACATCGTCAACGCCGGGCAGGGCGATAGCCTGGCGCACATGGTCGGCCAGACCATCCCGATCAAGGTCATCGAGGTGGACCGCCGTCAGCGCCGCCTCATCGCTTCCGAGCGCGTGGCCTGGAAAGAGTGGCGCAAGGGCCAAAAGGAGCGCCTGCTCGACCAGTTGCGCGAGGGCGCGACAGTCAAGGGCCGCGTCACCTCCATCACCGACTTTGGCGCGTTTGTGGACCTGGGCGGAGCCGACGGGCTGATCCACGTGTCCGAGTTGTCCTGGGACCGCAATGCCCTGCCGAAGGACGTGCTCAAGGTCGGGCAAGAGGTGGAGGTCTACGTCTTGAACGTGGACCGCGACCGCAACCGCATCGGCTTGAGCATGAAACGCCTCCGCGCCGACCCCTGGTCCGACCTGGAACAGCGCTTCCAGACGGGGCAGTTAGTTCGCGGCACGATCACCAATCTCGCCAAGTTTGGCGCCTTCGCCCGCATTGATGAGGGCGTTGAGGGTCTCATCCATATTTCCGAGCTGACCAACGATCGTTCCGTGACCAACCCAGGCGATGTCGTCCGCGAGGGCGAGGTATACACCCTCAAGGTGCTGAAGGTGGACATGCCCAACAAGCGTGTCAGCCTGAGCCTCAAGCAGGCGCCGCAGGAGGGCGAGCCGGCCGCGGAGACTGCGCCGGTCGAGGCGGCGCCTGAGGCGGCCAGCACGCCGGTCGCCGAACCGGCGCCGGCGGAGAGCGAAGCCTGATTATGCGAGGTTCGTCACGCCGTCGTTCATCCAAGATTAGCCCGCCGGGCGTAAAAACCGCGCCCGTTGCACCTCCGCCTGGCCGCTTCACGGATCAGTTGGTCCAGTGCGCCACCTGTGGGCGCACGTTCGTCTTCACCGTCGAAGAGCAGCGTCAGTTGGCCGACGCGGGTCTCCCCGTCGTGCCGCCTGAGCAGTGCCCGCGTTGCGCGCCGCGTGAAGCGGCGGAAGACGAAAGACCGAGGCCGAAGGAAACACCCGCTGTAACCGCGCCTCCGCCCCGGACCATGGCCCCGCTCCCTCCTCCATCGTCCGCCCACCGTCCTGAGGTGGACGAATATGCCGGACAGTACACCATCCTGTCCTACGGCCATGTCAAGGCCTACGATGCGACGCGCGGCCTTGGCACGGTGGTAGACGATGCCAGCGGCCATGAGTACCGCTTCTACCACTCAGCCCTCGAAGGAGTCACCGCCCTGGCGCCAGGCCAGGCGGTTGAGTTTGAGGTAAGCCGCAAGGGCCGTGATGCCGAGGCGTCCTGCGTCCTGCCGGTGTAACACCATTTCGTCCGTTAGCAAAAACGCCCGTCCTCGACTGCGAGGACGGGCGTTTTTGATCGCTCCTTATTGACCCCACCAGGGCGCATACACGTCGGTTTGGGCCGGGATCACGAGGCGCGGGTCAGGCGAGGTGCTATCGCGCATGAGACAAATGCCGTAGCGGAAAGAATTGTCCAATGGGTTCCGACAGATGCCCACAAAGGCCAGGTCCAGTGTATTGCGCACCCAGGTCGGCTGCGTATCCACGGTCTGGTTGCGGGTCATCCGCCGTTCGTCGGCGCCGTCCACCCGAATGGTGTAGAGTTCCCAGTTGCCATCACGGTTGGAGATAAAGGCCAGGCGGTTGCCATCGGGCGACCAGCGCGGCCACAGGTTCTGACCACGCGAGCAGGTGACGCGCTGCTGGTTCCGACCGTCGGCTTGCATCACATAAATCTCTTCCTGGCCGCAACCCTGGTTCCCCGACTGGCGGTTGCTGACAAAGGCAATTTTAGACCCATCGGGCGACCAACTCGGCTGCCGACTGGTAGACTGGCGGAAGTAGTTGTCGTAGACCGACAGCGTCGCGGTGGGGGTATAGGTAGGGTCAACCCTGGGCGTTGTCGTCGGGCTGGGTGTCGGCGATGGCACGGTCGGCGACGGGCGTAGGGTAGGCGGCGCGTCGGGCCAGGTCAGGCGTGCGGCGTCGGTCACGTTGATCGCCGCATCGCCTGGCTGAAAGGCTCGAATCACGTAAATGTCGAGTGAGTTGAACGTGCCAGCATCCGAGGTGAAGGCGATGTACTGCCCGTTGGGTGAGATGGCCGGGTTGACACTGGTGAAGCCCTGGGTTTCGGTCAGCCGCGTGCGGCCTGACCCGTCCACGTTCATGCGGTAGATTTCAAACTGGCGGTCCTCGACCCGTGACCGATCGCCGTCGCGGTTGGTAGCGAAATAAATATAGCGGCCATCCTGAGACAGGACAGCGTCCAGCTCATCGCTGGTGTTCCAGTCCTGAGTAAGGGCGCGAATACCATCGGCGTCGCTAATCCAGATGTCCCAGTTCCCCAGGCGGTTGTCAGCCCAGATGAGCCGGCCACTGTAGGCCGGACGGTACACGCTACGTTCCATGAGCGGCAGGTAGAGACGCGGGGGTAGGCCAGGCGTGACGGTCCCGACGGGCCGCGTGCCTGTCGGGGTCGGCGTGCCTGTCGGGGTCGGCGTGCGCGTCGCGGCGGTGGTCGCGGCGGCCAGGGTGCGCGTCACCGTTGGGGTGTCCTGTTCGGGCGCCGCGCCCTGGCGGGCGGCGCTATCCGCGACACGGCCCGCCTCATCTCCCCGCTGCCAGGCCAGGAGGCTGAGGCTCGCCAGCATGAAGAGGGCAAGCACGAGTGTCAGGCGCGGCAGGCTGGAGTAGGTCATCAGCGCGCCTCCCACCAGAACCGGATGGTCGCGCTGCCAAGAATGTCGTGGAGTTCGACGCGGATCACGTAATCGCCCGGCTTTAAGTAGACATCGCGGATTATGGTGTGGGGTGGCGCGTACTGACAGCCGGCGGTACTCCGACAGCGCCAGTCGTTAATCAACAGCGTCATATCATTGTACGGCCAGGCCAGTGAACTGCCGCTGCCAATCCAAAGCCGGCCGCCGTCGTCGGTGCGGAGGTAGAAACGGTAGTTGCCGCCGGCGAGTTGAACGCGCCGCGTCCAGCGAGCCATGAAGCCATCAGCGGAAATGCCGTTGGCCGGAGGGGCGAGCGCCCAGTCGAAATAGATACCCTCCCCTGGCAGTCCTGGCTCATCCGGACCGCTCGTGCGGTCGTCGCGGATCACCGTCAGGTTATTCGCCTCAAACTGGCCCCAGGCGGCTTGCTCCCAATTGTCAGTGGGGTAATTGGGGGAGTTGAAGTATTCGCCGCGCCAGCCATTGAAGAATAGCGGGAACCGCTGACAGTCGGCGCCCGCCGGGTCTAGCTCGCATGACGGCTCAAACTCCCACCAGAAGCGCAGGTAGGCGATACCGACCCGATCATAGAATTGAATCTCGATATCCAAGTTCTCGTTGCCTTGCACGTCGCGGCGGAAGTAGTCGAAGGTGGTCGGCGGTCCGGCTGGCGACCACAGTTCGTCGTTGGGCCAGACGGCGACATTGTTGACGAGAACCTTCACGCCGTCGTCGTGGTAGATGTAGAAACGATAGACACCCGGTGTAATCAAGCGGACACGGCGGCGGTAGCGGGCCGCCCAGCCATCCGCGCCAACTTGACTGGATGCCCAGCCTTCGGTCGGACTTTTTAGACCCCAGTAGTAGCTAATCTCGTTACTCCGCCGCGCAGCGATAATGCCCCCGAGAGGACCGCCCTGGTCAAAGCCGTTGTAGTACTCCTCACACCAACTGATGACACAGGTCTCAAATGGAAACTGGGCTAGCTTCGCGTCACTGGCCGTCGAGGGCAAGGCCGTCGGCGTGGGCAAAGGGACAACCGGGGTCGGAATCGGTGTCCACGTCGGCCAGGGTGTCGGCGCGCCGATCTCGCCCGTCGGTTGCGCGAGGGGTAAGCTCTCAAGCAGAGCCGAGCGGCTCCACACCTGCGTACTCAACCCGGTGAGCACGGCCAGGGGAATGATCAGCCACAGAAAACGACGCAACAGTCCTCCAACGACCACGCCAGGCATGGCGCGGCTTCCAGGCGGCAGCGATTAGGCCGCCGTCTACACTCACCCACAGAGACAAAAGCCGCCGCGCACACCTGGGCTGGCAGGTGTCGGCAGAGCGGCGGCAGGGTGATTATAACACCACTCGACTCGTCTGGCAAAGATACGCCAGATGGGCTACCGACCGTCAGACCAGCGGGCTTAGCTTGTCTGGCGCGGGGGGGTCAGCGCGGCGCCCCGAATCCGCCGCTAGCCCTCTCCTCGCCGCCACAGCCGCCACAGCTTGACGTACTTGACCCACTCGTAGTACATCATCAAGAGGGCAAGGCGTAGGCCGTGCCAGCCGTCGCGATAACCGTGCCAGGTGATAAAGCGGCGGTGAAACTCGCGCAGCGGCTGGAGGATAAAGTTGTGGGGGCGGGCGCGCTGTCCGGCGGCATACATGATACTAGCATCGTAGCTGGTATAGGTGGCTTGCTTGCGCCGAAACCGAGTCAGGGAGTCATAGTTGAGGTGGATGAAGGGGTGGCTCAGATAGCCGGCCGGGCCGTCCAATTGCACCAGTTCATGCACCCGCCGGTTGGGGTCGTAGCGCGCGCGATCGGTTCGCATCAGCCGCAGTTGATGGTCCGGCCACCAGCCGCCGCCGCGTGTCAGTCGGCCAAAGATATAATTGTGGCGCGGTATCCAGTAGCCCACCGGGGCCGCCTCGTCAGTCTGCGCTAGGACCTGGCGAATCTCATCGGCCAGGGCCGATGGGACCCGCTCGTCGGCATCCACAAACAGCGTCCAGGGCGTCGTGACCAGGCCCAACGCGGCGTTACGCTGGTCAGCATAGTTCTGCCAGGGCCGTTCCACCAGCCGCGCCCCCTCCAGCATCACCAGCCCCTGCGTTCCATCGTGGCTGCCCGAATCCACGACCAGCCGTTCGTCGGCCCAGGCGACACTCACCAGACAGTCGCGGATGTGACGTGCTTCGTCCTTTGTCAAGACAACAGCGGTGATGGTGGGGGTGGTCACCGACCCTCACCCTAACCCTCTCCCAGAGGGAGAGGGGATACGTCATGCTTATGTCGCAATCTCACTCCATAACTCCTACACTTAGCGCAAAAAGGGCACGAAGACGCGAGGGTTATTTATTTTTCCCCTTTGTGTCTTTGTGCCGTGCGTGTTCTTGGTGATTCAAGACGGGGATAAGGGGACCACCTACCAGAGTAACTATCTGCGAATACGCCTCTCCCTGTGGCCCCACTGTACGCCAGCGGCCCCAGGTCATGCCGAGCCAGACAAGGCCGCGCAGGGCGGCGCGATAGACGGGGCCATAGTGTTTGTCGAACAGGCGCAGGCGGCTACGCCACAACTCCACAAACATGGCGGCGCGGAACTGGCGCGTACTCTGGCCCTCGAAGTGAGTGATGTGGGCGGTAGGGACGCAGTACAGCCGCCAGCCAGCCTGCTGGAAGCGGCGGCACCAGTCTAACTCTTCCGCGTACATGAAGAAGCCTTCGTCCAGCAGCCCCGCCGCCTCGATGGCGTCGCGCCGCGCCATGAGGCACGCGCCCAGTAGTGTCTCGACCTCAAACGGCGTCTGGCCGAAGTAGAGAGCGCGGGGATAGCGCCCGTTCAGCGGCGTCTCCATCACCCGCGCCAGCCGGCCGGCCGGCGGAAACAGGTCGAGGGCGGTTTGCGCCAGGCCAGGGAAACGGAACGCCGAGTGCTGCAACTGGCCGTCGGGATAGCTCAGCCGCGCCCCCGCCACGCCCGCCGCTGGGTGGGTCTGAAGAAACTGGACCAGGGTGGACAGGGCGCCGGGTTGGACGACGGTATCCGGGTTGAGCAAGAGCACGTGGTCTGGGGGATCGTCCTGCCCACCCAGGCGGGTCAGGCTGTCGAACACGGCCGCCGAGCGAGGGGCTTCGTCCGCGCGTGGGGTGAAGCCCAGCGCGCGGAGCGCCAGGTTGTTGCCGGCGGCGAAGCCGAGGTTGACTCCCGGCGTGAGCAGGCGTACCCACGGAAACCGTTCCGCCACCATGGCTGCGCTGCCGTCGCGGGAAATGTTGTCTACGACAAGGACGGAGGCGGCCAGGGAATAGGGAGTAGGGAGTAGGGAGAGGCTGCCGTCGCCTAGCTCGCGGGCCACAGACTCAAGACAGGCGGCCAGCAGGTCGCGTGTGTTATAGCTGACGATGATCACCGCGAGACGCGCCACTTAGTACTCCACCGTAATGCGCGTGGGGTTGACCGACTCCTCGTGCTTGCGCACGTCCTCCTGGATGAGGGCCAGATAGCACAGCGTCGTGCGGCGCAGAGGGGGATCCGTAAAGCGAATCTGGCCTGTCACCTGGACGAGTTGGCCCGGCAGCAGATAGGCATACAGCTTGTCGCCCACCGCGCGCTCTTCCAGGGGGCACTGGCCGTTGGGCGCGCCGGGCGGGCAGAGTAGGGTCCGCCCGTCCACACTGCGCCGTTCGAGTTTGGACGGGTCGCCCAACTGCCAGCGATACGGGTAGTCGAGGTCCACGGCCAGGGCATCGCACGTCGCGCCCAGGCGGAACGCGCCGGAGGATTGGGGCAGGCGCAGGCTATTATAGCTCTGGTTGAGGGTGTAGACCGTACCGGGCGGCGGCCCCTGGGTACGAATGGGCGTCGTCCCGATGTTCTTGACCGTCGCCGTAATACTCAACGTCGCCCCGAGGGGGATGACACTCGGTCCCAGCGCGCTGTCCATGATGGTCACGCGCGGCACGCCGCCCTCGCGGATGGTCAACGGCTTGCGCTCGACGACGGTGATACCGAGACTATCCCGCGCCTCGACCACCACGTTGTACGTGCCGTCAGGTGGCGGCGGCGCGTCGGCGTCCACCCCGGCATCGTAGTCATACTGGTGGCGGCCCGGCTGGCCCGGCTCGACTGGCCCCTTCTTCTGTTCGAGCAAGGAGACGACGAAGCGCCCCTTCTCGTCCTCCAGGTAGACGCGGGCGGTAGCCGCCTTCGCCAGCACATAGCTGACCGTGACACGGTCGTTGATACCGTCCTGGTTGGGCGTAAACTCAGCGGGGACCACGGTGAATTGCGTAATGTCCGGCCGCGACTGGTCCGCCCCCTGAATCACCACACGCCCCTGGACCTGGCTGGGCGCGCCGCCTTCCACGGGCGTGGCCGTGATGCGCCAGGTGTAGGTCCCATCGGTCAGCATACGGCCGTCGATGATGCCGTTGAAGAGGCCATCGTAGGCGTTGGGCGAACGGCGCTCATCCTTGCGCCACACGTGCTCCTGGCCGTCCGCGTCGATGAAGACGGTTGTCACCAGCGCCGTGCGGCCCACGGCGTAGTGGATGCGCGCGAGGTCGTCCTTGCCATCAGCATTGGGGGAAATGGTCGTCGGCTCGACCGTCACGTCGCTCAGGACGGCCCCTGCCTGGCACGCGGTGAGCGCCAGAGCAAGTAGCGCGAGAACCAGGATGGTTGTCACCCTGAGACGATGGCCGGGCTGGGAGTTAGCCGTGTCCATGCCGGCCCCCTCCCGACTGTCATGCTGAGCGGAGCGAAGCATCTGCTCGGGTGTTTTCGGAACAGGTCCCTCACTTCGTTCGGGATGACAATCGAGGGCTTTACGTAGTTGTAATACAGGATAGAGCAGGGACTCCATATCTCACATCTTCGCCAGGGCCTTGACAGACTGTTCCCGTTGGAAAAGCCGCCAGGCCATCAAGGGTACGGGCAGGAGGGCAAGCCCCGCGACAAGGAAGGGCAAGCTAGCGTTCCACTCGACCAGTTGCCCGCCCATCAGGTTGCCCGCTATCATGCTGAAGCTCCAAACTAGCTCGGTCGCCCCCAGGACGCGGCCCTGCTCCGCCTCATCGGCGATCTGGCGTACCAGCCCCGGTATCGCCGTCGCCAGGGACCAGGCCGCCGCCGCGCCGATGACGCCTAGCACGAACAGACCGACCACAGACGTGGCAAACAGGGCAGTCAGGAAGGCCGCGACGAGCAGGAGGGTAATGGTGAGCAGAACGGGGACTCGAAAGCCCACGCGGTCCAGCCAGCGGCCGGTGAGAAGTTGGCAGCCCGCCGCGACCAACAGGCTGATGCTGGCATACTGGGCCGCCGCGACAGGCGACTGGGTGGCGCGATAGATCAGCAGCGGAATCAGCAGGGTCGCCGCTCCCCAGTAGATAGTGGTAAGACTGCGAATGCCGAGTAACAACAGGACGGCGGGACGCACGGCAATCGTCCAATACCCGGCCAACGTCTCCGCAAACGCAAACGAGCGTCCCTGTCCTTCTCTGGGCAACGACGGGAGAAAAATCACCGCCAGGACGAGCGCGAGACAGGCCAGGGCGAGGAGGACCAGTCCCGCCGCGCGAAAACTGGCGACCGCCACAATCTGCCCGACGGCGTAGCTGCCTACCGAATTGCTGAGCGTGTAACCCAGAAAATAGACCGCCGTCGCCAGGCCAATGGTTGTCTGCGGCACAGCGGCCAGCATGTAGGTCTGCCCGGCTGTGGTATACAGCCCGGTGGTCATGCCGGCGAACAGAAACAGGAGCAGGAGCAGCAGCGGGTGGCCGACTAGAAACGCCGCCGCGAGGGCGGCTGTGCTCGTCAGCCCCAACAGAAAGGTTCGCTTGCGGCCCAGGCTATCGCAGAGGGCGCCGCCCACGATGGAAAACAGGCCGGCGAGCAGCATATAAATCGAGCGATAACTGGCGGCGAAGAGAGGTGTCTGGTGTAGCTCGGCCTCGATATAGACAGAGAACAGGGCCACTACAGGCGCGCTCGCCCGTGCACGACG
>JAHCIP010000178.1 GCA_026129165.1 Anaerolineae bacterium
CACCCAGCCCGTCGTAACGACGCTGACCACCCAGTGGACCCAGTACTCCATTGACGTATCCCAGGCCGACTTGCACTATGTCCTCGGCGGCTTCGGCTGGGTGGCTAACGCGCTGAACAACCCCCAGGGCGCCGTCTTCTGGCTGGACGATGTCCGCTACGATACACCCGGGCTGGATGAACCCCGTTTCCTCCGCAGCTATGTCACGCTCCCCTCAGACCAGCCCTTCGACACGATCCAGCGCAACGTCGCCTACACCTACGACAATGCCCTGGCGATGCTCGCCTTCATGGCGCGTGGCACGGCAGACGACTGGCGTCGCGCCCGGCTGATCGCCGATGCCCTGGTCTACGCCCAGCAGCACGACCGCTTCTACACCGATGGACGGCTCAGGAATGCCTACCAAGCCGGGGATCTGGTGCTACCGTCCGGCTGGATCCCCAACGGCAAGCCAGACACGGTGCGTATGCCGGGGTTCTGGGACTGCCAGACCCCGCCCAACTGGTACGAGGACCGTGTCCAGGTCAGCGCGCACACAGGCAACGTGGCATGGGCCATGCTCGCCCTCTTAACGTACTACCAACACCAGCCTGACGCTCGGTATCTCAACGCGGCGCGGGCGATGGGCGAGTGGATACAGGGGCGCCGCCAGGATACGGGCTTGGGCGGTTATCGCGGCGGCTTCGAGGGCTGGGAGAGAGCGTCGGATGACTACCCAACCGACCCGGTCGTGCTCCAGTGGGCCAGCACCGAACACAACCTGGACATCTACGTCGCCTTCACGCGCTTGTACCAGATCACGGGCGACGCCCCATGGGCGCAGCGCGCGGCCTACGCCCGTCAGTTTGTCGAAGCCATGTGGAATGAGAGCGAGGGCTACTATCAGACTGGGACGCGGGACGACGGAACCGTCAACCCCCTGCCCATTCCCCTCGATGCCCAGACCTGGGCGCTCCAGGCGTTTGGGCCGAACGAGCGCACCCGCCGCGCCATAGCGTACGCGGAGACACACCACCACGCCACCTATGGCCCATACCAGGGCTTCGACTTCAATACCGACCGCGATAAACCCTGGTCCGAGGGGACGGGCCAGATGGTGGTAAGCTATTGGGGCCTGGGACAGGCGGAGGCGGCTCAGTTCTACACCGACCAGTTGCGCGCCCTCCAGGCGACGGCCACTAACGGCAATGGCCGCGGCCTCGTCGCCTCTCCCGCCGACGGTCTGACGACCGGCCTGACGTGGGAATACTTCAACCGGCTGCACGTCGGCGCGACGGCCTGGTACATCTTCGCTGAACAGCGCTACAACCCATACTGGGATACGACCTACCCGTTCGGGACCTCGACGCCCACCGTCTCCGCCACCGCCACGGCCTCCCGTACCGCGACACTCATGCCGACCCCGACGGCCAGCCCGACGATGACACCGCCAGCTACCGTGACCCCTACGCCTACGCTCACGCCCACGGTTATGCCCAGCCAGACGGCCACTGCATCGGCAACCGCCACGCCCACCACCCCATCTACCGCGACGCCCGGCCCTACGGCTAGCGCTACCCCAACCGCCAGTCCACCGCCGACGCTCTCGCCACCACCTGTCTTTCTGTATCTCCCCCACATCAGCGTAGGGGAGATACTGCCGCCCGCTCGGCTTGCGGAACGATGAAGTGAGTCGCCGTTTCCACTCAGCCCCGTCGCGCCGGCTGACCTAGCGCAACGTTACCAGGACCTTGATTGTGCCAGTCCCCTCCTTCAACGGCTCCATCGCCTTGCCGATGATGGCCCCCAGGCAGCGGGCGCGGTCGGCGCAGCGCATGGCATGGCCGGGCGTGGCCGAGGTGGTCAGTTGGTCGCCGACCTGGATGGGTCCGTTCTCGGCCGACACCTTGGTCGGCACCACGCCCACGAGGGCCACCGGCACATCGCCAATGTCAACCCGCGTCTCCCCGTCCTTGTCAGCGCCGAGCACGCCGGGCCGTGTCGAGTAGACACCCGCCACGCGCACATCATACGGCTCGCTGGCGCGCTCGACCCCGCCTGGCGCGTCGGTACTCAGGACCAGCACATCGCCGGGCGAATAGCTGTCTTTGATGCTGCGCGCGGGCAGCGCCTCGGCGAAGTCAGAGCCGGTCACATAGGTACCGTCGTTCGTAATATGAAACCGGCGAGCGTCTGAACTGATGCCCCACGCGAAGTCGCCGCTGCCGGTTTGGAGGAGTAGGCTTGGGCCGGTCGTGGTGCGGGCCAGGACACCAATGCCGGTGGTCGCGACGCCTCCCACGCCGACGCCTGTGGTCCCTACGCCGACCAGACCGTCTGTGCCCTGCGCCATGAGCATGGCGGCGGTGTCGGGTTGAGTGCCGATGCCTATCCGCCCATCGGTCCCCAGGTTCATGACGGTTCGGCCGCCGCTCAGTAGGGTGAGGGGATGGTTCGAATCCGTCCCCAGGTAGCCCCGGCCGCTATTGATAAACGTTGTCAGATTAACAGTCCCGTCGGTTTGGCGAATCCCGTGCTGACCGTCCTGCGTCGTGCGAACGGTCAGCCTGGCGGAGGGCGTGTCCGTGCCAATGCCTACCTTGCCGTCGCTGGTGAGGAGCACACTCCCATTCCCGGCGGCGAATAATAGGGGCTGCGAGGCGGCGAGGAACGCAAAACGACTATTCACTCCGATTTGCAGGCTTTCCTCGGTCGGATCAAAGAGGGTGATAGCACTTTGATCTTGCCGGTCGGTCTGAATAGTTAGCTTGCCTTGTGGCGCAACGGTCGAAGCGAGAACGACCTCGTTATTCGTGGTGAGGGTCAGGCCCGTTGGGGAGCGGTTGGTAAAGAGGGTAAGGGGGTGGTTGGTGAGGGTGCCAATGCGGCCCGTATTCGTAAAAATGCTTGTACTCACGATGACATTGCCGTCGGTGTGGGCTACGCCAGACCGCCCCGTCGCCGTCTGCACGCTCAACTTCTGGTTAGGCGCTGTCGTGCCGATGCCGACATTGCCGCTGCCCGGCTGGATGATCAGCGACTTCCCATCGGTGGTGCCCAGAAAGTTGAGCAAAGGGTTCGTCCCCGCATTGCCCCCGATGTCCCAGGCCACCGCCGCAGGCGCATTACTGACCAGCGGCAAGTATGAGCGCGGTGTTTGCTGGGACTCGATGGCCGTTGCCCCCCTGCTGATGCCAAAAATCGCGACTATGGCAAAGGTGATGAGGGCCAGGCGCAGGACTATGTGGTTGTTCATGTACGCACACCTTTTCACCCCGAAGGGATAGTGATGCTTAAGCGCCGAAGACATCACGCCAGTCTTCGCGGGTGAGCATCTTGAAGCCGGGATGATACAGGCATTCCCCCAGGCTGTCAAAGACAGCGGGCAGCCGAGCAGGGTTTTTGACGACCAGAACGGAAAGTAAGACACTCCACTTAGAGCGGATATGTAATATAGTCAACTCTATTGTGGAGGAGTCTTCACGTAGTGTAGAGGTTTGTTCACGTTGCTCTTGCCCTGTCTGAGATACAATATAGATGGCTGAGTAGGTTTATGGGCGGCCAGATGGGCGAAGGAGACTCGTCCATGCTCCCTACTACGCAGTGGGGCGCCAACCTCCCCAGGCGCAAGCGCCGCATGAGCAGTACCCACCCCCCAAGCTGACCCCATCCCAGCGTGTACCACCTTAACCCATCTCTATGAGAGAGGTGCGGCCATGGCGTCGTATACACCGTTCACGTCATCTCGACTTGACTGGCGCGGCTCCATCTACCTTGTCCTCACCGTACTCCTCGCGCTGGCTGCATCGAGTGTACCCCCTGGATCCCTCCTGGCCTCGGCTCAGTCAGAAGCCACTGACCCAGCCTTGATGCCGGCCAGCGCTTTCCCCCTGATCACCTGGGAAAACGACCAGATCCGCCCCACCGTCGCTTACAGTCCGCCCACTGACCAATATCTGGTTGTGTGGGAGGACCATCACCTTGACGCGCGGGACGATTGGGATATCTATCACCAGCGCGTGAGCGGCTACGGTAGCCTGGTCGGCGAGCGAGTCTGTCTGGCCTGCCGGGGCAACAAGGCCCTCGCCCCGGCCGTCGCCTACAACTCCCTCCGAGGCGAGTTCCTGGTGGTATGGGAAGACGAGTGGACGGCGGAGGATCACGACATTTACGCCCGCCGCATCGGCAGCGACGGCGCGCCGCTGGGCCTGGAGTTCCCCATCAGCCGCGCCGCCGCCTTCGAGAGCCAGCCCGCCCTCGCCTACAACGCGACCAACGATGAGTACCTGGTGGTCTGGGAGTCCCTGGCCGAGTTGCGCCAACACTATCTCTACGGCCGGCGCGTGGCAGGCGATGGAACGCTGCTGGGCGACCTCATCGCCATTGACACCGGTTTTGGGACGGCGGATGTAACAGAATCGGCAGGCCCGACCACGCCCCAGGTCGCCTACGATGCGGTGGCCGCGGCGGTCGGCTACACGCCGGGTAGCCGGCAGTACCTCGTCGTCTGGCAGGACAAGTCGCCCTACAAGGTAGATTACGATATTACCGGCCGCCGTGTCTCGACCACGGGCGGGCTGCTGGGGGATGAGATAGGCATCTCGACGGCGGCGGCTGACCAGCGCACGCCGCGCCTTGCGCTCAATAGCTTGAGCGACGAGTTCCTGATCGTCTGGGAGGACCGGCGGGCTGGCCCGACCACCAGCGACACCGCGTCCGCCATCTACGGCCAGCGAGTGAGCGGCGGGGGTGCGCTAATCGCCGACAACCTCGCCCTCGCGCAGGGTGGGACCAAGAACCGTCTTCAGCCTGCCCTGAGCTACCAGCGAGGCGGCGACGAGTATCTCATCGCCTGGGAGTTAGAGTTCAGCCTTACCGACCACGACGTCTATCGCTTACGGGTGCGCGGCGATGGACAGGCGCTGGGGCCGGAGACCATCGTCTCGAACCACAGCCTCTATGAGGGACGGCCCGCCGTCGCTTCCGACACCACCTGGCGCGACCTGATGGTGTGGGAGGATGGCCGCGACATCGCTACCCACGGTCTCGACCTGTATGGCGACGTGGTGTCGCTGGCGGCGTTCTCCGGGCGGGCGTACCTGGGCTATGTCAGCGACCTGAGTACACCGCTGGCCGGCGTCACACTCGACCTCTACTGCTCGAACAATGCCGGGGCGCTGGGGACCCTGGTGGCTACCGTCGTCACGCAGCGCGATGGCTGGTACAGCCTCACCTCGACCGGCGTTTGTGAGTTCTACACCATTGTTGCGACTGACCCGCCCGGCCTCATCTCTGTGGGCGCGGTGTCGTTGGGCGGGACGGTGGTCGGCAGCAACCAGATAGTCTACGCCTGGCCTCTGGCGGGCAAGCTGCTCATCGGCAACGCGTTCTGGGATCGCCTCCCCGACACTGTCACCCCTTCGCCGACGCCCACCCGCACGCCTACACCGACGCGCACGCCCAGCGCTACCCCGACCGCTACTCCCAGTCCAACGCCTACCGCGACGCGCACACCGACCGCCACAGCGACTCTGACCCCTACGCGGAGTCCGACGCCTACGCCCACGGCAACCTTAAGCGTTACACCTAGCCCAACGCCCAGCCTGACCGCCCCACCGACACCGACGCCGACCCGCACACCCAGCCTGACGCCGACACCCACCGCGAGCGCGACCCCCGTGCCGACGGGGACTGGGACGGCGCCCTCGACTCCGTCGGCCACGGTCACGGCGAGTGCGCAGCCTCCCACCGTCACGCCGACGGCCAGCCGCACCCTGGCGTCCACGCCTTCCGCGACAGCAACCAGTACCGCCACCCCGGCCCCGCCAACGCGAACCGCGACGCCCACCGCCACCGGAACGCCTACCCCAGGCCACACACCTACCGCCACGGTCACGCCGACGGAAGCCTTGACGACCGGCAACGTCGGTGGCCGCGTCGTCCTGGAACGGCGGGCGAGCCACGCTGGCGCTCAGGTTGGGCTAGGCGGGCGGGTGGTGACGACCAGCGAGGATGGCGTCTACATGCTGACCCAGGTTCCGCCCGGCACATACATGATAACAATCCGCAGCGCGAGTTATCTGCGTACCTGGCGCTTGCTCTCTGTCATCGCTGGTCAGACCCTAACCCTGCCGGACGTGACCTTGCTGGCGGGGGATCTCAACCAGGATGACCGCATTGATGAACTGGATGCGATCATCGTGGGGCGAAGCTGGAATAGCACCCCCGCCGACACCCACTGGGATGCTCGCGCCGATATTACCCTGGATGGCGTCGTTGACATTCGCGATATGGTTGCCGTCCAATTTAACTGGGACAGTCTGGCCCCTGGCCCCTGGCTGACCCTGCCCCGTTTCCACTAACCGAAGGAGGCACGCTATGAAATGGCCTCGTGCGCCCGTGGCTGTCTTGATCCTGACGCTCCTGTGTACCCTGCCCTTAGGGCTGGTCCAGGCGCAGCCGACGCAGGCTCGCGACCTGGCGGCCACCATTACCTTTGAGGAGTCCATCCCCGAACCGGGCGCCGTCCGAACCCAGTATTGCAGCAATCCCGCGACGAACAAGGGGGTCGAGTTCATCTACACCGCCCGTGTCTTCCAACCCACGGTTCAGACCGCCAGCCCGACCCATGCGCTGACCAACTATTTCCCTGGCGATGAGTTTGGCGAGTACGACAAGCTCGCCATTCGTTTCACCAAAGATCAGGCCACGGTCAGCATGAAGGTGGGGCTGACCCGCGCCCGATCATTTGCGGTCACGGCCCGCCTGACGGCTTATAGCAGCACGACGCCCGGTAGCGGGCAGGTGGCCCAGACAACGGTCAACCTGGGGGCTGGTCCCACGCCCATCACCCAAACGATCACCGTAACCGCGCCGGGCGGGAACATCCGCAGCGTGGAACTGGCCTTGATCGGCCCGTCGGTCGGTTACGCCGAGTACGAAACCATTGACGACCTGACCTTCAGCAGTGTGGGGCCGCCGTGTGTGACCGATACCAATGCGCCGACGGTTCAGATAACGAAGCCGAACACGGACGGCCAGACGGTCTACTCCTCATCGTTCGAATTGGCCTTCAACGCCACCGACAACGAGACCGGCATCGCTAAAGTCAAGGTCGTATTGCTGGACGCCGGCGGAGGCGAGTTGGACTCATTCTACGCCTGCGGTGGCGGCGCGGGTCCCTGCGCCTATGACGTCGAGCCGTACACCATGAGTAACAACTTCTACACGTACCTGGCTCCGGGCACCGCCAGGTTTCGGGTCACAGCGTGGGATTTTGCCGACCATAGCGGCCAGGCGGAGCGCACGGTCAATTTCACCTCGCTGGGTTCCGTCAACCTGTGGGCCATGGGCCTGGAGATTACCCAGGCTATCCAGCCGTGGGTGGCCGTGTCTACCCAGGCTCGGAGCGCCACAGCGCCGACGATCCCTGTCTCTGCCACCTCTGCTCCATTCGTCGCCGGCAAACGCGCGGTCGTGCGCGTCTACCCTGGCATCGAAGTGACCGGCCAGGTCACGTTAACCGGCGTGGTCGCCACGTTGACGTGCCAGGATTCGGTTGGCGCGCCCTGCCCCGACTCGCCCTCGCCACCGCTATCCCAGACTATCGCCGTCAGCTCCGCCTTTAACAATGACCTCAATACGCTGCGTAGCGACCCGGCCCGCACGTGGAACTTCACTCTCCCCGAGGCCTGGACGCAGACCAGCGGCCCCATCAAGCTCACCGCGCATGTCGCTGCTCCGTTGGGCATCGGCGAGTGCGCCGGGTGTGACGACGGGGCGAACAGTCTGAACGTGAGCGGGGTCCAGTTTCAGCGCACAGACCCGCTCAAGCTCACCCTGCTGTGGGGCTGCATCCGCCGCCAGGCGAGCGACCCCACGACGACGTGCGATCTGGCGCCCCTGACCATCTACAAGGACGTCTTCCAGACCGCCGGCTCGCTCTTCGTAGAGGCCTATCCGGTCGCGCCGCAGGACATCCAGATCACGCTGCACAACCCCCAGACGACGCCCTTCGACGGCCAATTCTCGCTGTCCAGTGGGGCGATGACCAGCGACCGCATGGCCGCCTTCCATACGTCCCTGTGTGACTTAGTTGAGAAGGAGACGGGCAAGACACACGCCGATCTCCCCATCAACAAAATTTACTTCGGCATCGTGCCTTCCCCTGTGACGGCGTGGCTGGGTCTGGGCGCCCGCAACTGCGCCATCGCCAAGCTCGACCCGACGTCGCTGGATGGGGATATCGAGACATCGGCTGAAGAGGTGGGTCACGCTCTGGGCCGGCCGCATGAGAGTTGCGACCACGGCGAAGGCGGCTGCGAGCCGGCGCCAGGCGTGTTCCCGTGCCCGCACGGCGGCATCTGCACCTACGGCTTCAATACCGCCACCTCCCATGTCATCCCGCCTGGGACGCCGACCGGCGTCCATGCCCACGACTTCATGTCGTATGGGGGGGATGAACAGTGGGTCTCGCCGTATACTTACAGCCACCTCTTTGATGTCTTACACTCCGCTGCCCTGAAGGGCGAAGCGCCCATTGGACCAGATACCACCGCCGAGGAGGAGGTGCTGTGGGTTAGCGGAAACGTTGCGGTGGGGGGCGGACAAGCCACGTTTAACCCGCTCTACTATGCGCGCGGGCCGAATGCGTCGCGCGACCCTGGCCGAGGCGCCTACAGTCTGGAGTTGCAGGATAGCGCCGGACGTGTCCTGTTCGCCCGCGCCTTTGACCCCCAAACGCTCGCTGGCGACCCGCCCGACCCAACCTACCAGGCCCCCGGCCACTTCTCCGACATCCTGCCCTTCACCACCAACGCCGCCCGCCTCGTTCTCAAACAGGCGAGCGTGGTTCTGGCGCAGCGGCTACGCACACCGAGCCGACCTGGGGTAGCAATAGGCGCCCCAGCGGCGGGCGACACTTGGGACGCCAGCGGGACCTATCGTATCACCTGGCAGGCCAGCGACGCCGACCGCGACCCCCTGGCCTACCTGGTCCAGTACAGCCCCGATGGCGGCCTGACCTGGAGCACCCTCGCCGCCGATTGGACTGCCACCACCCTCGACGTGAACAGCGCCGCCCTGGCTGGCAGCGACACGGCGATGGTGCGCGTGCTGGCGAGCGACGGCTTCAACACTGGCCTCGCTCAGGCCGGCCCATTCCGCGTCGGAAAAAAGGCCCCCCTGGCCTGGATCACCTACCCTCGGACCATCCTGCGCGTCATCCCCCGCTTCCTCCAGGGGACGCCCATCGTCCTCGAAGGCAACGGGACCGACTGGGAAGACGGGCCGCTGGGCGACGCCAGCCTGACCTGGTCCTCGCACCGCGACGGGCCATTGGGCATTGGCCGCCGGCTCGACGTCACACTTCTCTCGCCGGGCGTGCATGTGATCACCCTGCAAGCCCAGGATAGCATGGGCATGATTAGTACAGCCACGACAACCATCGAGGTCGTCGCCCGCACTAACACTCAGCCCGTGGCCGAGGCTGGCCCTGACCACAGCGTCGGCGTCGGTGCGTCGGTGCGGCTGGATGGCAGCGGTTCCAGCGACCGCGACGGCGACCCCTTGACCTATCACTGGACCGTCGTCACGCAGTCCCTGGACAGCGCCGCCACCTTCAGCGACCCCTCGGCCGTCCGGCCTGACTTCGCCGCCGACCGCGCCGGGGACTACCAGATCGAACTCGTTGTGGACGACGGCAAGGTCAGCAGTCTCCCCGACCGCATGACGGTCCACGTCGGCGGCGTGGCTGGGGCGCGGCTGTACGTCTCGCCCGCCGACAGCGTCGTGGACATGGGGAGTACCGTGACCGTAGACCTGCGCGTGGACGGCATTGAAAACCTCTACGGCGTCCAGCTTGAGCTGGCCTTTGACCCGCAGCTTCTCGAAGTGGTGGATGCCTATCCGACGCTGCCCGGCGTCCAGATCAGCGACGGCGACTTCCTGGTTCCCGATGTGAACCTCGTCAATCAGGTGGACACTACCGCTGGCGCGATTCAGTACGCCATCAGCCTGCGCGGGAACAAGCCGGGCGTCAGCGGCAGCGGCGTGCTGGCGCGTATCACCTTCCGAGGCCGCCAGCCCGGTATCAGCCGCATCGCCTTTACCCGCGCCGTCCTCTCCGACCCGCAGTCGGTCCAAATCGCCGTCGCCACTGAGGGGGGCGTCATCGTCGTCCGCCGCGCCGTCGGCGTGGTTGTGGGCCGCGTCATCCTGGAGCGCCGCTCAAGTAACGCGGGCGCCACGGTATGCATCGGCCATCAGTGCGTCACCACGGGCGCCGATGGCGGTTATGTCCTGGCGAATATCCCACCCGGCCCTGCCACCCTCACCGTCAGCCGGCCAAGCTACCTGCGGACACAGCGCGACGTGACGGTGACGGCTGGGGTGCTGACTCTGCCGGATGTGACGCTCCTCGCCGGTGACATCAACCAGAGCGACCGCATTGACCAGTACGACGCCATCAGCCTCGGCCTGGCCTGGAATGCGACGCCGGCCGATGCTCGCTGGGATGAGCGCGCGGACATCACCGCTGACCGGACGATTAACATCCTCGACATGGTAGGGGTTCAGTTCAACTGGAGCGCTACAGCGCCGGGACCGTGGGTGACAGCCAAACGGTCGCCGGCCTGGCCGGAGGAGGATAGTCCCCAGGTCATTGATGCAACGACGCAGGTGGTCATCAGCCCCAGCCTGACGAGCCTAGCGACGGTCGGGGCGGCCGCCGAGGTTCAGGTTCGGGTCCAGGACGTCACCCGTCTCTACGGCGGCCGGGTCCAGATCACCTTCAATCCGGGTGTCCTAAGAGTAAGGGATGCCGATCCACGGCCCGGCGCGCCAGGGGTCCAGATACAGCCGGGCGACTTCCTCGACCCCCTCAACCAGTTCGTGCTCATCAATGAGGCCGACAATGTCCACGGGACGATAGACTTCGCCGTCACCCAACTCTATCCGGCCCTGGCGCGAACCGGCCGTGGCACGCTAGCGGCGATCACGTTTGAGGCGGTGGGTGAAGGCCGCAGTCCTGTGCACCTGGCGAGCGTGGGATTGGGTGACGATACGCAGCCCGACCCGGTGCCTATCCCGACCAGCACGCGCGACGGCCTGCTGCTCGTGGGGCCTCAACCAGCGATGTATCTACCTTTGATTGGGAGGAGTAGAGCGCCCTGACGTGTCAGTGACTGTCACCCTTGCCGGCTGGCTCGGACCTACCCTCCCGAAGGTTCTGCAACCTTCGGGAGGGTAGCGCTGTCTTCAGGGGGTGGGGCGCGCTAGGGTTTGAGGGTGCAGAGGGCCTGGCGGATTTCGCCCAGGTGATAGGCGGTGTGGACGATGAAGGCGATGGCCCCGCCAATCTCCCGCTCACTCGGCCACTCTTGCTGGTCGGCGATGAGCGCCTTGATGCGGTCATAGCTCGCCCGCAACCCCGCCTGGATGTCTTTCCATTCCTCCGAGGTGACCGCCCCTGTCTCGCGCCAAATCTGGCCCCAATCCACCCGTTCGTACTGGCCGGTCCGCACCGCCTTCTCCGCCACATCCAGATAAAACGCCACATGCTTGACCTGGGCCGCCAGGGTCGCGCACTTGCCGCCCACCGGCACGGAGGCTTCCGCCGCGGAGATATAGGCCAGGGTCTCGAACATGGAGGTGCCCTTATCGAGAAAATAGCCATGCACGTTGTCAAATGTCTCGTCGAGCAGGCTGTAGAGCGCACTGGTGAAGTGATCGCTTTGAATCTGAGTAGACATCATTCCTCCTGTATCGCGCTGCGTTCGGTACAGTCTAGCACGGATATTCTAATTCAGCAACCCCCCCAGTCCATAACAACAAGCGCGGCCTGGCTGAGGCCCAGGCCGCGCTTGGAGGGCAGGGGGTAAATTCGCTAAGAGCGGGCCAGGATAGGCGTCTGGCGGCGGAACCATAGGACGACACCCACGGCCAGCACGAGCAACACCAATTGCACCGCCGTCGTCTCCAGGGTCGGGAACAGGCCAAGCGGCTGCCACGACGGCAGGAAGCGGCTTGGTGTGGCGGGGACGGCTCCGGCGACCTGGAGGGCGTGGATGCCTGTGCCGACAAACTTGAAGGCCATGTAATAGAGCAGCAGGCTCGTCACCAGGAAGAAAGGCCGCAAGGGGATGCGCACGCCGTAGCGTAGCATCAGCACGCCCAGGACGACCAACACGACGACAGCCAGTCCGATGCCCAGCAGCAGGTCGGTCAGGGCGATGGCCGGAGCGATGCCCATGTAGAACACGACGGTCTCCGCACCCTCGCGGAACACGGCCAGAAAGGCG
>JAHCIP010000179.1 GCA_026129165.1 Anaerolineae bacterium
TTGCGCCGCAGGTCCAGGGCTTCGGTCGGGCTTTTGGGTTCGGGGGTATCGGGCATGGGTTTCCCTTGGTCAGCGGGTGGCCGGGTCCAGCGCGTCGCGCAGGCCCGTCGCCAGTAAGTTGAAGCCGAGAATGGCGATAAAAAACGCGCCGGCCGGGGCCAGCGGCAGCCAGTACCAGCGGAAGACTTCCAGCCGCGTGCCGGCCAGCAGGCCGCCCCACTCCAGCGTGTTGGGGGTGGCGCGCTGCTGGAGCAGTTCGGTAAAGTTAATCACCACCCGTTCCCCGTAGAACACACCCAGAAAGCCCAGTTCGGCCAGGATGAGCATGGCCGCCGCCACCTCCTGCGCCAGGGTGGGAATAATCAGCGGCAGCAGGTTGGGTAGGACATGGCGCAGCAGTTGGGTACGCGGGGGCACGCCCACCGCCTCGGCCGCCACCATGTAGGGCAAGGCGCGGATACGGCGCACCGCTATCGCCAGCAACTGCGTCCAGTGCGCCCAGCCCGTCAGCCCCAGCGCCACGATGAACACGCCAAAGCCGGCTCCCGGCCCAATCGCCAGGATGATGACCCAGGCGAAGAGCAGGCTGGGGAAGGTGGCGGACACCGCGCTGAGCGTCAGCGCCCAGCCGCCCGCCGCGCCGCCCACCCAGCCGGCCAGCACGCCCAGTCCGGCCCCCAACGCCACCCGAACGACGGCGATACTCACCGCGATGCCCAGCGTCCGCCGCGTGCCATACATAAGCCGGCTCAACAGGTCGCGCGCCTCGCTGTCCGACCCCAGCGGATAGAGCACGTTGGGCGGGAAGGGCGCGGCATAGACCTGACCGCCTATCTCCAACAGGAAGCGGCCTTTGGCTTCCGGGTCGCGCGGGGCGAAGACGCCGGGGAACAGGGCAATCAGGACCAGCCCCAGCACGATGACCGTCCCCGCCACCAGCGCCGGCTGCCGGATCCAACGGCTCAGGCGTGTCACCCCATACCTTCCTCAGCGCGCAGACGCGGGTCGAGCCGCTGCGCCAGCAGGTCCACCGCCACACTCGTCAGCACAAAGGTCAGCCCGATACTCACCAGTAGCAGCGCCGACAGCGGCGCGTCGGTGCGCAAGATGGCGGTCAGCAGTTGGAGACCGACGCCCGGCCAGCTAAAGATAAACTCGACCACCGGCAGGCTGCTCAGGGCAAACAGCAGGGAAGCGTTGGCCGCCGCTAGCACCGTGACAATGGCGTTCGGCCAGAGATGGCCCCTTAGGACCCGCCAGCGGCTCAACCCCTTGCTGTGCGCCGTGCGAATGTAGTCCTGGGCCAGTTCGTCGCGGATGGCCGCCGCCGTGGTGTGGGCGATGTAGGCGACGGGCCGCGCCGCCAGCGTCAGGGCCGGGGCCAGGATCGTGCGCGGGTCGAAGAGTTCTTCACTGGGCCGCAGCAGAATCCACTGTACGCCCGTATACCGATTCAGGTAGCGCACAAAGAACACCATCACCGCCAGCCCCCACAGAAAGCTGGGGGTGAGGATACCCAGGTTGCTGACCGCCGCGACCAGCCGCCCCAGCCAGGTCGAGGATCTGACGCCCGCCACCAGTCCGGCCGGGACGCCGAGCAGCAGCCCCAACGCGGTGGCGCTGACCAGCAGGACCATCGAACGGGCGTAGGCCGCCGTCACGGTTGGCCCTAGCATGCCCCAGGCGCGGCCCAGGTGGGTCAAGTAGTCCCCGAAGTGCGTCGTCGCCTCGTACAGCTGCCGTAGCACCGGCCGGTCCAGGGTCAGGAAGGCGCACAGCGAGACGGCCAGGAAGACCAGGACCAGGCGCAGCAGCACGTCGCGGGCGAAACGTAGTCCACTACGCATGTCTCACCCTTGCCCCTCGCCCACCGCGAACCCGAACACCGTCGCCCGCCGGAGGAACAGGCGCAGCTTGATCACGCGCTGCACGCGACCGCCCTCGGGACTCACGTCATCGAGTTGGCCCGTCAGCCCCGTCTCGCCCCACGCGAAGCTCACCAGGCCATGCTCGTGGTGTACCGCCCGGCAGCGCTCGCGCTCCCAGCCGGGCAAGACCTCGCCGTAGTGGTCGAGCAATTCGGCCTGGATGCTGCCCCCTGGCGCAAGCTGGGCAAGGACACGCGGCCCCGGCCCATCGAAGTTAGTCACGTACTTCGTTTCCAGCACGCCCTCAGCGTCGGCCTGGTAGCCGCACAGCCTCCCACGTGGGAGACGGGCGAGGCCAATGCCGTGGCGGCGCGGCTGGCCCGGCTCGACGACACCCGGCGGCATGGCTTGGCCGCGATCCGAGCCGTGGTCATAGTTGGCCCCATTGTAGTAGATGAGCAGTTCATGCTCGCGCACGAGCAGGCCAAAGGGTGTCACCATGCGGCTGTCGAAGCTGCCCGGCTCACCCAGCGGCAAGAATTCGCAGCGCGGCATGGCGCGTACGTAGTGTCGGCCATCGCGCGAATAGACCAACTCATTGGTCATGGGCGAGTAGGCCGGGTCATTGTGGAAGACCCACAACAGCCCAACCGCATAGCCATCCATAGAGGCCGCCGTGAGGCCGTAGAACTCGGTCCACTCCGAATCGCCCGCATCGGGCGTCAGCAACATGCGCGGGTAGGTCCAGTGCTCGAAGTCGGCGCTGGTGGCGTAGCCGACGAAGCGCCGCTTGGGGTGGAGCCGGGGACGCATAAAGCCCACCCACTGCCCGGTGTGGGGGTCACGGCCGGGGAAGAGGCAGTCGGCGTCCGTCAGGTCCGTCGTACTCATGACCAGCTTCGGGCCGCCCGGCCAGCGCAGGCCATCCGGCGAGTACGTCACGCAGACGCCGTGGCTCTGGGCGCCGCGCACGGGCAGCCGGGTTTCCGGCGCGTGCTCAAACCCCAGGGCTTTGTAACGCCGCGCCGGGTCGGGGTCGTGGGAGTCCTTTTGAATGTTGCTGAACACAATGGACGCATTGCCGACCGGCTGGAGAATATTGTTGTCGCCGTTCCCATCGAAGGAGTACAGGCCGAGCGGGGGCTTGCTCCACGTCACCCCGTCCTGGCTCTCGGCGTAGCACAGGAACGTCTGCAATCCGGCCTCGTCGCGCTCGGATGTCTCGCCGCCCGCCTCCGCCGACGG
This sequence comes from Anaerolineae bacterium, assembly GCA_026129165.1. Classification (GTDB taxonomy): domain Bacteria; phylum Chloroflexota; class Anaerolineae; order Epilineales; family JAHCIE01; genus JAHCIE01. The sequence continues at coordinate 3,114 of JAHCIP010000179.1, forward strand.
CCCGGCGGGTCGGTCGCGGCGCACGCGGGCGCGATACCAGAGCTTGAACTTCCCCTCCTCCTCATCCCAGTAGACAGACTGCAAGCCCTGGACCCCGTCCGTCTCCCAAGCGCGGTCGGCCGTCAGGATAGGCGCGGCTTCTTTGCGCGGCTGGCCCAGCACGCGGCGCACGCCGTCGGCGCGGTCAATCCACTTGTCGTCAAAGAGGAGTTCCATGCGCCAGCCTCAGCCATGCTTCTGCGAGCGGGGGTTGAGGGCGTCGTTCAGGCCGTCGCCCAGGAAGTTGATGCCCAGCGAGACAATGGCGATGGTCACGCCGGGGACAGCGACCAGCCAGGGCCGATAGCGCCAACTCAGCGCGTTGTCGGCAATCATGTTGCCCCAACTCGGTTGGGGCGGTTGGACGCCGACGCCCAGGAAGCTCAAGGCCGACTCGGCCACGATGGCACCGGCCAGGCCGAAGGTGACGGCGACGATAATCGGACCCAGCGCATTGGGGATGAGGTAACGGAAGAGGATGCCACTCTGCCGCACGCCGACCGCCATCGCCCCCTCGACAAACTCCTTCGCCCGTAGCGTCAGAATCTGGCCTCGGATGAGGCGCGCGTAGCCCGGCCAGCTAATCAGCGCCAGCGCTCCAAAGACGACCACCAGGTCCGCATAGGCGGTCGTGGCAAAGATGCCGATCTTCGTTTGCTTGTACATCTCATCCACCCAGTCGGCAACCGGCTTGCGGAATGTCGCTGCGATGAGGGAGGCGAAGAGCAGGCTGGGTATGCAGGAGGCCACGTCAATGAGGCGCGAGATGCCCCAATCCACCCACCCACCGAGGTACGCGCCAAGCGACCCCAACAAGATGCCCAGGAAGAGGCTAAAGGTGGTGGCCGTGATGGCGACGACGGCAGCCGTCCGTGCCCCCCAGATGATGCGGGTGAGCATGTCGCGCCCCAGGTCATCCGTCCCCAGCCAATGTTCGACGCTCGGCCCCTCCGCGACGCGACTCAACTGCTGAACGCGATAATCATACGGCGCGATGACCGGCCCCAAAATCGCCAGGAAGAAGAGCAACAGCACGATCACGAGACCCACCAGGGACAGGCGATTCCGAATCAGGCGGTGGAACGCATCCAGCCATAGGTTGCGCTGCGGCAACGCCTGCGCCAGCGTCTTCAATTGGTCGGAGGGGGTCGTCTGGGCTACAGGCTGGGTCGTCGCCATACCATTCTCCAGTACGGAGTAGTCAGTAGTCGGTAGTCGGTAATCAGTAGTCGGTAGTCGGTAGTCGGTAGTCGGTCAGGTCAGTACTGACTACTGACTACTTTGTACCGACTACTGCCGTCAGTCGTAGACCACACGCGGGTCCAAGACAGGGTAGAGGAGGTCTACAATCAGGTTCATGATCATCGTCAGGAGCGCGGTAAAGATGACCACCGCATAGATGATGTTGAAGTCACGGCTGACGAGCGAGGTCTGGAAGAGGCGGCCAATGCCCGGTAGGTTAAACGCCAAGTCTACAAAGACGGCGTTTGTCACCAGATCGTCCACCAGCAAGCCGAGGTAGGTCACGACCGGAATAATAGCATTCTTCAGGATATGGCGGGTGACTACCTGACGTTCCCGCAAACCCTTGGCGCGAGCGGTGCGGACATAGTCATTCTGCAAGACTTCCAGGACGCCCGCGCGGGTCTGCCGGATGACACCGGCGAGGGCGCGTAGCGAGAGCAGCCAGGCGGCCAGAAAGTAGGAAGGGTGCGCCACACCGCGCCAGCCACGCGGCACCTCCATGAGGTGCAGCCAGAGGACGGTCACAATGAGCGTCATCGGCACCAGCACGTAGACCGGAATGGAATAGAGGAAGAGCGAGCCGCCGACAATGGTATAGTCAATACGGGTATTATGGTGGCGCGCGGCCAGCACGCCGAGGGGAACTCCAACGAAGACCAGAATCAGGAGCGCGCCGGCCGCCAACTGGAGCGAGACCGGCAAGGCCGTCTCGATGCGCGGCCAGACGGGCACATAGTCATAGAACGAAAACCCGAAATTGCCGCGCGCCAGGTTAGTCACATAGCTGAGAAATTGCTCCCCGAAGGAGCGGTCAAGCCCATATTGGTGCCGTAGCTCCTGCACCTGCTGCGGGCTGAGGAAAATACCCTGCGCCGCCTGTTGCTGCTGCATGACCTTGACCGGGTCCACTGGCCCCAGGTAGCCCAGGGTAAAGGTAATCAATAAGACCAGAAAAAGGGTAGGAATCATCGCTACGAGGCGAATCAGAATATAGCGAGCCATACATCCTCTGTATAGCGGTAGTCAGACCCTAAAGGTCTTAGAGACCTTTAGGGTCTTGGCTATCAGCCGTCAGGTGGGCTTACCGCTTCGCCAGATAGGCGTCCAGGGTCGAGTACCAACCGCTGACGCTGCGATCAAAGTTCTTCAGCCAGGGCTGCACCTGGTAGTAGGACTTGATGTAGGCGGTCGGGATGACCAGCGCCTGGTCCTGGATGTCCTTGAGCGTCGCCTGCACATCCGCGCAGTACTTGCTGTCCTTCGGATCGGCGGCCAACAGCGCGTCAATCCTCTTGTCCAGGTCGGGGTTGTTGATCTTGGTGAACTGGGCGCCGCCACCCTTGGAGTGACCGGCGAACTCAAGCTGGAGAGCGGGAATCGGCAGGGGCGCGCCACCGCTCGACACGCGGACGTTGACCAGACCCTGCCCATCCTGGAACTCGGTCTCGGCGTTCTTGATCTCGACGTTCTCGATACCCAGGTTGGTGCGCCACATCTCCTGGATGATCTGGGCCGCGCGGATGCGAGGCGGGTCAGAGCCAGCGGTCAGGATACGAATCTTCGGCACCTTGTCGCCGGTCGGGCCGTACTTCGACTTGGCAAGGTACTCCTTAGCCTTGGCGGCGTCGAAGGGGAAGGGCTTGTAGTTGGCGTCGTAGCAGGGCATGGAGGGCGTAAGGATCGAGCCTGAATTCGAGGCCAACATCTGCCCTTCCCACGCCACATCCGCTACCTGCTGCCAGTTGATGGCGCTCAAGAGGGCGCGGCGCAGGTCGGGGTCGTCGGTCGGGGCGATGGTGCTGTCAAAGAACTGCGCATAGAACGCATAGGCTGGCATCTCCACAAACGTCTCGGGGCGATTCTTGCGGAGAAGAACGGCGGGCGCGCCGGAAAGCTGGAGGGCCGCATCAATCTCACCATTCTCGAACAGCAGGAGCATGGTCTGGAAGTCGCGGATGGTCGTGCCTTCGATGCGGGTGATGGTCGGCTTGCGGTCGCCCCACCACTTGGGGTTCTGTTCCCACTTGTAGATGGCGTTGGGTTCCGGCTCCAGGTAGGTCAGCTTGAACGGCCCTGACACAATGAGGTCTTTGGCCTTTTCCTTGAGCCAGACGGCTGTGATCTCCTCACGCGTCTTGGCCGCGCCAAACTGGTCGGCGCGGGCGGGAGCGGCCCAGATATAGGCCAGGCGCAGCGGGAACCAGCCCTGAGAGGACTTGAGGGTAATCTGAAGGGTCTTATCGTTGACCGCCTTGAAGCCCTCGATCTTGTCGGCCTTGCGGTCCAGGTACTCATCCAGCCCGACGACCGGGCCGAAGGTCGTACGGGCGGTGAACATGGCGCGGTCGGGTTGGAAGACCCAGTTGTACCAGTCTACGAAGTCCTGGGCGGTGATGGCCTTGCCGTCTGACCAGACCGCCTTGGGATCAATCTTGATGGTGAAAACCGTGTTGTTGCTGTTGGCCTCATAGCCCGTCGCCAGGCCCGGCAGCAACTTACCGGTCTTGTCGAGGACGAAGGGGGGCAGGAAGACCTGGACGGGCAAGACGGCGGCGCCGATGTCCTGGCCAGGGACAGCGCCACGTCCGACACCGCCCTCAAAGGCCAGGCGGAGCACCTGCGAGGCGGACTTGTCGGCGCCCGAGGCAGTCGGCGCGGGGGTCGCCGTTACAACCACCGGCCGCTCGACGACTTTTTCGACCTGCACCGTGGCCTGGACGACCACAGTTTGCTGGACAATCTTCTCAACCACTTGCGCGGTAGGGACAGGGGCAGGGGTGGCGGCCTGTTGGCATGCGACGAGGATGCCTAACAGAGCGGCGAGGATCAGGAGCGGTAGAGCGTATTGACGTCCCGGCGCGGGGATATTCATGTTTCTCCGTCCTTCCTTAGCGGTGGATAGGGAACTTCCGTCACGCTGCGGCGTTCGTCCTTAAGTGATTGTGTCCTGGGTATCACCTCCTTTCAACTCGCCTCGGTGGGGGGTTGGCTCTGGCGGGCGTCACGTACACGCGCGAGACGCCCCTGTAGACCGCCGTAGTGTTGGTCCAGGGCGGTCTGGGCGCGCGCCACATCACCGGCGACGACGGCCTCCAGGATGGCCGCGTGGTCGCGATAGGTGCGTAACGGGTCGGTGTCCCGAATATCGGCCTGTTCAGAGGCCTTGCGGAACGCCAGCCAGAAGCTGTCCAATAAACGCAGGAGGACTTGATTGTTGAGTGGCTCGAACAGGCGGCGGTGGAACTCGCGGTCCTCTTCAAAGAAGGGTTCGCCCCGCACCGCCCGCGTGTGCATCTGTTCGACGAGACTGTTCAGGTGGGTTAGCTGTTGGGGCGTCATCATCGCCATCACCTGGGCGATCATCCCCGTCTCCAACACCCGCCGGATTTCCAGCAAATCGGCCAGTTGCTGTAAATCTGACATGAGGCCATAGGGTAGACTATCGAGGAGAGGGGCGAAGGAGAATTGGCCGACGAATAGACCGCTACCGTGGCGGGTTTCAACGATGCCCAACATCTCCAGCGCCTTGACCGCCTCGCGCACCGCGTTGCGGCTGATGCCCAACTGCCGCGCGAAGACGGTCTCCGGCAGGATTGGCTCGCCTGGCTGGAGACGGTGCTCTGTAATGTAGTTCTTGATGCTTTCCTGGACAGCATAGTGGAGCGCCGGTGGTCGCTCCAACGGCTTGAGAGGGGCAGGCGTGGGTTTGGCGCGGCGTGGGCGGGCGGACATCGCTGTCTCGCAATCTGCCACCCCTAGCGAGGGGGTAGCGCGGTTACCAGGCAGGCTTTCCATCACCACCGCCATTATACCAGGTTGTAGGATATGTGTCAAGGGGAATTTTTGTTTCACGTCGTTGTTCAGGTATTCGACACAGCAATTGTCGACACAAATATCTAAGACAACCACGGCGAACGTGACACGGGCGAAGCCAAACACCGTTTGATTGTCATGCTGAGCGAAGCGAAGCATCTCGCCTTACGAGAAGCGAGACCCTTCACTTCGTTCAGGGTGACAGTCGAAGGTTCTGAGGCGCGAAGCGGAAGCCGTACAGGTTGGCGTCCACCATGCGGACCAGCAGCCGCACGCTGCGCCCCTGGAGGCTGGCGACCGCCGCGTCCGACGTGAAGCGGACCGTGTGCTCCACCGAGTTGGCGTACACGGGCTGGCAGTCGTCAAAGCCGAAGCCGGCCAGCGGTTGGGCCACGTACAGGTGAGCGGCGGTGGAGGGTGTCGTGCCGTTGAAGGTGGGGACGGGGTCGGCGGCGGCGATAGCCACCTGGACCTGGCCCCGGCTGGCGTCCACGTTCAACTGGAGTTCCTCGCCGTCCACGGTGACGGGCTGGGTGATCAGGATTTCGGGTTGGGTTCGCGCCTGGAGGCTGACATAGCGGTTGTGCTTCTGGATGTAGAGGCCGACCTGATGACGCGGCAGGCGGTCGCGGTAGTAGGCGCTCTGGTCGGCGTTGTTGCGCACGCCGAGGTGGTCGCCGTCAATGACGGCGCAATAGAACCAGTCCTCCTGGCCTATGTGGAGGGGCGGGTGGCAGCCAATCACCAGGCGGTCGTAGCTGTCCTGCTCCGTGCCGTGGGGAATCCAGGCCGCGCGGCTCGCCGCGCGGTCCCAGGTCAACCCGCCGTCGTGGCTGATAGTGATGCGCATCTCGTTGGTCCCCTTGCGGCACCAGGGCCAGACAAAGGGGTGCTCCGGCGTCGGGTCGAAGTTGGGGCCGCCGTCGGGGTGGGAGCGGTCGGAGTGGAACCAGCTCAACAAGCCGAACACCGCGCCCTCGGCATAGAAGGGCGTCATGGACATAGGCTCGTCGTACTGCTGCGGGGTGTGCGGGTCGGCGGCGTCGGGATAGAGGACGGAGTGCGAGGTCCAGTGGACCAGGTCGGGTGAGGCGAAGCGGCCCACCTCGCGCGAGGGTATCCAGTGCGGCGTGACGCCCTGTTCCAGCGCCACCCACTCCTGGTGGAGGTCGTCCCAGAAGTGGACCTGATTGCGGCGCGGGTTGAAGTTCGAGCCGGCGTCCACCAGCTTGTCGCGCCAGGCCGGGTCGTGGAGAAAATCGGGCAACTCGGACGCGAAGTAGCCGCGTGGGGCGTGAAAGTGTGACGAGCCGATGCTGGAGCCGCCGCTGTGGTCGGGCGCGAGGCGTAGGGCATAGCGTTTGGCCGGGTCCGCCACGTTGCCGTAGCGGCCCAGGTTAAAGGCGACGACGAAGGGGACGCCCAGGTTGTTGTCGCGCGACGAGCCAACCGGCGTCGGGAAGGGCGCGTGTTTCTCGCGGTCTACGCCGGCCGGCGCGTCCGTTAGCCCCAGCCCCGGCTTGTCCCAATGGACCCCGTCCTCACTTGTGGCGTAGCCGATGCGGTGGTAGATGTGGTGGGCGCGGTCGTTGCCCTGCGTCACCCTGGAGACGGGCATCGTCGCGCCCCGCTCCAGGTCCCACCACATGGCGTTGTAGAAGGCGACAAACTGCCCATCGTCGCGGCGCTCGACGTAGTTGAGGCCCACGCCGGCCGTCTCCCACGGCTTGTCAGCCGGGATGACCACGCCCATCGGGCGCGGGTGGTGGACGACGCGGTCCAGGCCGGTCGCGCGCGCCACCCAGTGGTCGTCAATGAACAAGCGCCAGGGATGTGTCGTCATGTTAGCCTCTCCGTGGGGATTCGTAGACGAGGTCTATCTGGGTGACACGGGGCGTGCCGCCGCTGTTGAACGCGCCCAGCGCGAGCCGATACTGGACCCAACCGCGCACCTCCGGATAGACCTCGACCGCCTGGCCCGCCTCGAACCAGGAGCCAGGGCCGGCCGGCCCGAACCAGGGCGCATCCGTCAGTCCCGCTTCGGTCGAGGCGGCCCGCAGTTGCGCCTTCACCCAGGTCCGGGGCGCTAACTCGGCCTGCCAGGCGATGCCCGTCACGCGGTTACCCTCCGGCAGGCGCCAGGGCCGCGAGGTGTAGTACTCCTCCGGGCCGCGATCCGCGATGTTGCCGATACCCACCGCCGTCATGCCGTGTGGCCCGGAGGTCGGCAGGCGCGTGACGCGGCCCTCGACAAAGCCGTCCGGCCCGTTCCACCAGATAGCCGAGTGGCCGACGTGGTCGCCGTTGACCTTGTGATAGGCAATCGCCAGGTCCACCCAGCCATCCTCATTGAAGTCGGCGGCCACGCAGCCTGAAGCCGAGTGGGTGAACAGGCGGCTGCGGTCGGCGGCGGAGAAGCCCTGGCCCGGCCGGTTCCAGTAGATGTACGAGTCGATGTCGCGCTCCTGGCCGCCGTGGTACGAGCAGATAAAGATATCCAGGCCGCCGTCGTTGTTGAAGTCGGCGACGCTGATGGCGTTGACCGTCTTGGCCGGCAGTACGGCGCGGCGATCCTCGCGCAGGCCGTCCGGCCCGTTCCAGTAGATGTAGAGGAACGAGTCGTGCGGTCCGGTCGGGTCCGGCATGTGGCCGCCGATGATGAGATCGAGGTAACCGTTGCCCGTCAGGTCGGCCGCTCGCGCGCACGCCCCACGCACCACCGATAGCGCCTGGCAGCGGTCCAGGCTAAAGCCCTGCGGGCCGCCCCACAGAATTAGACTGCGGTCGGCGTCAATCTGGGGCACGACCAGGTCCAGCCAGCCATCGTTGTCCAGGTCGGCCAGAGTAATCCAGCGCGGCTCGGCGTAGACCACGCCCTCGTACTCCAGATGAATGCGCTGCGGGTGGGCCGTGTCGAAGCCGTCCGCCGTGCCGTAGAAGACCAGCAGTTCGGGGTTGCGGAAGCCGCAGAAGACCAGGTCCAGGTAGCCATCGCGGTTGAGATCGGCGCAGCAGACGCCGTGGGCGCGGGTCGTGGGCAGGGTCCAGGTGGGGGTAGCGGGGAAACCGTCGGGGCCGTTGAGCAGCACATACGAGCCAGGGTCGAGGTGGATCGCGTTCTCGGCGGCGTTCGCCAGCACCAGGTCAATGAAGCCGTCGTCATTAAGATCGGTACAAATCGCTTCGACCGCGCCCCAGCCCGGCACGTCCTGGCGGCGCTCAGGGCTAAAGCCGTCCGGCCCGCCGAAATAAATCGAAGGCCGGATATTGCCAATGAGGTTGCGGGCGAAGTAGTTGACAAACACGACCTGGGGCGTGGCCGGGTCGGAGGCGTGGGCGACAAAGACGCGGCGAGCATCTTCCGTGGCCAGGCGCACTGGCTCCCCGCGCACCCCCTCGCGGCCCACGCGGACGACGAGTGACTCGGACGTGAACGACTCGGCGGTGTGGCTCTGGCAGACGGCGATCTCGGCGCAGCCATCGCCGTCCAGGTCGGCCACCGCCACATCACAGGCCCGCCAGGTGGGGAACGCCGTCCGCCGCATGTCGGAGTATCCATCGGCTCCACCCCAGTAGACCCACGACACCTCGCCCTCTCCCCTAGACTGACGACAGGCGAAGACCAGGTCGGCATAGCCGTCGCCGTCCACATCGCCCACCGCCGCCGACCACACCGCCGGGCAGGCCAGGGTCAACGGCGGTCCAAACCCGCGCCCTAGCGTAACCGGGACCAGGTGAACAGCGTCGCGGCGGGTGACCAAGATATGCGGCGTGTGGTTGAGACGGAGGACCGGGACCAATAGGTCAGGCTCAGGCACGTACTCGGCGGCCGCGAGCAGCGCCTCATCGCTCAGGGGCAGGTCGGATTCCACCCGCAGGCGCGACACACGGCCAGGGTCAAGGCCCGCCGCGCCCCCCCAGTAGACGCTGACCGTCCCATTCTCAGCGCGAACGACCAACTCGGCGGTGCCGTCGCTGTCCAGGTCGGCGGCGCTGAGTTGCTCGCCCACGATAGGGAGGTCTACATACCGCTTCGGCTCGAAGCCCAACGCC
>JAHCIP010000018.1 GCA_026129165.1 Anaerolineae bacterium
CTTGAACCGCCTAGCCGAGCTTCCCAACCACGCCACCCGCCTCATCCAGACCTACGAAAGCCTGGCCCAGACGTTAGCGAACGACGGGAGTATCCGCCGCTTCACCTTTCTGGGGTCCGGCGTCAACTACGGTCTGGCGTGCGAGGCGATGCTCAAGATGAAGGAGATGTCGCTCTCGCCCTCGGAAGCCTTCCATACTCTGGAGTATCGCCACGGCCCGAAATCGGTTGTCGGCCCCGACCTGCTCATCGTCGGGCTGGTGAGTGATACGGCCCACGCCCACGAGGCGGCGGTGCTGGCCGAGATGCGCGACCTGGGAGCCAAAGTCCTGGCGGTGGCCGGGACGGCGCACGGTCTGACGGCGGACCACATGATTGAGCTAGGCTCTGGCCTGGACGAGATTATCCGCGCCCCGCTGACCCTGCCGATCCTGCAACTACTGGCCTACTACCGCGCCCTGGCGAACGGCCTGGACCCCGACCGCCCGACTAACCTGGAACAGGTCGTCCGGCTGGAGTAGACCGAGGACGGAGGACAAAAGGCATCTGTGGTAGGGGGAGAGGGTCCGCGCCCTAAACGGCGCGACGAGGTAGGGGTAGCCCCTGTGGCTACCCAGCCCGCCCGCCGTGGCGTTTAGGCCACGGGGCAGCCGCCACCACGCCACGGCTTGTCCGCCTATGTATACTTTAGTATAGTTGGCATTGGGCTTGCTGAAGTAGTGACTATCCCAATGACAACATGGGAATAAATATATTGGCTGTTTTGACCGGATAGGTTGCCGCTATGTCTATGCAAGAGTTTATGGGGCGTTATCCTTTCCCGCTGGACCCCTTCCAGATTGACGCCATCGAGGCGCTGTGGCGGGGTCAGTCGGTTTTTGTCGCCGCGCCCACCGGCACCGGCAAGACAATTATTGCCGAGTATGCTGTGTGGTCGGCCATGCGGGACGGGAAGCGCGTCGTGTATACCACGCCCCTCAAAGCCCTATCCAACCAGAAGTTCCGCGACTTTCGCGCCCAGTATGGGAACGATGCGGTGGGTCTGATGACGGGTGACCTGGTCGAGAACCCGCGCGCGCCCATCATCGTCATGACCACCGAGGTCTACCGTAACATGCTGCTCCAGGGCGACGTAGGCGACATCGCATCGGTCGTGTTTGACGAGGTGCACTATCTGGCCGACCCGGAGCGTGGCACGGCCTGGGAAGAGGCCATTATCCTGGCGCCGCCATCGGTGTGCCTGGTGTGCCTGTCGGCCACTGTCCCCAATGCTACCGAGGTAGCCGCCTGGATCGCGGCCCTCCGCCAGGATGTGGCACTGATTACCAGCGACCGCCGCGCGGTGCCGACCGAATATCTCTACTATGCCGGGGATGCGTTGATTCCCCTGGTAGACACCGAGGGTAATGTCCTGCTCAAGAAGCCGGTGGGCGGCGAACTGGCGAGGGCGCATCGCTCGGGCTGGCACCCGCGTCCCGATGGCCGCGAGGGTCGCGGGCGACCGCTGCCCATGGCGGAGCCGGCCGAGGTTATCACCAGGCTGGGCGAGATTGACCGCCTGCCCGCCCTCTACTTCCTGTTTGGGCGCAAGCTGGTCGAGGATGCGGCCGCCAGTTGCCGGACCCTACCGCGCGTCCCTCATGCCGACGAGTTGCTGGCCGCCTACGACCATCACCTGGCCGGGCTGCCCGCCGAGGACCGCCAGCTCAAGCAGGTCACCGACCTGCGCAGCCTGCTGCCCCACGGCCTCGCCTTCCACCACGGCGGCATGATGCCCGTGCTCAAGGTGTTTGTCGAGGAGCAGTTCGCCGCCAACCGCCTGCGCGTCTGCTTCGCCACGGACACCCTGGCGCTGGGCGTCAACATGCCCGCCCGTACCGTCGTCATCGCGGAACCCTCGAAGTTCGACGGCGAGCGCCGCCGCTTGCTGACGCCCAACGAGTTACGGCAGATGTCAGGCCGCGCCGGGCGGCGGGGCATGGACAACCTGGGGACCGTCGTCATTCTCTACTCGCCGCTGGTATCGGCCGCGCGCATGGCTGACCTGGCGCGGGGCGAACTCTGGCCGCTCGAGTCGGCCTTCTCGCCCGGCTACAACGCCCTGATCAACCTGTGGCAGCCAGATATTGGCGACCGGCTGCTGGTCGAACTAACCGCCGCCTCGCTCAAGCGGTTCCAGCGTGACGACGACCTGCGCGACCTGGGTCTCGAACGGTTCCGCGTGGCGCGGCGGCTGCAACAATTAGGGATTAAGGATGAGGGCGTGGCGGAGGACGAGGCGCCGCCGGGCGCGAACCCTCGCGCGGACAAGCTGCGCGAGCGGTTGCGCCTTCTGGACGAGCAGATCGAGCAGGTGCGCTACCGGGCGCGGCGCGGGGCGCGGCGCTTTGTGCGCCGGCTCGAAGAGGTGCTGGGCGTCTTTGGCTACATGACTAACGACAAGCTGACGAGCCGCGCCAAGTGGCTGGAACGCATCTTCGACACCAACTCCCTCACCCTGGCCGAGATTCTCCACCGCCGCCTGTTGGACGACCTGCCGCCCGACGAGGTGGCCGAGGTCGTCTCGTGGTTCGCCTTCGACCGCGAGTTGCCGGTCGCGCCCGACCTCCCCTGGACGACCAGCCTCACCCGCGCCCGCCGCGCCGTCTTCGACATCCACGACGAGGTGTTACGGGCCGAGGCACAGGCCGGGGTGGCCGTCTCGCGCTTCCTGCCCGACACCTTCGCCGGCCCGGCCCTGCTCTGGGCGCAGGGCCGGCCGCTGGCCGAGTGCGCCGCGCTCGTTCAGTTGGCCGAGGGCGACGTCATCTCCGGCTTGCAGAAGACGCTGGACTTGCTGGGGCAACTCCGCGACACCACGCTGTATGCCGCCCCGAAAGCCCAGACCCTGGCGGCCAACCTCCAGGCCGCCGCCCGCCTCATTCGCCGTGGCATCATCGAGCACGCCTACCAGATGGTACTGGCTCCCGCCGAGGAGGATGAGACGGCCGAGGAGACGCCAGCCGAAGACGCGCCGGGCGACCGTCAGGTGGAGGAGATACCCACGCCCGATGCCGTGTAACACACGACATCACTTCCCTACCACCCACGACCTATGCCTGACCTCCCCTTTCCTCGCCTGCGCCTCGGTGGGTTGCCCACCGACCTCCAACCGCTACCTCGGCTGAGCCAGGCGCTCGGCGGGCCACGGCTGTGGGTGAAGCGCGATGACCTCACCGACCTGGGCGGGGGCAACAAGGTACGCCCCCTGGAATTTTTGCTGGCCGATGCCCTGCGCCAGCGGGCGACGCATCTCGTTACCTTTGCGGGCGGCGCCCAGTCCAATCATCTACGCGCCACCGCTATGGCCGCTCGGCGGTTCGGGTTGGAGCCCCTGCTGATCGTATTTGACGATTCGCCTACGGCGCGGGCGCAGGGCAATCAACTCCTAAACTTGGTTCTGGGCGCGCGTGTGCTATACTTAGGCTGGCTCGGTAAGCCCGACCCCCGCCGCACCATTGAGCAGTCGATTCGGCTCATGGCGCTGCTGGCGGCGGTGTATCCCGGTCTGGCTGGCCCACGCCGCTATGTCATCCCCGTCGGTGGGTTCCACCCGCTGGGCGCGCTGGGTTATGTGGCCGCGGCGGCAGAACTGGCCGACCAGGCCGTACAACAGGGGGTACGCCTGGATTATGTCATCACCCCCGCCGGGACGGGAACGACAGCGGCGGGTCTGGTAGCGGGCTTCCAGTGGCTGGGACTGCCCACGAAGGTGATTGCCATAGATGTGGGCCGGCTCTGGCACGATTTCCCGCGCTCGATTCTACGTCTGGCCGAGACGACGTTACGTCGGCTGGGGCGGCCGGGCCGTGTCTCCCCCGAGGCGCTGGCGTTCCACGGCGATTATGTTGGGCCGGGCTATGCCATCCCCACCGTTCAGGGACTGAACGCGATCCAGTGGGTCGCGCGCACCGAGGGACTGATGCTAGAGCCGGTGTACACGAGCAAGGCGATGGGGGGCTTGATAGATCTGATCCAAGCCGGGCGTTTCTCACGGGAGGATACTGTCGTCTTCTTACATACGGGGGGATTGCCGGCCCTGTACGCCTACAATGATTATTTCCGTCGCTAGGGTGAGTATCCTAGCCTCTTAGCTATTCGTATGTCTGACAGAGACCTAACGCCCAACCTGAATGGGACGACTGAGTGGGTGAGCGAGGAAGAAATTGTCTCGCTCATTCAACGTGCCCAGGCGTATGACGCGCAGGCGTTTGACCGTCTGTACGAGGTGTACGCCCAATCCATCTTCCGCTACCTGTTCCACCGTCTCAACGATCGGACAGTCGCTGAAGATTTGACAGGTGAGGCGTTCCTGCGACTGATGGAGAATATTGGCAACTTCCGCCTGGGGCCGAAGGACCAGAAGGCTATTTTTTCAGGCTGGTTTTATCGGATCGCGCATAACCTGATGATTGACTACCTGCGCCGGCAAGCGAAACACACCGAGATGACCCCGGAGATGCATACCTCTTCTGAGGAGCAGCCGGTGCTGGTGATGGAACGGGGGTTGACGCAGTCGCGCCTCCAGGCGGCGCTGAACACGCTGACGCAAGACCAGCAGGATGTGGTGATTTTGTGCTTCTTCGAGGAGTTGAGCAACGCCGAGGTGGCGAAATTGATGGGCCGCACGGAAGGCGCGGTCAAGGCGCTGCAACACCGCGCCCTGGCCGCCCTGCACCGCGCCCTCACGGGGGAGGCAAGCATATGATCCCCTTTGAGGAAGCGCTGGAACTGTGCATCGAGGCCGTCCATCAGGGTGTTCCAGTGGATGACCTTCTGGCCCGCTATCCAGAGTATGCCCCCCGCCTCGCCCCTTTGCTCGGCGTCGCCCGCGAGCTATACGCCGCGCCGCTGGAAGTCATGTCGGAGACGGGCTTCGAACAGCAGCGGGCGCGGCTGCACGAGCAACTCCAGGCCCGCCACCGCCTCGCCACCAACGGCCACGTCCCGAACGGGACCGCGCTCAATGGGCACAGCCCCAACGGCGTTCATCTCAACGGCGTAGCCCCCAACGGTATGGTAACTACGGGTGGGACGCAGAACGGCGTCCCGCCCAGCACTCATCGCCCACCTGCTCCCGCTCGACCCCGCTGGGCTGGCCTGTTCGACTGGCCGCGCTGGGCGACCTGGACGACGCAGAAAGCCGCGTTGATGACGGTCGTGGCGGTCCTGGCAATTGCGGCCTCACTCGGCGGTGTGACGCTGGCCAGCGCCAAAGCCGCGCCAGATGAACCCCTTTACTCGGTCAGGCGTGTGGTGGAAACGGTGGTGGACTGGCTGCCCGCGCCCGCCGAAACTCAGGCCAGTCGTGCCCTGGATCGCGCCGACGAACGGCTGGCCGACAGCCGCGCCGTCTGCGTCTCGAACCCCATGCAGTCTGAGGAGTTGCGGCGGCAGATGGCGCAGCAGCGCGAGCGCGCCATGCGACTGGTCGAAGGGTTAACCGGGGCGACGGCGGATAGTATTCGGCAGCGGGCGGAGGACATGCGCCTCCGCGCCGAGGCGCTGCAAGCCGAGTGCGTCGCGGCTACCCGGCCTGCGCCCAGTTCAGCGACAGCGCCAGTTGCGGCCCCCCCCTTGACGCCGACCGTCACTCTCACCCCCATCCCACCGGTCCCCGTGGTGGCGCCCAGCGCGACGCTACGCGCCTCGGTGATCACACGGGTGGAGGCGGCGGAACCGACGCCCACCCTGACGCTGGCGCCTGTATCTACCGCGAGGCCAGCGGCCACACGTGTCCCACCCACCTCAGCCGCGCCAGCCAGCGTTGATCCGCCCAGCCCGACGCCTCCCCCGACGACGGCTACCCCTGCGCCTAGCGCAACCCCGGTCCCGCCGCCTTCGCCTGTCCCGCCATCGGCGACCCCTGTGCCGCCGGCGACGCATACGCCGGAGCCAACGCTGGGGCCGACCGCGCGGCCGACGATTACCATTAATTGGACGCCCATCATCGAGCCGACGCGCACGCCCTTCCCGACGGACGAGCCGCGCCCGACGGAGCCGCCCCCGACCCTGTCGCCTCCGACCGCGGTGCCCTCGGCGGTCGCCCCGCCCACGCCGACCCTACGGGTAGTTGAGATCACGAAGGTGCCAACCCAGGCGCCGCCGCCCACCTCACGACCGTTAGAGGCGACGGCGACCCCGCGCCCCCCCGACCCCACCGCGACCGATCGCCCGGCCTCAACCTCAACGCCATCCAATGGGTCAGGCCGTCCTACAGCGACGCCTAAAAGATAGTGGGTGGTGGATATTCACCCACCACCCACCTTCTCCTACCCCTGCCACACCTCCAACTCGCGTCGGGCGGCCGATGCCATAAAGTGCAGGTCCGTGCTCATCAGCAGCAGGCGCGCACCTTTGTCGCGCCAGGCCTTCGCCTTCGCCGCGTCGGGCGCGTAGATACCGACGGGAATGTGGCCGTCGCGCGCCTGCTTGATAATACGTTCGGTGACTATCTGGACGGCCGGCAAGTCGGTCTGGCCGGGGTAGCCGAGGCTCTGGGACAGGTCCATGGGGCCGATGAGGATAGCGTCAATGCCAGGCACGGTCAGGATGGACGGCAAGTGCTCAACCGCATCGCGGTTCTCGACCTGAACGATGAGCAGCGTCTCCTGGTTCGCCAGGTCGTAGTACTCCTGGCCTAGCGCCAGCCCGAACCCCGCCGCGCGAGCTTGGGCCATGCCCCGCCGGCCCAGCGGGTGGTATTTGGCCGCCTGGACGGCGTAGTGCGCGTCCTGGGCAGAGTGGATTTGCGGAATGATGACCCCGCCCGCGCCCGAGTCCAGAGCGCGAGTAATGACGGCCCGGCTCAGTTCGGCAATGCGGACGATGGGGACAATGCCCGCCGTTTCGGCGGCGCGGATGAGATTTTCGGTGTGGTCAACGCTAATGGCGGAGTGCTCGTTATCAATCACGACGTAGTCAAAGCCCAACAGGCCGATGGCCTCAACCATGGCGGCGGACCGGCTCCAGGCAAAAGTCCCCATCACAGGACGGTCGGCGGCGAGGGCGGCGCGAATCGGATTGGGACGAATGGACATAGCATATCCTCCTTTGCCTCTATTATACACGGCTTTCGGCAACTTATCGCCATCTTTTTCGCCCAGCTCCTCCTCTTTAAAATATTGGGCGCCGTCGTCGCCCCGACTTGCACATTTGAGCTAAAAGGCCTACACTACACCCACTACCCACTACCCACTATCCACCTATCCCTAATCCTTAATCCCTATTCCCTACCCTGTATGCCCCTCTCCTCCGCGCTGGACGACCTCCATGCCCACCCTGACGGCCACCTGGTCGCCTGGCGGCATCTCCTCGCCCGCCCGGCGGCCACGGCGCCGATCCCTGATCACCTATCCGCTACCCTCCACCAGGCCCTGCTTCAGCGGGGCATCACCCACCTCTACACCCACCAAGCCCAGGCCATTGACGCCGCCGCGCGGGGCGAACACGTCTGCGTCGTCACGCCCACCGCGTCGGGCAAGAGCCTGTGCTATCTGCTGCCCACCCTCCAGCGCCTGACCACCGACCCGCAGGCGCGCGCATTGTACCTCTTCCCGACCAAAGCCCTGGCCCAGGACCAACTGGCCGAACTGCGGCGGTGGCCCGCCGTGGCCGCCGCCACCTACGACGGCGACACACCTACCTCGGCGCGGCCTAAGATACGCCGCTCGGCGCGTGTCTTGATCACGAACCCGGACATGCTCCACACGGGCATCCTGCCGCATCACACTCAGTGGGCCGAGTTTTTCGAGGGGCTGCGTCTCGTCGCCCTGGACGAGATGCACACCTATCGTGGCGTGTTCGGCAGCCACGTCGCCAATGTCCTGCGCCGCCTGCGCCGCGTCGCTGCCTTCTATGGTGCGTCGCCCCAGTTCATCCTCAGTTCCGCCACCATCGCCAACCCGGCCCAACTGGCCGAGGGCCTGGTCGAAGCGCCCGTGACGGTGGTAGACGAGGACGGCGCGCCACGCGGAGAACGCCATCTCATCTGCCTCAACCCGCCGGTGGTAGACCGCGCTCTAGGGGTGCGGCGCAGCGCGGCCCAGCAAGCCACCCTGCTCGCCCGCCGCTTCCTCGCCCACGACGTCCAGACGGCCGTGTTCGCTGGCTCCCGCCTGACCACTGAGGTCATCCTCCACCAATTGCGCCAGACCGTCCACCAGCCTGTCAGCGGCTATCGCGGCGGCTACCTGCCCGCGGAACGGCGGCGGGTCGAGACGGGCTTGCGCGATGGCTCAGTGCGCGGCGTCGTCACCACCAATGCCCTGGAATTGGGGGTGGATATTGGCGGGCTGGATGCGGTGATTATGGCGGGCTACCCCGGCAGCATCGCCAGCGCCTGGCAGCAAGCGGGGCGCGCCGGACGACGTGGCGCGCCGGCGGCCGCCCTCTTGGTCGCCGGGGGCGGTCCCCTGGACCAGTATATCATGGCCCACCCCGACTACCTGTGGGGGACCGCTTCGGACCGCCCGGCCGGCTCCGAGCGCGCGCTCATCAACCCGGATAACGCGCTCATCCTACTCGACCACCTGCGCTGCGCCGCCTTCGAGTTGCCCTTTGCCCAGGACGAGAGCTTCGGCGTGGACCGCGCCGCCGTGACCCAGGACCTGCTGGCCTTGCTGGCCGACGACGGTGACCTCCACCGAGCGGGCGCGACCTGGCACTGGCTGGCCGACCAGTACCCCGCCGAGCGCGTTAGCCTCCGCACCGCCGGCCCCGACCGGATCCTTATCCTGGCCGGGGAAGAGGCGCCAGACGCATCACGCATCACGGATCAGGTATCACCCACTCCCAGGACCATCGGGGAAATTGACCGCGCCAGCGCGCCGCGTCTCGTCTATCCAGGGGCGATCTACCTCCACGACGCCGCCCCGTACCAAGTCACACGCCTGGACTGGGAGGCAGGCCGCGCCTGGGTCGAGCCGGTCCAGGTGGACTACTACACCGACGCGATGGGCAGCAGCGAGGTCAAGGTGGTGGGGGTCACGGCGGAACGGGCGGTTAGCGGCGGACAGGTGGGACATGGCGACGTGGAGATTACCGAGAAGACCACGGGCTACCGCCAGGTCCGCTTCGGGACAGGTGAGACGCTCGGCTGGGGCGAGGTGGACCTGCCGCCGCAGACGATGCTGACGACCGCTTACTGGCTTCGTCTCGATGAGGCGACCATCACCCGGCTGCGCGTCGAAGGCTGGTGGCGCTTCGACCCCAACGACTACGGCCCGACCTGGCCCCAGCAGCGCGCCCTGGCCCGCCAGCGCGACGGCTACCGCTGCCGGGTCTGTGGCGCGCCGGAGCGCGAGGGACGTCAGCACGATGTCCACCACCTCCAGCCCTTCCGCACCTTCGGCTACGCGGTTGGCCACAACCGCCACGACCTCCAGGCCAATCGTCTGGATAACCTGGTGACGCTCTGCCCGCAATGCCACCGCCGCGCCGAGGCGCATCAACTCGTGCGCGGCGCGCTCAGCGGCCTGGCTTACACGCTGGGCCACCTGGCCCCATTGTACCTGATGTGTGACCCACGCGACCTGGGGATTGTCACCGAAGCGCAGGCGGTGGCGACGGGCGTGCCGACTCTCTACATCCACGAGCACACGCCCGCCGGGTTGGGCCTCACCGCCGCCCTCTACGACCTGCACGGCCGGCTTGTCGCCGACGCCCGCGACCTCATCCGCCGCTGTCCGTGCGACCACGGCTGCCCCGCCTGCATCGGCCCGACGACGGACGCCGACGTGGAGGCGAAAGCCTGGACGTTGCGTCTGTTACAAGAGTTGAGGGGAGAAGGTTAGGAGGCGGTTAACGCCTGGAGAAGGCGTCGAATCCGGTCTAATACGTCGGAGTTGACTCTTCCAAAGGTCTTGGCCACAATTGATTGCGATAGAGTATAGATTTTGTCGACTCGAACTTGGCCGGGCCGGTTGAGTACGCCTTGGATCAGGTCAGTCGAGTTAATCGTGAACGTATAGACTCCCAGTTCTGGGTTAGAGGTCATAGCGACCACCGCAACATCACTCGTGTGGCGATTGTACTCATCGTTTGAGATAACAATCACGGGCCGCCGTTTAGAGGATGACAGGTCAGTAAAGGGGACCGGGATCAAAATTATGTCACCCTGGCTAGGCATTGTTCCAGTCCTCGTCGTCCCTGGGGTGGTCCCAGAATCCGAGGCTAGTCTGGGCGGCGGATATCAGGTCGCTGAAGTCGTCACTTGGGTCTTCAACGACAAAGACTGTCACACGCACGCCGGCCGGGAACGGAACCTGTAGCTCGACCCGTCCTTCGGCTTGAACCTCGACTTCGTATTTAAGCGCCGTCTGCGGCATAGCGACCTCCTGATTAGTCTGATTATATCACGAACCCTGGCAGCCCACAATGCCTGACCCACTCAGCGCCCGCGACCGTCTCGAACGCCTACGCCACCTCGGCGTCAAGCGCGCTGTTGATATTCCCGCGCCCCCCGCCCATCCTTTGTCACCTGGCACGCCACAGGCGGCTGGCGGCTGGCAGCGCGCGGGTCGGCGCGACATCCGCGACGTCGTCGACGGCTTCGACCTCGATACGCCCCACGGGCGCGTCTTCGTGGCTGATACCCTGTACGCCGAACATGCCGGCCGGCCCGTCCACCAGCCGCCGAGCACGACCCACCACCTGCCGCGCCTGGCTCGCGACGACGCCCTAACCGACCTCGACCTGGGCCGCGCCGCTTTCGTGGACACCGAGACGACCGGTCTCTCGGGCGGCACAGGCACACTATGCTTCCTCGTCGGCGTCGGGACGTTCGAGGGCCACGCCTTCCGCGTCCGCCAGTTCTTCCTGCGCGACCCAGGCGACGAACCAGCCTTGCTGCATGCCCTGGCCGACTGGCTGGCCCCATTCACCAGCGTCGTCAGTTTCAACGGCAAAGCCTTCGACATGCCCCTGCTCACGACGCGCTTCCGCCTCCAACGGCGGCGGCCCCCGCTGGCCCAGGCCCCCCACCTGGACCTGCTGTTCACGGCGCGTCGCCTGTGGCGGGCACGGCTGGGCAGTTGTGCCCTCAGTTCCCTGGAGCGCCATATCCTGGGCGTCGAGAGGACCGACGACGTGCCGGGCATGATGATTCCCTACCTGTACTTCGAGTATGTGCGAAGCGGCCAGGTGGACCGTCTCGCCCGTGTCTTTTACCACAACGCCCTGGACATCGTCAGCATGGCCGCCCTGCTCGATCAGATGTGCGCTGTGTTCGATAACCCGGAGGGGTGTGGTGTCTGCCACGGGGCGGACTGGCTCAGCCTGGGAACCGTCTACGAGGCGGCTGGCGCGGCTGACCTCGCCCTGGACGCTTACCAGCGGGCGATGGCCTGCCAGCTTCCCCCGGCTCTGCACGATCAGGCCAAAGAGCGTCACGGCCAACTGCTCAAGCGGCAGGGCGACTGGGACCAGGCCGTCGCCGCCTGGGCGCACGCCGTGGCCCACGGCACGGCGCACCGCCTCTACCCCTACCTCGAACTCGCCAAATACTATGAGCACCGCGCCCGGGACTACACCTCCGCCATCGCCACCGTGCGCCAGGCCATCAGCCACGTCGAGGCCCATCGCCTGCGGCTGGACAGCCTGGCCCAGGCCGCGACCCTGGCCGACCTCCGCCACCGCCTGGCCCGCCTCGAACGCAAGGCCGCGACCCAGCCCTCAGCGGTCAGCCGTCAGCCGTCAGCCCTCCCCGGCGAGGCCTCGTGCGTATCCTAGCCCTGGCCGACCGCATTGTACGCCGCCTCGAATCGCCTCGCGCCCGTGACATCTTCGGCGCGGTGGACCTGGTGCTGGCGGCGGGCGACCTTCCCTATCCTTACCTGTCCTATCTGTCGGATGTCTTCGGCTCCACCTGCCTTTTTGTGGCGGGCAACCACGACGACCCGCTAATTTATGACAGTGAGGGTGCGCCTATCCAGGGGCCGGTCGGCTGGGTGTACGCCCATGAACGGCTGGTGGAGGTGGACGATTTCCTGGTCATCGGGTTTAGTGGCTCGATTGCCTACAACCCCGGAAAACCGTATCATTATAGCCAGACCGACATGTGGTTTCGCGTCCTCCAGGCAGCCCCACATCTCTGGCTGCGCGAACGGCAGCGGCAGCGGCGGCTGGACTGCCTGTTGACCCACGCGCCGTCGGCCGGTATTGGCGATGGCCCCGATTATGCCCACCAGGGCTTTCAAGCCTTCCGCTGGCTGGTGGAACGCTTCCGCCCGCGCTATCATGTCCACGGCCACGTCCACCTGTACGGCAACGCTACGCCGGCCTGGCAGACCTACAACGCCACGCAGGTCGTCAACGCCTATGGCTGTCAAATCATTGACACCGACCCCTGACCTATCGCCTACGACCCACCAGCCACCAGCTACCTCCTCCCATCACGACGTGATTATCGTCGGTGGAGGGCTGGCGGGCAGCGCGGCGGCTAGCTGGCTGGCCCAGGCTGGCGCGCGTGTCCTGCTCCTCGAAGCTGGCCGCTTCCCCCACGATAAGCTGTGTGGCGAGTTCCTGTCGCCCGAGTGCCAGGCCGTCTTTGGTCGGCTTGGCATGACCTCGGCGGTGCAGGCTCTGGGACCGTCCTACTTGACGGCCTCTCGCTTCACCGCCCTCGACGGCCAGGTCTGGGACGCCCGCCTGCCCGCGCCTGGCCTGGGCCTGAGCCGCGCCGCGCTGGACCCGCTCCTGTTCAACCACGCTGCCCAACAGGGCGCGACGGCCCTCCAGGGCGCTCGTGTCACCCGCGTCACCCGCCAGTCCGCGCAAGCGTGGCGCGTGGAGTGGCAGACGGGCGACGCGACCCATGAGACGGTTGTCCCGTTGGTCCTGGGCGCCTGGGGCAAGCGCTCGGGGCTGGACCGCACGCTCAACCGCCCCTTCCTGGGCCAGTCGCACCCCACCTTCGCCCTCAAGGCCCACTACGGCGGCCCCAGCCTCGACCGCCGCGTCGAAATCCACGGCTTCGACGGCGGCTACTGCGGGCTGGCCGAGGTCGAAGGCGGGCGCGTCAACCTGTGCCTGCTAGCCGAGACGCGCCGGCTCAAGGCGCACCTGGGCGACCCGGAGCGTTTTGTCCAGCGCGTCCTACCCACCAACCCGGCTCTAGGCGACTGGCTCGCCCAGGCGCGGCGACTCTCGCCCCGCTTCATCGCCATCAGCCAGATTCCCTTTGTCCCCAAGAGCCAGGTCGTGGACGGCGTCCTGATGCTGGGCGACACCGCCGGCCTCATCAGCCCCCTGGTCGGTAATGGCATGGCGATGGCTCTGACCAGCGCCGAAATCGCCGCGCCGCTGGCTCTCCAGTACCTCGACGGTCGCCTCAAGCACCGCGAGATGGCCGCTGAGTACAGCCGGCGCTGGCAGGCCCGCTTCCAGCGCCGGCTCTGGCTGGGCCGTCTCGCTCAACCGCTGCTCTTTCGCCCGGCCGCCCTGTCCCTCGGCCTGCGCCTGCTCCGCCTCGCGCCAGCCCTCGGTGATGCCCTCGTCGCTCACACCCGCGACCCGCTGCTCCCAACTCCCTAATCCCCACTCCCCATTCCCTACCTATGCCCTACCCTACCCTCGTCCCCTGGTCCAGTCTCCCCTTCGGCGTCGAGATGGAGTTCGTCCACGCCCGACTGGGGGATGTGGCCTTGCTCGACGGTTGGGACTGGCGGCCCGAAGACGCTCTCTACGACGACAACGGGACCCTGACCCCGGAAGACACCAGCCCCGATGTGCGCGGCGGCGAGGTCGGCTCGCCCATCCTGACCTGGGACCAGCGCGGCCAGATCGCGACGATGGCTGACCGGCTACGCGCAGCCGGCGGGCGGGCCAACTGGTCCTGCGGCCTGCACGTCCACGTCAGCCTCGAACTCTGGGGCAAGGCCATCCTCCTACCGCTGCTCGAGGCAGCTATGGTCGGCGAAGACGCCTTGCGCGAGCTGCTGCGCCCGGCCGCCCACCGCGACATCTTCCTCCCCCGCACCACGCCGCAGGTCCGAGACCGCTTCCTGGCCGCGCGGACGCCCGAAGAGTTTGAGAGTGACTTCCTGTACGATGACGGCCCCTGGTCCGCACGGGGCGGGGTCAACCTGCGTTCGTGGGCCGACTACGGCACCGTCGAGATTCGCCTGCCCAACGGCAGCCTGGACGCGGGCGAGATTGAGCAGACCGTCGAACTGTGCCTCAAGTGGATCGCCCTGGTGGGCCGCGGCGGCCCCATTCCGACGACGGCGGACGCTCTCGCCCAGGCCCTGGCTGTCCCGCTGACCGGCTATCCCCCCCCGCAGCCCGCGCCCGACTGGTGGCCGGACCGGCGGGCCTGGCATCTGGCCCGCCAGTCGGCCAGAGATCGAGGCGAAGCGTGATTACCTGCCCCTACTGTCATACCTCCAATCGCGACGGCAGCAACTTCTGCAACGAGTGCGGCCGGCCGCTCAACCGCGCCGTCGCCCCGCCCCTCGTCAGCGATGAGGGCGCTGGCCTCCCCGCACCCCCTCGTCCCCCACTCGCTACCGCCCGACCCTCAGCCCCCAGCCCTCAGCGCGCACCATCCACTCCGCTACCATCCACCGCGTCTTCCGGCTGTTCCGGCTGCGAGTTGGTCTTGCTTGCGAGTCTCGTGGGCCTGGTAACACTGGGGATTTCAATCCACGGGCGAGGCATACATCCAACCCGCCGCGTCTTGCGTAGAACACTGTAACCGAACCAGTAGGAAGCGGTGAAAATTGTGTAAAAAATCTGTAACTTTTAGCGATTATTCCCGTTAGAATGGGTAGTAATGCGCACAGAGGGACGGCGTAGCGGACGGGCAGCAGCGGTGTGGACCCCCTAGGCTGACCCTTAGCCTGTGAAGTGCTGCGACTGGCTCTCGTCCGCTACGCCGACTTTCGATAACTACGCGCTGAGGCCCACACGGTACGCCAGAGGCGACGTCGCCTTGGGGGAGGAACGTCGCCTCTGGTGTTACCCATATCTCTTTCCCACCCGCTATTTCCTACTCCCCTAGCACGAACACATTCTGGGCGACCGTCAGGCTGACCACCTGCTCGGCGTCATTCACGCGCACGGTCAGCGGGCCGTCAAACGGCGCGGCCGCCATCACCGCCACCCGCGTCCCCGGTGTGATCCCCAGGTCGCGCAGATAGACCAGCAGATCGCGCTGGTGGGAGGTGACGCGGTAGACCTCGCCCGCCTGGCCCGGCTTCAGACGCGACAGCGGGTGATCCAGCACCTGGGGGAATTCGCCATTTGGGCCAGGGATAGGGTCGCCGTGGGGACAGGCGCGGGGGTAGCCGAGTTGCGCCTCCAGGCGGTTCACGAAGTCAGGCGAGAGGACGTGCTCCAGACGGTCGGCCTCGTCCTCCACATCCTCCCAGCCATAGCCCATCCACTCGACCATCATGACCTCGACCAGGCGATGCGCCCGCAACACCCGCAGCGCCTCGTCACGGCCGACAGGCGTGAGAGCCATGCCATGATAGGCGGCATAGCGCACCAGCCCGGCCACGTGCAACTTGCACGACATAGCCGTCACCGCCGAGGGCGACACGTCCAGGGCGTCGGCCAGGGCCGAGGTCGGGACGGGCTTCTGTGTCTTTTCGAGGCGAAAGAGGACTTTGAGGTAGTCCTGCATGGTGGCCGTCGCAATCGGCACACGGGTCGGCTGCGTCTCCATCGTTTATCCTAGGACAGGGGTGGGTGATGGGTGGCATAGAATTAGCACCCGGCAATTATTATAATCGAGATGCTAATAATTCGCAATCTTTCGCCTCACCCTCGCGCTCCATTGAAGTTTGACAAGCTTCTCAGGCTCTCTATACTTGGTGAGATATCAAACGCCCGCCCTGGGCGTTCTTTGTTAGGGGAGGACACCCGCCGTGTCTCGTACACGTCTCATCGTCGTCACCGCCTCGGTGATGTTAGCCCTGTTCCTCGCCGCCGTCGAACTCACCGTCGTCGGGACAGCCATGCCGACCATCATCTCCCAACTGGGCGGCCTGGCCGAGTATAGCTGGGTCTTCTCCGTTTACTCGCTGACCAGCACAGTCATGACGCCGATCTTCGGCAAGCTGTCCGACCAGTTCGGCCGGCGGCCCATCTTCCTGCTCGGCATGGCCCTCTTCCTGGTCGGCTCGATGCTGAGCGGCCTTTCGCAGTCCATGGCCCAACTCATCGCCTTCCGCGCGCTCCAGGGTCTCGGCGCTGGCGCCCTCATCCCACTGGCCTTCACCATTGTCGGCGACATCTTTACCATTCAGCAGCGGACACGAATCCAGGGTCTGTTCTCCAGCGTGTGGGGTGTCGCCAGCCTTATCGGCCCCCTCGTCGGTGGCTTCCTCGTGGATAATGTCTCTTGGCGCTGGGTATTCTACATCAACCTGCCCTTCGGCCTGCTGGCGATGGGTCTGCTCTGGCTTAGCCTCAAGGAGCCGCCGCGCGCAGCCGGCCGGCCGCAGATTGATGTGCGTGGCGCGGTTCTGCTCAGCGTCAGTATCGTCGCTCTGCTACTCGCCATCCTCGAAGGGGGTAATTCGTGGGCCTGGCTGTCCGTGCCCACCTTCCTTCTCCTGGGCCTGTTCGTCGTCACTCTGGTCTGGCTGCTACGTGTAGAACAGCAAGCCCCCGAACCTATCATCGCGCTGAGCCTGTTCAACGACCCCATGTTCCGTGTCGCGGCTGCGCACGGCTTTTTGGCCGGCATGGGCCTGTTCGGCAGCACGTCCTTTGTGCCCCTGTTCGCCCAGGCCGTGCTCGGTGTGAGCGCGACAGCGGCCGGCGCAGCGCTGACGCCCCAAATCCTCGGCTGGACCGTCGCCAGCGCCCTGGGCGCGCCGTTTATCCTGCGGCTGGGCTACCGCCGCATCATCATCACGGGCATGAGTATTATGGTCGTCGGGGCGATGATCCTCGCCCTGCAAGGCCCCGGCTCGACGCCACTTATCCTCGCGCTGAGCCAGGCGCTCTTTGGCGCTGGCATGGGCCTGTCCATCTCGACCATGGTCATCGGCGTCCAGAACCGCGTCGTGCGTACTCAGATGGGCGTCGCCACCTCAATGATGACGTTTATGCGGACCATTGGCGGCTCGATTGGGGTCAGCGTCATGGGCGCCGTGATGACCGCACGGCTCACCAGCGGCCTGCTGCACACCCCAGCCGCCGTGGACATTAAGCCCGAAAGCCTACTCGACCCCATTTCCGCCAGCCAGATCCCGCCCCAGACCCTGTCGCTGGTTCGGGATGTGCTGGCCACAGCCATCCAGCCCGTGTTCCTCATTGCCCTGGCCTGCACCATCCTGGCCTTTGCCGTCTCACTGTTCACGCCGCGCGGCTCGGTCAACGACCTGGCGGCCCGCCCGGTGGGCGGCTCGGTGGGCATGGCAGGTGAGTAAGTGACGCTCGACGCCCTGACGCTTAAGGCCCTCGCCGACGAGTTGGCCGCCCAGTTGGTCGGTGGCCGTGTCCAAGCCATTACGCCGGCCGACGCGCTGACCCTGGTCTTCGAAGTCTATCGCGGCCAGCGCCACTATCTGCTCGTGTCCGCCGACCCCCAGGCGGCCCGCGTCCACCTGGGCGACAAAGGCCGCCGCGGCGTCGAGCGCGAGACACCGTTCCTGCTCTTGCTACGCAAGTTTGTCAAGGAGGCTCGCGTTACGGCCATCACCACGCCGCCCTGGGAGCGCATGCTGGAGATTCATTTTAGCGGCGTCGAAGGGGACAGCCGACTGGTGGTGGAACTCATGGGCCGGCTGAGCAATACGATCCTGGTGGACGAGGCGGGGCTGGTGCGGGACAGCGCCCGGCGCATCACCCCGGAGATGACCCGCGCCCGTGTCGTCCTGCCCCGCCAACCCTATATGCCCCCGCCCCGGCTGGAGCGCCCCACGCCCGACGAGTTGACCCACCCACTGCTCGAAGCCCTCATCGCTGGCGCCCCTGCGGACCGCCCTCTGTGGCGTCTCCTGTCGAGTGGTCTGGCTGGCCTCAGCCCGCTGGCCGGTCGGGAAATTGCCTTCCGCGCCCTGGGCGACGCTGAATCGGCTGTCGGCGCGGTCGAACGTCTCGACCCCATCCTCCACGCCGTCGCCGACCTCGTGGCCCCCGCCCGCTGGTCCGCGGACACCGACGCGCCTCCCCAATCCCTGATCCCTAATCCTTCAGTTTCCCCCTGGTCCCCCACCGTCGTGCGCGAGGAGGAGGCCGTCGTCGCCTTTGCCCCATATCGCCTCACGCACTTGCCCGACGCCGAACCCATCGCCAGCCTCAGCGAGGCCATCGCCGCCTACTTCGCGGCCCAGGTTGGACGCGACGCCTATGCCGCCGCCCGCGCTCGTGTCGAGGCGCTGATGACGGCGGCGCGCGACCGGGCCCAGCGCCACAAGACGGCTCTGGAACGGGAAATCGTCTCGGCTGAGGAGATCGAACGCCGCCGCGAGTGGGGCGAATGGCTGCTGGCTTACGCCTACGCCGTCCCTCGCGGGGCAACCGAGTTTACTGTGGAGGACACCGGCGCCGGACCGCTGACCATCCCCCTGGACCCGAAACTCACGCCCGTCGAGAACGCCCAGCGCCACTTCCGTGAGTACGAGCGAGCCAAACGCGCGGCCGCCGACCTGGATACGCGGCAGGACGGCGTCCACCTGACCCTGGCGACCCTGGATCAACTGCTGACCGACCTCCAGTTGGCCGAGAACCGGCCAGAGATTGACGCCGTCCACGCCCAGTTTGCCGCGTTTACGGGCGAGAAGGCCCCCCAGACGCGCGGCGGCAAGCCAGCTGGCCCCCTCGACGTGGTCTCCCCCGATGGGCTGACCATCCTGGTCGGACGCAACAGCCGCCAGAACGACAGCGTTACGTTTGAGCGCGCTCGTCCTCACGACCTGTGGCTGCACGCACGGGGTGTCCCTGGGGCGCATGTGATTATCAGGACGGAGGGGCGCCCTACCCCCGACGCGACGCTCCTGGCCGCCGCCAGCCTGGCCGCCTACTACTCGGCCGCCCGTGGCTCGACGAGCGTGGCCGTGGATATGACCGAGGTGCGCCGCGTCAAACGCCTCAAAGGCGGTGGCCCTGGCCTCGTCACCTACACCGACGAGCGCACCCTGCACGCCCCACCACTGTCTGTTGAGGAGTTTATCCACTAAAGCACTTATAAATCCGATCAAGGAGGATCCATGCAACTGGCTGAACCCATGAGTCGGCTGGGCACCGAAACCGCGTTTAAAGTCCTCGCCAAGGCCAGAGCGCTCGAAGCGCAAGGCCGCGAGGTCATCCACCTGGAAATTGGCGAGCCTGACTTCGATACCCCTTCCAACATCATCCAGGCTGGCATCCGCGCCCTGCAATCGGGCCAGACGCACTACGTCCCCGCCGCTGGCATCCTTCCGCTACGCGAGGCCATCGCACAGTATATTGGCGAGACGCGGGGAATTCAGGTAGACCCTGGCATGGTGGTTGTCACCCCCGGCGGCAAGCCCATCATGTTCTACGCCATCCTGGCGCTCATCAACCCCGGCGACGAAGTGCTCTACCCCAACCCTGGCTTCCCCATCTACGAGTCCATGATCCGCTTCGTCAACGGCGTGCCTGTGCCGACGCCGCTGACCGACCAGAACAATTTCCGCCTGGACCTGGACCATTTCCGCGCCAGCCTGACGCCGCGCACGCGCATGGTCATTCTGAACTCGCCGGCCAACCCCACGGGGGGCGTGATGACCCAGGACGACGTGCGGGCCGTGGCCGAGATGCTAGCCGACCGCCCCGACATCATCATCCTGTCCGACGAAATCTACGACCGCATCCTCTATAGCGGCGAACACTTCAGCATCACCTCGCTGCCTGGCTTCCAGGAGCGCACTATCATCCTGAATGGCTTCTCCAAGACCTACGCCATGACCGGCTGGCGGCTCGGCTACGGGGTGATGCCTGCCCGGCTGGCCGACCCCATCACGACACTGATGATCAACTCCAATTCGTGCACCGCCGCGTTCACCCAGTGGGCGGGCGTTGAGGCGCTGACGGGGCCGCAGGACAGCGTTCAGCACATGCTCGACGCCTTCCGCGCCCGCCGCGAGGTCATCGTCGAGGGTCTCAACGCCATTCCCGGCATCCGCTGCGCCATGCCCGAGGGCGCGTTCTACGCCTTCCCTAACATCGAGGGCACGGGGCGAACAGCCGACGAACTGGCCGACGAATTGCTGCAAAAGGCGGGCGTCGCTGTTCTCTCCGGCACGGCGTTTGGCGCCTACGGCCAGGGCTACCTGCGCCTGTCCTATGCCAACTCCATCCCGAACATCAAAAAGGCGCTGGAGCGCATCGCAGAGGCGCTTAGCTAATTGTTGGTGATGAGCCAGGACTAGCTAGGGGTGTGTCAAAGATTCGCCTGAATATAGTAACGCCAGCAGACCACCGGGGTCTTCTTGACCCCGGTGGTCTGCTGTTATCACACCATTAGAGATGTCCAATTCCTCGGTCGCAGTCTCCCCCATTTGCTACGGGGTGTTCGTCGGCGTATTGGTCGGCGTCGGCGTGGGGGTAGTGGGCGTATTGGTCGGCGTATTGGTTGGCGTCGGCGTCGGCGTGACGGGCGTATTCGTCGGCGTATTGGTTGGCGTCGACGTCGGCGTGATGGGCGTATTGGTCGGCGTATTGGTCGGCGTGTCCGTCGGCGTAGGCGTCTGCAGGGTGGGCGTATTGGTCGGCGTGTCCGTCGGCGTGGCTGTCGATGTCAGGGTAGCGGAACTACACGCCGCGTACGCTACCGAAGGGTTGTGCAGAACATTCGTCACCAGACCAGACGTCGTGATAAGTGTCACTGCCCCTGACGTCACGTCGTATAACCCAGTCGCACTCTGATCTGCAGGTAGGATGTAATCCACATACAGGAGGGTGTCCTCCATGCGCTTATCAAAGTTGGCCGAGCGCGTGGCGCCATTTACCTCGTAGGTGACGAACCCGTAGTTGCTGATCGTATCGGGGTCGGGCGCATGGACCACGACGAAGCGGACTTCTACCACGCCGTCCCCTCGGCAGATGATTTGGCTCAGCCTCAACTGAACGCTCACCGGAGTGGGCGTCGCCGTTGCTTCTACCTCCACACTTCTTGTCGGCCGCGGTGTCGGGGTAGCTGGCCCTGGCCGGGCGTAGGCGATATTCGTCCCTCGCTGGGCACACAGGGGAAGAATGTTGGAAGGCAAGTCTTGCGGCCAGAAACGCGAGGGGGCAGTCTCAACCCCCTGACACACATAGATCTCCTGCGTGTCATGATCCACCAATTCTACGACACACTCTTGACCCTGCCAGCGTCCCCCCAGGTGAGCGTTAGCACACCACTCAGGCCACTGTCGGCCAGGCGTAAGGCTCTGAACCACCGCGACTGCATTCACCCGGTCTGGTTCGGGCCGCAAGACCTGGTCTACTATATTCGCGCTTGTACCGACGAAGGTGAGGCCAAACAAGAGGATGAGACCGAAGAGAACGACAACTACTTTGGCCTGGACTTCCATATTGCTCCTTTGTTAAAAGCAACAGCGATTGATAAGGTGGCTATGCAGCAACATTTAGACCAATAATCGTATAAAATACACCCTGGCCTTCAAATAAGAAATTGGATACTTTCCTACCAAGCCTTTGCCAGAAATATGGACAACCCTCTGGGGAGGGCACAGTCCAATCCCCAGAGGGTTGTAGATAGGAGGGACGGAGGGGAAAGCTAGGGGGTCGCCACCCACACACCGCCCGCCGAGTCCAGGAAGTCCGCGCGCGTCACCTTGAGCCGCGTCAGCGTGTCGGTGGCCGCGCGGAAGTAGACGGTGAACATGACTTCGTCATTGGGCATGGCCTGCGCGCCGCGCAGCTGCGTCACCGCCACCT
Organism: Anaerolineae bacterium; assembly: GCA_026129165.1. Lineage (GTDB taxonomy): Bacteria > Chloroflexota > Anaerolineae > Epilineales > JAHCIE01 > JAHCIE01. The sequence continues at coordinate 21,903 of JAHCIP010000018.1, forward strand.
GGACCACGCCCGCGTCCACGTCCGCCGCGTTGCGCGCGACGAAGCTGGCGCCCGGGTCGAACAGGCGACCCAGGTCCGCCGGCGCCTGGTCTGCGCGGAGCAGTTCCAATTGCGCGGGGTCGTAGCCCAGGGCCACGTCCGCGCCGCTCAACCCTGCCGCTCCCTGGACCCGTATCACCGCCTTGAAGACCTCGCCCGCCTTGACCTTCGCCGGGGCGATGACCGATACCTGCGGCGGGGCCGCCTTCGTCGGGGCGGCTCGCTTGGCCGCCTGGTCCAGCGCCGCACCCGTGAGCCAGTCCAGCGGCCCCTTGGCGCCGAAGTTGTTGCCCACCAGGACCAGGTCCGGCAGGTCCACCCGCCCGTTACGGTTGAGGTCAGCCCGCGCGTCGCCGGGCGGCACGCTCAGACCGTAGTTCGCCGCGACGAGAACCAGGTCGAAAATACCGACCTCGTTGTCGCCCGTAGCGTCACCACCCAGCAGGACGGTGGGCGGCAGCGTTCCACTCGGGTTGTTCGTGACAGCCTTGGCCTGGACCGAGATATACCCTGGCTGGCTGGCCGTGACGAGGTACTTACCCGGCTCAGCCAGGACGGTAAATTTGCCCGCGGCATCGGTCTGCCCCTGCGAGCTGCCGGCGGTGATACGCGTGGTGCCGTTGGGCAGGCCCTGCAACGTTGCCACGCCTTCGATGGGCAACATGGGGGCCGGGTTGACGTAGATGTCCCGCGTGTCCTCGGGCAGGTACCAGAATTGGAAGCGCATCGGACCCAGCGGCCATGTCTGGTAGTAGGTATGCGAGGGCTCGTTGGTCGGCGGGATAGGCAGGATGCTGGCTAACTCATCCTGGGTGTCATAGGTCGCCTGGCAGCCGCTGTAGGCGAAGCGGCCCAGGTCGGTCTGCCAGTCCGACGTGAGCAGGTAGTACTGGCCCTGCGGCAAGCCAATGTCAGTGAACTGATCGGGCAGGGTGTTGTACTGTTCCACACTCCACACGGCCCGGCCATCGCGCGGCCGCTGGAAGGGCAGCTCGCGCAGTTCGAAGGCGAAGCGCGGCTCGCGGGCCTCCGCGTTCAGCCGAGGCTGGAGCGCGCCGACACCGCGCCACGTCCCGAGGCAGCGGGCCGGGTCGCCCTGCGTCGGCACACGCGCGAAGTCGCTCGGCTCGATACGGCGGATGTCCTCGCGGATGGTATGCGCCTGGTTGAACGGCGGCATGACGTACATCGCCGTCGTGTCCACGGTGAACTGCCGCCCCTGGAGATAGCCCTGGAGTACCTGGGACAACGGGCTGTTGACGCGATCCCCTTCCTTCGGGACCGGGGTGCGGATGGTAATGGCCTTGAAGCCTGTCCCACCACCTGGCACAGACGCGGTCATGAGCGCCGTCACGTTGTACTCGTGGCCGTCCACGTAGAACCGCTTCAGGTACCACGGCGTCGGCCCAGCGATATTGGGCGCATTGGCTCCGTCGTACATCGCGGCCCGCGCTCCACCGAGTGCCCGCCCAATGAGCAGCGACACCGTCTCGCGCGAGGGGTCGCCGGGGATGGGCGCGCCGACGGCCTGGACGTAGACAAACCAGGCGCCGTCTGGCAGGCCCAGGTTCGAGCCGCCGGCCGGGATACGCTTGACACTATTGCGGTTAGCAATCGCCATCTCGTTGAGATTGAGCGTGACCGACCCGGCGAAGTCAGGATACTTAGAGTAGACGCCGCTATTGTTGTGCTGGCCGCCACCCGTGTACCAGATGTTCAGGTCCACACGCCCGGAGATGTAGTCCACGTTCACCAGTTGGACCAGGTAGTCCAGGAACTGGGCGCTGCGGCGGCCGGCCGCCGCGCGGCTCAGGACGATGTCGTTGGTAAAGACCGCGAACTCGTCGCCGTTGAGCGGGGAGCCATCCGGGTCGAAGCCGTCGCTGGCGGAGCCGTTGCGGTTGAAGTCGGCCTGGATGCCTGTGCGCGCTTGCAGGCTGGCCTCGGTCTCAATCTGAACGGCGTCAGGCCGGCCGTCAAAGTCGGGGTCGAACGTCGTCAGGCCGTAGCCGAAGCTGTTGAGCGGGGTCGTCGGCCAACTGCTACTCGCGTTATCGGGCGGCGCGGGCAGTTCATCGCGGCCCGTCGCGGTCGGGAAGAAGAAGCGTCCGCCCGGCAGCGTGACCGTCGGCTGGTCAAAGGGGTCCAGGAACATGTAGGTAAACTCTTCGAGGACAGCCGGGAAGCGCAGTTCGTCCAGTTCACCCGCGCCGAAGTCGAAGAACAGGGTGTACGCGGCCAGCGAAGTGGCCTGGCCGGGCGTGCGGACACGCACCGTGTATGTCCCCGGCAGCAGTTGCAGGTCCAGGCGCGACAGGTTGCCCGTGCCGCTGTTGTCGTCTTCGGCCACCTGCTGACCCAGCACGCCGCCCTGGCAGCCGTTGAACAGGGTCAAGAGGGTGTCCGCGCCGCCGACCCCACTGCTCGTCTCCAGCACGACGTGGCGCGACGTGGGCAGCGTGAAGGTGTAGAAGTCATCGTCGGTGTTGGGTGTGATGTCGCCGCTTATCGTGCCACGTGGTGTCAAATCCGCGTTGATGGGTGTCGCGACGTTACACAGGTTATTCGGCTCGACCTCCTGGCCGATATTCACCGTGGGCCGCGTGCGGTAGACGGTATCCAGATAGCGCGGCTCGTACCACATACGCGGGAAGACCTTTTCCCCCGCGTCCAGGCCGATACCCTGGCTGTTGCGCACCGCGATCTCGCCGTAGTACTGGCCGAATGGCTCCGTGCCACGGCGGAACTCGTTGAGATAGGCCGGGTTGAGCGTCAGCGTGTCCTTCTCCGGAGCCTGGGGAGCTTGCGGGTCGAAGATGCTCGTCACCTCGGTGTAGGGCCACACTTCGACCCTCGGCGTGACGTCGCGGAAGGCGCGGTCGCCGGCGGACTCGGCGTCGCGGCCATAGACGCGGATGCCCGTGCTGTCCTTGTAGATCTTGATACCCGTGGCCGGGTTTTCGCGCGGGTCTGGGTTGAACCAGAACTTGGCGCGGCCGCCCACCTGGTCCGTCGGCCCAATCTGGCCCTGGACCCAGCGGCGGAACTCAGCCTGGGGCGCGCCCCAGCCCGTCACGATCAGGTACAGTTCCGGATCGGGCGCGGTGGCGGCGGGCGGGTTGTTCGGGACAATAAACGACGTGTACTGGTCCGGCAGCATACGGAACTGCTGGCGATACCAGAACTCCGTCTCCGCGCCGCCCTCGGTGGGTGGCGGGGCCTGGCCGTAACGTTCGGTCAGCTCGCCCGTGAATTGCGGGTTGCGGGTCTCCTCGATGTAGGTAAACCGCGCCGCGTTGGGGTCAATGTAGGTCGGACCATTGTACGCCGTATACGGCAGTGGCTGGTTGGCCTGGAGGATGGGCGAGACCGGGCCGCGCACCCGCCCCCAGAAGCGGACCTGGCTGGACTGGGTAGCGAACTCGGTCTGCGGGCGAATGTCGGTGACGATGTAGTGTTCGTAGTTGAACGGCGGCAGCATCCCCAGCCCCTCGCCGGGCTGGTAGGCGTCCTGGATCAGCGAGAACTGGAAGTTCGGGACATCGTTATACTTCGGCGTGGGCGAGCGCAGCGTAATGAAGCCGAAAGTGCTGGGGTCAGCGGGAACCACACCCTGGAAGCCGCAGCCGTTGGCCGCGTTCGCCGTCAGGGGCTGGCTCGCGCCCTGCGTGTAGACAGCGACGGTGTTGTACTCGTGGCCGTCCACGTAGAAGCGCTTGGTGTACCACGGGTTCGGCCCGGTGTTCGGCACACCCGGCGCGCGCTCCATGCCCGTATGCGTCGCGCCCAGGCCGCGCCCCAGAATTAGGCGCACCGTACCGTCTACCGAGTCGACGGCGTCCACGTAGGCGAACCACGCGCCCTGCGAGCCACACAGGTTCCCACCGCCCGCCGCGATGTACTGGACAGGAGACTGGTTGTTAGCGACGACCGCATCACCGCGATACAGGATGATCGAGCCGAGGTCCTTCGGGGCGGTCGAGCCGGTCCAATAGACCCGCAGGCGAACCGCGCTATTGAAGAACGACTCGATGGCGACGGCGTGGTCGAGGAACTGCGCCACCTTGCCCGCGCCGAGGGCCTGCGGGTGAACCGTCAGCACCACCAACTCGTCGCCCGACAGCGGCACACCGTCGGTGTCGAGGCCGTTGAGCTGGCCGTTGTTGTTCAGGTCCAGCGCCAGCCCGGTGGCTGTGTAGAGCGTCTGCTCACTCTCGACTGAGACAATGTCAGGCACGCCGTCCAGATCGGCATCCAGGCTGGTCAAGCCGTAGCCCACCTGGCCTACTCCGCCATCATTGGTGGCGATATTGCCGTCGGGACCGAGCAAGTCCTCGCGCCGCATGCCCACGGGGAAGACAAAGCTGGAGCTACCCGGCGCGGCCTGGATCGGCTGCGGCTCGGCATCGGCCGGCCCGGCGTTGATGAAGCGGTAAGTCCACTCCTGCATGATGGCCGGATAGTGGATGTCGCGGTCGGTGATGGACCCTGTCACGTCCTGGTCCTTGTCCAGGTGATCGCAGTCGTACCAGGCGCGGGTCCAGACCTTCTCTGCCGCGTCGAGATTCGTCGCCTTGATGCGGCTATACAGACCCAGGCGCGACAACTCATCCGGCGTGTACGCCTCGGACAGGATGGCCGGGTTCCAGACCATGAGGTCACGTCGAGGCGATTGCGCGTTCTGCGGGTCGAACGGCGCTTCGGGGTCAGTGTAGGGTTTGTCCTCGGTGTAGATGAACGCTTGCTGGCCGTTGAGGAGACGGTCCACGGTGGACAAGGGGCCGACGGCCAAACTACCAGGCCTGAAGGCGCGGTTGATGTCCACCCCTTCGCTGGTCATCGCGCCCGCCTTCTCCTGCGGCCGCTGGCCCACGCGGCTATCGCCCGCGCCCGGGAACTCGGTGCAGTACAGATTGACCATCAGCGGCACCAGCACCGGGATGAGCGGGGTAATCGTCTCATCGTTGGGTTCTGGGGTGTCGAAGTCGTCCGTATAGGTCGTAGACGACCCAGTGGTCACCGTGCCTTGATTGGCGACCTGGGTAATATTGGGCGGCAGTGGGTTGTCAACCTGCACCCGGAAGTAGATGTCAACCGTCGCGCCGGGGTTGATGGTCCCGAGGTTGATCTTGACGTCGGTATCGCCGGCCGTGTTGCCACGCTCGATGGTCCCCTGGCTCGTCGTCACCGAGCCGACGACGAGGGCCGTGTAAACACCTGGCGTATCCTGGAAGACCACGCCCGTCGCGGCCGTCCCACTATTGTTCGTAATCCAGACATGATATTGCAGGATGTCGCCCGCGCTCGCGCCGCCGTTGTGGTCGCGGTCGTCGTAGAGCGAGTCGACCTTGAAGGCTATCAGGTTAGGCGTTGGCGTATTGGTCGGCGTTGAGGTCGGTGTCTGGGTCCTCGTGCTGGTGGGTGTGCTTGTCGCCGTCGCGGTGTTCGTCGCCGTCGCCGTATTGGTAGCGGTGTTCGTCGGGGTCCGCGTTGGCGTATGGCTCGCCGTTGGCGTATTCGTCGGCGTGTTGGTTGCCGTCGGCGTAAAGGTGGCTGTGTTGGTCGGCGTGTCCGTCGCCGTGTTGGTCGGCGTTGGTGTACGCGTTGGAGTCGCCGATGGGCTGGCCGTCGGCGTCGCGGTCGGTGTCAAGAGCGTGCCGGTGGGCGTCGGCGTGCTGGTCGAGGTGACCGACGGCGTATAGGTGTTGGTCGGCGTCGCGGTGTTCGTCGGCGTGTTACTGGCCGTCGGTGTGCTCGTCGGCGTTGGCGTGCGTGTCGGGGTGGCCGAGGGCGTAGCCGTCGCCGTTACGGTTGGGGTAAAGAGCGTACCAGTGGGTGTCGGTGTGGGAGTCACCTGCGTATCACCGAAATTGACGATACTCACACTCCCCGGTGGAACGACAATGACGACGAGGTTCGGTGTGGTGCTGAAATAGCCGGGTAGGTCCGTTTCCCGCACCCCATACACGCCGGGGGGAACGCCGGAGAAGGCATAGTTCCCGCTGGCGTCGGTAAGGGTGGTGGCGAGGACAATATCATCGGGCGTACCAAAGACATTGTCTGCGCCTGGGGCCAGCAGATCCACCGTCACACCCGGTATACCAGGCTCCCCGGCGTCCCACACACCATTCATGTTGAGGTCGTTATACACGAGACCGATGATAATGGAGAGCGCCGTTGTCGCTGTCGGCGTCGGAGTCACAGTCGGCGAGGCGGTGGGCGTCAATGTAGAGCCGGCGGTGGGGGTACGCGTCGCGGTAGGCGAGGCCGTGCGGCTCACTGTAGCGGTGGGAGTAACCGTGTTTGTGGATGTTCGGCTCGGCGTGGGAGTAACTGTTGGAGTCGGGGTACGGGTCGGGGTTTGGGTCGGGGTAGCGGAGCGCGTCGGGGTGGCCGTCACCGTGCCAGTTGGCTCGCAATCAGCTACGATAACCCGGGCTGTCTCATCAATCGAGTTCTGGAAGTTGTTCAGAATAGCCTGAACTTCAACGCTCTCGTTGTTTGATGCGCTAGGCAGAACACTGAATTCCAGGGTGAAGCTCGCGGGGAAGCTGACAGGCTCCTGGAAGGGGCCGCAGTTGAACGACGTACCAGCGCCATTACAAGCCCCTGGGGGATTGGAGCCGAGAAAAACGAGGCCACTTGAGGTAAAGCCTTCCATAGTGACCACGTCGGTCGGCTCAAGGGGTTCTGTGGCTTCGATATGGATATCATAGCTAAACCGGCCGCCACGGCAAACCTGGCCTGGCACCGAGTTGAAGAAGCGCAATAGCGGGGTATTCGGCGCAGTGATACTGTCAAGGCCGTCCACCGGCTCCTTCGCCCTCACCACAGCCGTACTCGATGGGGCAATCCCCCCGATGAGGCAGACCAGGAGGAGCAAGCCACTCAGGCCCAGGAGGCGCTTGAAGCGACGACCGATGCTCGGCCCCAGCAAGACATAGAAAGACTGGCGGACACGCGCAGAGACATGCGCACTTGTCCCCCGATCGGCGGCGGAACCTGACATGTTAACCCCCTCACTTAGTCGTGGAACATGTCGCTATCGTCAACAGTCTACTTCCCTATATCAAAAAAACGTTTCGAGGCTAAAATTGTTGTGCTGTCCGGCCCCATCTTGGTCACAACGTAAAAAACTTCACAGACCTTCACATCTTCACATGAGGAGATTTCACACATGCATCTCGTCGATCTGGACACCCCCTCGCTGGTACTCGACCTGGACCGTGTCGAAGCCAACATCGCCCGCCTGCAAGCCTACTGTGACGCCCATGGCCTCGCGCTGCGACCTCACATCAAGACCCATAAGCTACCCGTCCTAGCGCACAAGCAGATCCGCGCCGGCGCAGTGGGCATTGCCTGCCAGAAGCTCGGCGAAGCCGAAGTGATGATCGCAGCGGGCATTCAGGATATTATGTTGCCTTATAACATTGTGGGGCGCGCCAAGCTGGAACGGCTGGCGCGGTTGGCGCGGCTGGCGCGGATCAGCGTCTCGGTGGATGCCGAGGTTACAGCGGCCGCCCTGTCCGACGTCTTGAGCGCGGAGGGGGCGACGGTCGAGGTCTTCATCGAACTGGCGAGCACCATTGAACGGGCGGGCGTGACTCAGGTGGAGGAAGTCGTTCGCCTGGCGCGGCTGATCGCCGACGACTTGCCCAGCCTGGTCTGGCGCGGCGTTCTCATGTACCCGACCAACGCCGCCAACGTCGGCTACCTCGATGCGGTCTGCCGCGCGCTAGAGGCAGCCGGCTTGCGGGCGCCGGTCGTCAGTGGCGGCGGCAGCCCGACTATGTTCAAGCAGCACGAGAACCCGTGGGTCACCGAAGTTCGCATCGGCACCTATATCTTCGAGGACATGACCGGCGTGCGAGGGGGCTACTTCAACCTGGACGACTGCGCCGCCACCCTGCTCTGCACCGTCGTCAGCGCGCCTACCCCCGACCGGATCATCCTGGACGGCGGCTCTAAAACCTTCACTCTGGAAGGCACGGCTCCCTACGGCCACCTCGTCGAGTTCCCTCAGGCTCGCATCTACGCCATGAACGAGGAACACGGCTATGTCAATGTGGCTGAGTGCCCGGTCAAGCCCCACATCGGGGACCGCGTGCGCGTCATCCCGAACCACGTCTGCGCCGCCGTCAACCTCCATAACACGGCCTATGGCGTGCGCGGTGACTATGTCGAAGCCGTCTGGCCCATCGCGGCGCGCGGGCTGGTGCAATGATGGGGAGATTGGGAGGATATACCGTTTGGGAGTATAATCGGGCGGGGGGAGACACGTCATCTGACGCCTTGAGGGAAGGTCCGTGCGTACCCATTCTGATCCTGTAGACCCTGATGAGCGGAACGAGAGCCTGTCAGATGCGGAACGTGACACGACGCGGGCGCGTGTGACCCTCCGCGCGGCCCTGGCCCGCTATGCCCGCGCCCAGAACGCCGCCGAGGCTCAACTGGCCGTGCTCGCCATGCACGAGGGCTTGCGTCAGGGACTGCGGGCCTGGTTACTCTACCAGGCCCATCTCACCGACCGCCAGCGCGAAGCGATCCAGGACCCCTACACCCGCTTTGGCGAGTTGCTCGACCTAGCCGTCCACCACACGCGGCTGTTCGAGGGTCGGCGCGCCCTCTGGCACGACGAGCTAAACGTCCTACTCGACCATCGTAATACCATTGCTCACCCAGTCGAGGAAATGGACGGCGACACGGCCCTGGCCGCGGCGACGGGTTGGGCCGACCTGTTGCGCCGCTTCTGGCAGCCCCTCTTTGGGGACGAGCCGCCCGACCTGCGCCACCCCGACCCGAAGCTCATCACCGCCCACCCGAAGCCGGCGCCCCCGGCGTCGCTCCGCCCGACCCTCAGCTTCTACGCCGACCCGACGCGACCCGTGCTGTCCACCCCGGCCCCCAGCCAGCGAGGCAGCCGGCTGATACGACGAATTGCCATTACGGCCACCATCTACCTGATTATCCTGGCGCTGTTCGCGGCCCTGGGGCTGTACGTCCTGTCCCAGTTAGCCCCAGTCCTGGCAAGATTTTAGGGAATAGGGAGTGAGGATTGAAGATCAATCCTCACTCCCTATTCCCTATTCCTGGCTCCTTATTCCCTAAACCTTCATAGACCGCCACTTGCCCTGCCGATAGCGGAGCCACAGCGCCCAGAGCCGCACGATCGAGTCGACAATGTTGGAGACGTAGATGAAGGCCAGGCTCAGGTGGAAATACGGGCCCAAGAGCCAGGCGAGAGGCAGGCGCACGAACCAAATAGACCCCGCCGTCGCGTACATTGGAAAGCGGGTGTCGCCGGCCCCCCGCAGACTGCCCGCCAGCACCTGACCAATGGCCTGGAAGGGTTGCGCCAGGGCGATGATACGCAAGGCGTCCACCGAGATGGCGATGAGTTGCTCGTCCTCGGTAAAGAGTCGCACGATGAACGGGCTAAAGGCAACGGCGGCGACGACGACGACAGAAATAACGGCCAGACACGACCAGGCCGCGTACCAGGTTGTCTGTTGGGCGCGCTCTGGATTCTTCGCTCCCAGGCTTTGCCCGGTCAGTGTCGTCGTCGCAATGCCATAGCCCAGCGCGGGCATAAAGGCGAACGAGATGGCGTTGAGGGTGATGCGCTGCGCGGCGTAGACATCCGTTCCCAGGCGCATAGCAAAGATGCCGTAGAGGAGCATCCCGCCGCTCATCAGGGTCATCTCGCCCATCGAAGGCAGACCGATGCGCAGGGTACGGTTCAGCAAGTGCATGTCGGGCGCCCACGTCCCGCGCAGGTCCAGCCGCAGTTGCCCCTTGCCCCGCACCAGGATGACCAGCATCGCCACCAGGCCGACGGCGCGTGCGATCCCCGTCGCCCAGGCCGACCCGGCCACGCCCATGGCCGGTAGACCCAGATGGCCGAAAATCAGCGCCCAGGCCAGCCCGGCGTTCAACACATTGGTCCACAGCGTGACTGTCATCGGCGTCTTGCTGTCACCCGCCCCCCGCAAGGCCGCGCCGGCGATGAACATACCCAGCATAAACAGGGCGGTAATCGAGCCTATGTGAAAATAGGTCGCGCCAGCGGCGATGACATCCGGCTCGCCACCCAGCAGGGCCATAATCGGCTCGGCAAACAGGCTGCCCCCGACGCCTACCAACGCCGAGAGAATTACGCCCACCAGTAGGGACTGTTTGAGGGCACGGTTCGCCTCCTCGGGGCGCCCTGCCCCAATGGAGTGAGCGACCAGGACGGTGGTGCCGGTCGTCACGGCCGTAAAGGCCGACTGGATGACCCAGATCACCTGGAGCGCGGCGCCGACGCCGGCCAGGGCGGCCGCGCCGAGTGCGCCGACGAAGATCAGGTCTACCACGCCGAGCAAAGTTTGCAGCAGGTTCTCGACCACGACCGGCCAGACCAGACGGTTCACTACACTGGAAATTGGCTCTTCGCCGGCCGCCGTCTGACCGCGCCACTTCAGAGTGGACCGCCAGGCCCATACCCGTCGCAGACCGCCAGCCTCTTTCTCGATGATCTGATCTGTCATGGCGCTCCCAATCGGCCCTCAGGGCCTCCCACAAATAATTGGCGACTCAGGCTGCTCCGTCGCAAGTTTAGTGCCATTTGCCCTATCTTGCCTAATGCTATTATACAAGCAGGCGATGGGCAGAGCATCCGTCAAAAGATGGATTGGTCAGAGCCGATGGAACGGGGGCAGAAAACAAGAGACAACGGCCTGGCGACGGAAAGGGAATTCCATCATCAGGCCGTTGTCTCTGAGAGGTTTTCGGGAGGTTAGCGTCCCTTGTTGTGCTTAGTATCCCTCCCCTCGATTAAGCCAGCATTAATACAACTTAAAAGGCAGTGTAAAAATTTCAGGCGGCAGGCGTGTCGACCTCGACTGCCGTTCTGGGTGGGGTGGGCGATACTCTCTCAGCTAATAATTTTGACCGCATGTAGGCTTCGAGTTCATGGCTAGCGTTGGAGCCGCGACCAATGGCCCAGGCCCTGAATTGCCGCCATGTTTGTTCGTCAATGGTGAGGGTCACTTTGGTTTTCGTCATAGTCCCATTATAGCATACGTGTATACGGCTGTCAAGAGGCAAAGGCGAATGCTGTAAATTTCGGCATCTTCTTTCCGGCAAATTTACGCGTTCATCACTCTTATGGTTCTCTAGATTTGGTAGAATAGGCCTAGTACGTTTGTTCTAGGAGAGAAGGATGTCTGTCTTTGAGACCTGGTTAGCTACACTGCCAACCGCGATCACCCGCAATACCTATGTAGCGGCGTGGGCGAGCTTTCGCAAACAGTGTGATAAACCGGTGGAGGCTGTCACGCGCGCGGATGTTGAGGGGTTTCGCACGTGGTTGATTGCGGAGCGATCATCGGCCACTGCCAGTCTCTATATTATGGCGGTCTCCAGCTTCTACCAATGGGCGGTGAGACAAGGTCACGTTGCTGCCAACCCCTGTAAGGGTCTAGGCGTTAAGGCTTCGAACAAAGCGCCTGAATTTATGACGGCGGAGGAAGGTAGGAAATTCCTCGCGGCGATCGACCGAACGACCAAAGTTGGAAGGCGCGATTATGCGTTGCTGCTTTTGATCATCCTCACGGGTCTACGATCGAGAGAAGCACGGGAGATTAAGCGTGGTGATCTGGTGGACCGACCTGGGGGAAGAATGGGGCTACAGTACCGGGCGAAAGCAGATAAGCATGTGCAGACCCGTACGCTGCCGACTGTGTGTGCTGAGGCATTAAAGGCGTATCTGGCGGATCAAGGTTCTCTGGCACACGATGCGCCTATTTTTGTGACGTTTGCAGCGGGTGGCAGGAAGGATAAGCCATTGTCAGCTTGGAGTTTGTCTCGATTGGTCGAGTACTATAGTCTGCGGGCGTTGGGACGGCGCATTAATCCACATGCGCTGAGGCATGCGGCGGCGGAGATTCTGTACGATCTGACGGGGGATGTGCGCGCGGTGGGTGAACTGCTGGGCCATAAGAGCCTGGCGACGACGGAGATCTATCTCCGGCACCTGAGGGACCAACGAGCGGAGGCGGGGGATAAGATTGCGAAGGCGCTGGGCATTGGGTAGAGGTGGGATGGGGCGCAGGAGCGGATGGGGGAGGCGTTACTCGAGGGATTTCCAGCCGGCGACGGTACAGATGGCGTCGCGGGGGATGCCGTTGGGGTCGGGGTAGTAGCCTTGGATAATGTGGCCCTGTGGGTAGGTGGTATATGGTGATCGTCGCGGCCACGCGCGCCAATACTGTCGCGTGTACGTCGGGTTTCGCTGCGGTGGGTTGTGGAGTTGGCTGGCTGGCCGTGTGAGACTGATCTGCCAGACGTCGTGGGCAACGGTGAAGGGGCGTGGGTGGCTGGCGACGATGGGCCGGGCGGCGGCGGTTGGCTGGCCTGGGGCTGTATCTGGCGCACGGTGGCGGTGGTCGGCGGGCGGTGGGACGCTGGTGGGCGCGGCGACGATGACGCGCTCGACCGGCTTTTCGATGATGCGCTCGACTGGCTTCTCGACGACGCGCTCGACGACGATGGGGGTGGAGAGGGCCGGGACGGTGTCAGTCGCGCGGAAGAGGCGAAGGTTGCCGTCTAGAACCGCACGGATGAGGAAGGCGGCGATGAGGAAGAGGGGCAGGGCGATGGCGATCTCGCGCCAGGGTAGCACCAGGCGCTTGAGGGGCGTCGGCGTGGTGGCCGCGGGGACGGCGGGCAGGGCGTATTGCACCAGGGTCGGGGGCGTGGCCGGCGCTGGGGCAGAGGTCGAGTTGAAGTAGCTCTGGACGGTCTGGTGAATATTTTTCATGGGGTGGCTGCCTGTGGTTGCGGAATGGGCATCGGGAGCGGGTAGGGCTTGCCTTCTAGCGCCAGCGTCAGGGCTTCAATCGCCTGGTCGCGGGTCCACTGCGGATAGCGCAGCCGCCACGTCTCGCCCTTCCCGCCAGCGGCGACCTTGTACTTGTCGCGCAGTTCCTCGAGCAGATCGCGCTGTTCGGGCTGCTTGATGCTGTCGCCGGTCTCGCGGACGGTGATGAAGGCTCCGCCGCGCAGGGCGCCCTTGTCGTCGAGCAAATGCTCGAAGACGGCGCAGAGTTTGAGAATGTGCCGCTCCTCCGGGTCGGGTTCGTGGATGGCTGGCGCGGGGAGCGTGGCCGTGGGGGCTGGCGTGTCCTGGGTCGGCGTGGCGAGCTTGGTGGTGACGCCGGCGATGCGGGCGGTCTCCGCCTCAAACCGCAGGCGGGCCAGCTCGCGGTTTTCGCTGACCAGGCCGTCGTAGGTGTCCCACCAGGCCCAGGCCGAGAAGAGGATGAGACCGGCCCACAGCAGGCCGATGAGCCACGGCTCGAGCGGGCTGAACAGCAGCGCGGCGAGGGCGATGATGGTTCCCCCGGTGGCGGTGAAGGCGCTCAGGATGGCCTGCGGGAAGCTGGCGGGCAGGGCGTCCAGGCGCGGGACGTCGCTGCCGTGCGTCTGGTGGATCATCGTCCGGTCGGCGGTGGCAGGCGGGCGGTAGGTCTCGCTATAGAGGGTGTTGTTGTCGCGGCTGTACCACTGATTCGTCATCGTTATGTCGCTAGTGCTTTAGGCTCTTGTTATGTCGTATGTTGCCCTTATATACGACATAATGATGTCTGTCTTGTCTGTCTTGTCTCGTATATACCGTATTTTTTGAGTGTGTCGCTTCGAGAGAGCAATTTGTTATGTCGTCGTGTTAGTGGTGGCGGGGTTGGCTGGCTCCTCGTCGAGCAGGTCCAGGGCGGTGAGGCGCTGGTCTATCTCGGCGCGGAGTTGGCGCCGTATTCGCTTGCGGTCGCCGTGGAAGACATTCAGGTAAGCGGTCAGGAGTTCGCGGGCGGTGACGGAGTTGCTGGCCGGGGGCATGGGCGTCTCCTGGAGGGGGCCGAGTTGGGCCACGGGGCGGCCGCTGTTGGTGATGATGAACGTCTCGCCGGCGTGTTCGACCTGACCGAGGACCTGGCCGATTTTGCTTTGGAGATGGCGGACGTTGATGGTCGGCATGGTGGCCCCTGTATATACGGTATATGCATTATAGGGTATAGTGTGAAGACTGTCAAGAGGGGATGATAGCAAATGTGGAGGAAAATAGCAACAGGCTGCCCACTCCCCTGGTCCGGTACCAGGGGAGTGCTACGCTCGCGCTGAGAGTCGCGAGGGGGTAGCCCTAGCGGGTGATGGCGCGGGAAGCGTGGAGGATCATGGCGATGTGGAGCAGGGTCGCCTGGTCCTCGGCGGGCAGGCTCTGGGTGAGGCTGGTGAGGGTTTGGAGGAGCAGGGCGGGGTCGCGCGTGACGGCCTCGACCGCAATTTCGGGCGCGACGTGGTAGACGTGGGTGAGGGCGCGTAGCTCGTCGGGCAGCGGCCAGCGTTGGCCGTGCTCGATGGCGTTGAGCTTGGTGCGGTTGAAGTCGGGGACCGTGCGGGCGACGGCCTGGGCCACAGCCTCCTGAGAGAGGCCGGTCAGGCCGCGCCAGGCGGCGAGGTTGGTTCCGAGTCGGACGAGGTCGCTGTCCTGGTCGTTGGTGAGCTTGCGGAGTTTGGGCATAGCATATTCTAGCATGGGAGCCTCCTGTTGTAAAGTGTTGTATGAATGTTAGAAAAGCGCAAGTTGCGCGGGGGGCGGGGTCGAACGGGATGCGTTCGGTCGGCTCTTGGTGGGATTGGCGGCGAGACCATGCCGTTTGAGCCACTCGTTGAAGTCGAGGACGGTGGGTTCCTGGGGGGCGGGTGGCGTTGCCTCGACCGGGGGGGCTGGGAGGACCTGGAGGACTGGCGCAGGCTCTGGCTCGGCGGGCAGGACGTCGCCAATGGTCACGCGGCTGGCCTGCTCCGCGCTGTGGGTGGCCGCGAACAACTGCTTGAGCGTGTCGGGGGTGGCCTCTGCCGCGTGGCTCATGCGCTGCGCGAGTTGCATGAACAGGTCGTCGCCGTCGTCGGACAGGGCCGCCAGGCCGTCGTCGCCGAGGATGCCCTCGACCATGAGCGAGGCTTTCATCTTCTTGGCGACCAGGGCCAGGGCTTCGGCCTGGAGCGTGTTGGCGTAGACGAGGAAGTGGACTTCGACCGGGTGACGCTGGCCGATACGCCAGCTGCGGCGGGACGACTGGCGCGTGACG
>JAHCIP010000180.1 GCA_026129165.1 Anaerolineae bacterium
CCACCGTCGGTCAGAGCGCCCGCCAGACACAGTAAGAATAAGGAAAAGGTTGGATGCTTAAAGTGATAACGCAGCCGAGGAACGCGGCTGATTCCTTTCGCCTGGGACATCGCAACCTCCTTGTCGGATTCTCCCACCCTAAAGTATACGTCAATCCAGAGGCGGTAGGGTGAAGGAAGCGCCACGCCGCGTGAAGGTCGCCGCGTTGGGATGGAGTTGATGACTCGCTTGACTCTGGCTATCCTGTAGCTGGCGTGAACAATCCTGCGCGCCGCCAAGAAAGGAGACCGAATGCGCCACTTTCGCCCAACCCCCGTAACCTTACTGGCCCTCCTCCTGCTTGCCCTCGGCCTGGCCGCCTGGCTGCCCACGACCGCCCAGGCCCGAGTGACCCCGCATAGTCCCGCTTTGCCTGTCTCCGACGCTCTGCGCCCCGCCGCGCAAGTCACCGCAACTCCCGCCATTGCGACCCCCGGCCCCACGGCGACCCGCACACCGGCGCCGCCTACCGCGACCGCGTGGGCTGACGCCCGCATCCACACCGTCCAGGGGGCGGCCCACCGTTCGCCCTATGTCGGCGTGCGTGTCAGTGTGCCGGGTATCGTGACGGCCAAAGCCGCCAACGGCTTCTGGCTGCAAGACCCTGAGCCAGACAACGACCCCGCCACCTCCGAGGGTCTCTTTGTCTTCACCAGTTCCGCGCCCCAGGTCAGTGTCGCCGACCAAGTGCGTGTCGAGGGCACCGTGACCGAGTTCCGCTCCGGCGGCGCTAGCTCTACCAACCTGAGCCTGACAGAGATTACCTCCCCTCGCGTCCAGGTCGTCGCCACCGCGCAGCCTATCCCAACGGCGGTGGTCATTGGTCTGGGCGGTCGGATGCCCCCCACGAGCGTCATCGAGGATGATGTCAGTGGGGATGTCGAGACGGGCGGCGTATTCGATCCCGCCTCGGATGGTATCGACTTTTACGAGAGCCTGGAAGGGATGCTCGTCCAGGTGGACAATGCCCTGGCCGTCAGCCCGATGACGCGCTTTGGCGAAGTCGCCGTCGTGCCGGATAATGGGAGTTGGGCGACGGGCCTCAGCTCGCGCGGCGCCCTGGTGATACGCGCGGGCGACTTCAACCCGGAGCGTATCCTGGTAGACGATACCCTCGTCGCCAACCCGCCCCCGATCGCCGTGGGAGCGCGTTTTACGGCGCCCATCGTTGGCGTGATGGACTACACTTTTGGCAACTTTAAGCTGTTCAACACCAACCCGCTGAACGCGACGGGCGGCGTTACGCCCGAAGTGGTGGACACGCCGACCGCCAACCAGTTGACCATCGCCTCGTATAACGTCCTCAACCTGGACCCGACCGACCCACCCAGCAAGTTCGACGACATCGCGGAGCAAATTGTCAACGACCTCCGCGCGCCGGACATCCTCAACCTGCCCGAAATCCAGGACAACACCGGCCCGGCTGACAATGGCGTGGTGGACGCTGGCCTCACCTACAGCCTGCTCATCGCCGCCATCCAACGCGCGGGCGGCCCGACGTACCAGTACCGCGACATCCCGCCCATCAACGACCAGGAGGGCGGCGAGCCGGGCGGCAATATCCGCGTCGGCTTCCTGTTCCGCGCCGACCGAGGCGTGCGCTTTGTGGACCGGCCGGGCGGCGACTCGACCACGCCGGTGGACGTGGTCGCCGGAGCCGACGGGCCGCAGTTGACCGCCAGCCCCGGCCGCATTGACCCAACCAACCCGGCCTGGAATGCCAGCCGGCGGCCCCTGGTGGGCGAGTTTGAGTTCAACGGCCATCGGCTGTTCGTCATCGGCAACCACTTCGTCTCCAAGACGGGGGACCAGCCGTTGTTTGGCCGCTTCCAGCCGCCTCAGCTAGTCTCCGAGGCGCAGCGCATCCAGCAGGCGCAGGCGGTCAACCAGTTTGTCGAGCGCATCCTGGCGCTGGACGCCAACGCTAATGTCGTCGTACTGGGCGACCTGAACGACTTCCAGTTCACACCGACCCTCCAGACGGTAGCCGGGGTGGCCCTGACCAACCTGACCGACATGCTGCCTGAGAACGAACGCTACAGCTACATCTTCGACGGCAACGGCCAGACCCTCGACCACATCCTGGTCAGCGCCAACCTGGTAGGGACGCTCGCGGAGCACAAGCCGGTCCATATCAACGCCGAGTTCCCGGTCCAGGTCAGCGACCACGACCCGACGCTGGCCCGCTTTACCCTGGCCCCGCGACAGGTGACCCCGACGCCCACGCCCGGCCCCGGCACGCCCACCGCGACACCTATGCCGACCGACATCACCCTGACCGGCGTGGTCACGGCGGCTGGGGGCGGCCAGCCCATCGCGGGCGCGCTGGTGTCGGTGACGTCGTGCTTCCCCCGCTCCTTTGCGGCTCTAACCGGCTCCGATGGCCGCTACTCGCTGTTCCTGCCCGGCAGCTACTTCCCCTGCGCGAGCGTCACTGCGACCATTAGCGCGCCTGGCTATCAGACGCTGACCCTGACCTTCGACACGGCCGACCTGAGGGCCAACCCCACCCGCGACTTCGCCCTGACACCGGCTCCACCCACCGCCACGGCGACGACGACGGTGACGCGGACGCCTCAGGCGACGGCCACCGCGACCATGACTCTGACCCCGCTGCCGCCGACGGCGACGGCCACCCTCACGCCGACGCCCACGCTGACCAACACGCCCACCTGGACGCCGACCCCCACCCGGACCGCCACACCGACTCTGACGCCGACGCCGACCAACACCCCCTTTGTCTGCAATCCGGCCGACCCGACGCAGGTATGCGCTGGTATCGTTGTCGTGCGGGCCTACATTGACTTTGGCTGCGACCGTTTCTTCAACCGTGGCCTGGACTACCCGCTGGCGGGTACATCCCTGACAGCCACCCTGCCCGACGGGCGCGCCTTTAGCGCTATCGTCAACGAGAACGGCGACGCGCTGTTCAACGGTATCGCGCTGGCGCCAGATCGGAGCGTCCAAATCAGGGTGGATGGCGGGCCTGTGCTGCCGACCTGGGTGCGGCAGGCCGGCTACGGCCTGGAACTGTGCCAGGACGGCCCCAGCGTCAGCCTGTCCCGCGCTAACTTCGGCCTGTTCGACGTGGCGTATGTGGACTTCCGCTACCACCTGGTGACCGGCCCATAATTCGCTACCGGTAGATCCCCCTGGCACCAGACCGGACAGATGCTCAGGCATCTGTCCGGTCTTGAGTTAACGACTCCATGAGCTGGAGCAAGTGGCAGATCAGGCCGTCGAGATCGGCGAAACCGCTGCGCTGCCCCGTTGCCACGTCCTCGAGACTAAAACGCCAGACGGGATAAGCGCCTTCAGGAGACTCGACCCAGATCCGTAACAGTTGGGCCTGGTAGGGGGGGTGTCTGTGCGGCTGCGACATTGCGGTGTCCTCTCTTCGTCGCGTGTCCTGATTTGACGCCATTATAGCGCCGGCTCGTGTGTTGGCCGTGTGGAAAGCGTGTGGCGAGCCTGTATTCGCTGGGGTCCAGGCTGGATTGTCCTGTGCCGCCAGGGCGCTACGCAGCCTTTGACCGTGCTCCGCTAAACATGCTATAATCGAATTTGCCGCTGCGCTGGCAGAGATGGCGTGGCCTATGGCGGTATATGAAGGAGAGTCGGCGTGTCCCGCCTTTCGCTTTGCTTGTTGGGAGGCTTCCGGGCGGAGCTACACGGCCAACCGGTGACCGGATTCGAGTCGAACAAGGTGCGGGCGCTTCTCGCCTACCTGGCGGTTGAGGCGGGGCGGCCACACCAGCGCTCGGCGCTGGCCGGCTTACTCTGGCCCGACCAACCGGAGGAGGCCGCCCGCACCAATCTGCGCCATGTGCTGCGGCAGCTCCGCCGGACCCTCGATGACCACGCTGGGGCGGCGTTGCTCATCCAGGCTGACCAGCAGACGATTGCGTTCCGGGGCGATGACCAGGTGATGCTCGACGTAGCCCGTCTTCTGACGGCGCGTGAGGCGTCCACTCGCTGCAACCACACCTCCTTTGAGACCTGCCCCACCTGTATAGCCCGCTACCGTGAGGCCGCTGCCCTTTACCACGGTCCGTTTCTGGCGGGCCTTGAGCTCCCGGATAGCGATCTGTTTGGCGAATGGGCAGTGGTCCAGCGAGAACGGCTGCATCGCCAGGTGCTAGACATTCTGGCGACGCTGGCGACCTGCTATGAGCAGCAGGGGGACCTTGCGCTAGCTCGTGAGTACGCCTGGCGCCAGCTTGAGCTTGAGCCGTGGCATGAGGAGGCCCACCGCCAGGTGATGCGGGTGTTGGCGCGTAGCGGCCAGCGGGCACAGGCCCTGGCGCACTACGAAACGTGCCGCCGTATCCTCCGCCAGGAGTTGGGGATCGAGCCGGGGGCCGAAACCCAGGCATTGCGCGACACCATTGCGCGCGGCAGTCCCCCCTCCACCAAAGACGCTGGCCCCGCCCCCCCACTCACCACAGTCGGCCTACCTGCTTTGGCTGCGCCCATTGGGCGCGATGCCGAGGCATCTCAATTGAGAACACTCTGGGAAAACGCGGCCAGCGGTCGAGGTAGGTTGGTCATTATCCGCGGTGAGGCGGGTGTCGGTAAGAGCCACTTGGTGCGCTACCTGACCGAGTCGGTGGTTCAGCAGGGCGGGCTGGCCCTCGTCGGCCACTGTTACGAGTTCGAGCGCGCCCTACCCTATCAAGCGATTGTCGAGATGCTGCGAGCGGCGGCCCACACCCTCCAGCACGCAGACTTGCCGCTTGCCTATCGCGCCCCGCTCCACCGCCTCGCGCCCGATGTCCTCGGCCTGACGAGCGCCCCCCTCCCAGAGGTCGCGGTCGCCGAGGCCGACATGCGGGCGCAATTGTTCGAAGCCCTCCTGCAAACGTTCTTGACGCTGGCGCGCCAGCAACCCCTCCTCTTGCTCCTCGAAGACACCCACTGGGCCGCCGAGTCCACCCTCGATTGGTTAACCTACATCACGCCCCGGCTCCTCCATAGTCGTCTCCTGGTGGCGATTACCTATCGCACGAGCGAAGTCGGCGCCGATCATGCCCTGGCGCGGCTGCGGCGGCGCTTTGCGCGGGCTAGCGCGGTGACTGATTTATGGGTGCGGCCCCTGTCGCGCGCCGCCCATCGCGCGCTGGTCGCTCAGCTGTCGGGCCTGGCGCCACCGCAGGCGGACGCTGTCGCCGACCGTCTGTTTAGCGAAACGGCCGGCAACCCTTTCTTTCTCGAAGAAATCGTGCGCGGGCTGATCGAGACCGAACAGATTTACCTTCACGCGGGTCACTGGAGCGGAACATTTATTGCCGCTGCGCCCAGCGCGGATGTCGCGTTGCCTGAATCGCTGCGTGAGACCATCCAGGCCCGCCTGGAGCGGCTACCTGAGATGTCTAGAGGGTTTATCTGCGCCGCCGCCGTGGCGGGGCGGGTTTTCGACTACGACATCGTGCAACACGCGGGGGGGTGGACGGATGAGTTAGCCCTCACTGCGCTGGAAGACTTGCTGGCGCGTGGGTTTGTGTATGAGACGCCTGAGCAAGGCGGTTTCGCCTTTGTTCACCACTTGATGCAGGAAGCCATCTATGCCGATCTGACGCCGCCGCGACGGCGCTATCTCCACCGCCGGCTGGCCGAGGCGCTCCAGGCCCTGCGTCCCCAGGTGGTGGAACTGGCGCACCACTTCGCCCTGGGCGGGGACCAGGAACGAGCGCGGACCTACTACCTTCAGGCAGGGGACCGCGCGCGGGAGGTGGCGGCCCTGTCAGAGGCGGTGCAACACTATCGCGCCGCGCTTGAGCGGTGGTCCGAAGCGGACCGCGCGGGCCGAGCCGAGACGCTGCACCGCCTGGGAGAATGCCAATGGTTGACGGGTGACATCCAAGGCGCGCTCCAGACCTTCGAGGCGGCGTATACGCTGTTCGCGGCGCTGGGCGACCGTCTCAAGAGTGGTGAAGTGCAGCGCCTAATTGGTCTCCGACAGTGGGACCTGGCGGATCGGACGGCGGCGGCCCGCCACTTGCATCAGGCGCTGGCTATTCTAGAGCAGGGGCCGGAGAGTGTCGAGTTGGCGAGCGTCATGTGCTCGATTTCGGGCTTACATATGATGGCGTCGGAGTATGAAGAGGCCATTGCCTGGGGTGAAAGGGCGTTGGCGTTGGCTGAGCGCCTGAGGGCGGAGGGGGTAACGTGTTACGCCCTCGTCAACATCGGCTCGTCCTGGGTCAGCGTCCATGCCGATGATGTGGAGCGCGGCATGACGATGCAGCGCGAGGGCTTGCGCCGCGCCCTGGCGCTGGGGCTGGCCCGCGATGCCTCACGGGCGTATTACGAACTGAGCGAAGCCTTGACCGGCCAGGGGCGCTATGCGGAGGCGCGGACCGTCTTGGAGGAGTTACGCGCCTATGCGACCCGGACTTATGTTCGCCCCTCGCTGGGAATAGCCATCGCGCGGCTGACTGAGCTAGACTGGTTGACGGGGCACTGGGCCGAGGTCCTTGCCCGCCGCCAGGAATTGGCGGCCTGGCTCAGCGTGCCGTGGGGGATTGTGACCAGTATCTTGATGGGCGAGATGGAGAATGACCTGGGGCGGCCTGAGTTAGCCCGTCAGGAGTTGGAGCGCACCCTCCCGCAGGCGCAGGCCTATGGTGATCTTCACCGCACGGCGTCCCACCTGGGGCAGTTGGCGCGCGCCTATGCGGGCCTGGGTATGGCCCCGGAGGCCCTGGCGATGCTGGATCGCGTGAACCATCTGGTTGACCAGCGGCGCTATTTAGAGCGGCGCAGCTTGCCCACCTTATTGTTTGCCTGTCAATATTATGCCGCGCGCATGATGGTGGGGCAGCGAGAGGCGGCGTATCAGGGCGTGGGGCGGTTGGAACGCGCTGACCGACAGCTTCAGACACCGGAGACAGCCGTGGCCCTGGCTGAGGGTCAGGGGGTTGTCTGGCTGGCCGATGAGCGTCCTGGTGAAGCCGCGACGCGGCTACGCCAGGCGGCCGACCAGTGGCGGGCGCTAGACCGCCCCTATGCTCAGGCCCGCGCGCTACGTCATCTGGGCCAGGCTTTGGCCCAACTGGGTCAGATGGATGAGGCGCGCCGATCTTTCGATCAAGCCCTGGCGATATTCGATGCCCTGGTGGTCCAGCTAGGGGATGACGCACTCCAACGCTCGTGGCGGCTCTCGCCACTGGTGCGTGAGACGCATGCTGCTCGCTGAAATCGACGCCGCTCGCGTCCAATACCGCTGAGGGCCAGAAAACATTAACCTGCTAGCGGCCGAGGTTCAGCCACAGCACGGCCAGCAGGCCCACTAACAAGCACACGGCCAGGATGACAATCACGGCCAGCGCCAGCCAGGGCCAGCGGGGCGGCGGGGGCGGCGGGGGCGGCGGGGGCGGCAGGCCGCGCTGGATGACCCGACCGGCGTGTGTCGCGGGTTGAGCCAGGCCGCTGAGAATGCGGGTCGTCACCTCGAAGTCGAAGACCTTCTCCTCCCCGCTGGGCAGGGGCGGGGTTTGGACGACGAGGCTAGCCTGGCCCTGACCCTGCGGCGGTAGGTCGAGGGTGGGCGGGCTGAACTGAAAGCCCTGCGCCGCGCCTTGCCCGACCCACTCGATGCCCACCGGATCAGGGCCGGGGTTGGTCAGACGGAGGCGGAACTGGGGGATGGCGGGTGGGAGAGTCTCGGCCGTGGCGGGGGGCGGACGCCACTCGGCTGGCTCAAGGTCCAGCCCAAGTTGGGGCCGGGGGAGTTGGGTGAAGTCGGCGGCGGCCGAGCGAGCGAGGGCGGCTTCGGTCAGGCCGCCCTGCAGGACATACTCACCCTGGGCCTTGACCGTAAACCGCACCTGGCGTGTCTCGGTCACGGCTTGCGGTGCGCGCACCGTGACCACCGCGTCGCCCTCGCCGCCAGGGGGCAGGGTGAGCCGATACGGGTCCGCCTTGACCCAGAGTTGGCCGTTGGGGGCCTCGCCCTCCAGGCGAATGACCAGGGGCGCGTTGGCGTCGTTGACGATGTGCACGGGGTACGCGGCCTCTTCCACGCCTGACCACGTCGCCGCACCCAACTGGAGACGAAAGTCGCCCCGCCGACGCACCGTCAGGGCCAGCGTCTGTTGGTCGGCGTTGCCCTGGCTGGTCGTCGCCTCCCCGTGGATGACGATGGAGTAGCGGCCGGCCAGCGCGGGCGTGGGCGTGAGGGGCGGGCGCAGGGTGAGCCGCACATCGGCCTCGTCGAGCGCGGGGGCCATGCGCGTGGTATGCTCCAGTTGGACCCAACTGGGGTCCACGCCCGTGACGCTGAAGGCGACTTCCTCCGTGCGGTCCGCGCGGTTCTTGATGGTGATCTTGACCTGGTCGCTCCCGCCGGGGGCTAGCTCTATCGCCGTCTTGTCGAGCGCGAGTTGAAAGGTGTTGGGCATGGCTCCCCCTTGACGGGTGTAGGCGCGGACAACCTGACTGGTTTACAAAACCAGTCGGGTCTTGGTGGACCATGTCATTGTGCTGCGATGCAGTCCACCTCATTACTATAGGCAGAGAGACGATTATCACTGAAGCGGATAGCCCGCACCCGAACAGCGCTCACCCCACCAGGCAGTAAAGACTGAGAGCCACGCAGGATCACCTGCTGTGGTCCCCGTCCCTGCATCAAGGCGTGTTGCTGGAAACCAAAGCCCCCCTCTGAATGGCGTGTCTCAATCTCAAACAGGACCAGCTCATCGGAGTTATAGCCCCACCTCAACTCTAGCCAGTCAACGAGAGGCGTGGCTGTCAGGAAGACTGGGGCGGTCGGGCCTGGCGGCGCTGACAGCGTTGGGAAGCCCGTGGGGAATGTGCTTGGCGTAGCGAGTGGCGGCGCTACGGGCGGCATGGGCGTACCCCCGGCGTGATAGAAGCACTGGAGATTCGCCGATACCGTGACAGGTTGCGGTGTCGGCGAAAGCGTGACCGTGGGCGACGGCGTGCTGGTCCGCGTGGAGGTGGGCGTGGCCGTGCTGGTAGGCGTGCGGGTGCTGGTAGCCGTCGGCGTCGGGGTCGAGGGCGTCAGGTCGAGCAGGAAATTGCGCGAGTAACCCTCGGGGGCGTTGGCGACCACCGCGAGCGTGTAGATCGGCGCTGGCGAGGACGGATAAGGATAAAGGAAGGAATTGTTGAGACAGACGTACAGTGGACCTTGCGTGCTGGTACTGAGCACCTGGCCGTTGGGGTCCTTGAGCGTGACCGATTTGACGAACTGCACATCCCAGCGTAAGGTCGTACAGACCGTGCCTTCATTGCCAGGTTGGAGCGCGTCGGCCGAGAAATTAACGACGGGCACGGGCAAGCGGATAAGCTGGTCGGCGCCCCCAACGCGTACCGTCAACTGGTATTCCGCCGACGCATCCGGGTCGAAGGGGAAGGAGCCGTTGGGTGTGACCGGCAGGGGGCGGCTGGCGACCGGCGCGCCCAGCGTGTTGCGCAGATAGGGGCCGCTGATACTGGCGCTGGCGACGTTGCGCAGGTCATACAGCAGCGTCGCTTTCTCGCGCGACTTCCCCTGGACATGCCCAATCAAGGGTTCAGCGAGACGGAAGTTCACGACCGGCGTGGCCGTCGGCGGCGGGGTGTTCGTCGGCGGTTTGGTGTTCGTCGGTGGGACGGTCGGTGGCGGTGGTTTGGTGCCTGTGGGTGGTGGTGTCCCCGTCGCCGTGCTGGTGGCGGTGGCCGTCGCCGTCGGTAGGGGCGTCTGGGTGATGGTCGGCGTCGGCGGGATGGGGGTAGGCGTCCCCTTGGACGGGTCAATGGTAAAGCCACGCGCCGCCGGACGCACCTCCAGGTTCCCCGCCCGGTCCACGGCCCGCGCCAGGACAAGGTACTGGCCGGCCTGGGGGGCGAGCGCCTCGACCGCCTCGTAGTTCGAGGGCAGCGGGTCGGGCGCGATGCCCCTGGGGAGGGTGAAGCCCTCCGTGCGCCCATCAGCGGCGGAGGGATACTGGTTCCAGGTCTGACCGCCATCCAGGCTGTACTGGATACCTCCCGCGAAAATGCCCGATGGGTCGGTGGACTTGATGGTGACGGTGACCGGGCCGGTAAAGAGCACGCCATCGCGGTCTTCCGGCGCGCGCGCACCCTCGAGGCTGATCTGGGTCACGGGCGGGACGATGTCGCGGCTGGGCTGGCCGAGCAGGGCGAACTTCCCTGCCTGGTCCATCGTCGCCGTCACAATCGTGACCCCCGGTGTGGCATCCGCATGGGCAGACTGTCCGGGGAGGGCGGCCCACCTGGTACCGTCGAAGCGATAGAGCTTGAGGCTATCGGTGGTCGCATTCTGGACATCGTTCGCGTGGTAGGCGACCGAGAGTTGGACATTGGCGAAGCGGGTGGGCGCGCCCTTGTCGTCGAGGGCAGTCACCACGCCGCTGTGCCCGACGCCCACCAGCCCATCCACCGGCGCGGGGTCGGGCGCCCAGGCCAGCGCGACGCGCGCGTCATTGCTCGCCTCGCCGGAGCGGATGCACACCGCCGCGTCGCCCTCGCCGCTCAGCTTCTCCTGGCCTGGCAGGACTACCTTGCCGCCGCTGCGCGCCAACTGGCCCAGCGTACCGGTCGGCTGGAGCCACAGGTAGCGGCTCGGAACCGCCCATGGGTCCTTGGCGACCTGGCCTGGCACAAAGCCGAGCGGGTCCACGACTTCGTTGGCCGTAAACTGGCGGTCGCGGTTGGCGTCGAAGCGGACCTCAAAGTGGAGTTGAGGGCCAAAGGCGCGGGCGGTCGTTCCAATCGTGCCGATGGGGGTCCCGGCCCGAATAGGCTGCTGGCGCTTGTCCAGGGTCGCCTTAAAGCGAGCGTCATCGGCCAGGTTCCAGTATATCGTCTGGAACGAGCCGACCCCCTCTACCTCGTGGTTGATCTTGACATACGCGCCCCTCTCGTCATAGCGCGCGTCGGCCAGGATGCCATCGGCCACGGCGAAGACGACCGTCTGGGTGTCGCCGCCGGGTAACTGGGTGCTGAAGTTGAGGCCCGGCGCGCCGCTGTAGAACGTATCATTCAGCCGCGTGCCGTCGAACAGCACGACATAGCCCGCCGTTTCGTTCCGTTCGCCCCCGCCAAACAGCGCGCCGTTGAGGCGATTGGGCAGCAGGGGCTGGTCATGGTCGAAGTAGCTCAAGACGCGCCCTCGGAGCGGCTGCTCGCGCGTCCCGGTCACGGTGGTGACGCGATTGAGGGCGCGGCGGAACTCGGCCGACCCACCCGCGCCAAACTCAGTCGCCAGTCCCCGATAGGCGAAGGGTAACTCCATAAAGCCGCCCGCCTGGAGCGCCGGCGGGGGTGTCGCCTGCGCCACTGTGGCTGCCTGGCCGACTAGCGCCCGCATTGGCGTCGCGGCGACCGTCGGCACGGCCGGCAGGGGACACTGGAAGGCATCGGCGGCCAGCGGACGGGGGGGTTGTGAGAAGTTCAGCCAGGCCAGACCCGCCGCGATCAGGCAACACAGCAGGAGCGCCAGAATTCCTACTGGCAGCGCCCAGCGCGGGATGACACGCCCTGATCCCCCCGTGGCTGGGGGCGGGGGGGCGTCGCTGTCGGAGCCGCCCGGCGGGATGGGCGCGGTGGGCGCGGTCTGCTGGGGTGTGGATGCAATCAGTGTCACCGAGGCCGATTGGGGGTCGGCGCCGGCCTGGCGGGGTCGAGCGTCCACGCGGATCGGCAGCCGCGTCGTCTGGGTAATAGCCGTGGTAGGGCGGACGGTCAGCGACTGCGTGTCTTGAGCGCCCGGCTCAAGAGTCAGCGTGGGCCGTTCCAGGCTGAACTCAGCCGGCGCGGTGGAACTGACCGCGAGGTCGAGCGTCAGGTCAGCCTGGCTCTCGTTGCGCGTCGTGAGCGTAAAGATGCCCGCGCCCGAGGCGGGCAACTCGGCTGGCACCAACGCCAGGCTATACCGCACCGCCTCGCCCACCGTCAGCGTCAAGTCCTGGACCACTTCGGTGGCTCCGCGCGTGACGATGGCGACGACCGAGCAGGGATAATCGCTCTCGGCGGCGGTGGCGTTGGGCGTAAATGTAATCAGCCCGTCGGCCGTCCCACGCGCCGGGACGGTGAGTTGATTCGGGGCGGCGCTGGCCCAACCGCGCGGCAGGCCGCGCACCTCGATCTGGACGGCCTCGGCTGTTTCACCGCCGCTGAGATGGAAGGGCAAGGTAGCCGTGCCGCCCCGGGCGACGCGGAGGTGGTCGGC
>JAHCIP010000181.1 GCA_026129165.1 Anaerolineae bacterium
CGGTCGGGGGACTGGGATGGGAACGGGAGTGACACGGCGGGGGTATATCGGAGCGGGGGGTGGCATGTGAGGAACAGCCACAGCGGGGGGAGTGCGGATCAGAGCATCCTCTACGGCGGTGACCCCCTCGACCGCCCCCTCGTCTGGCGCTAGATCGAACAGACCTGACAGGTCTACGAGCCTGTCAGGTCTGTTCGGGTGTGGGCTGTAGGCGGTAAACTTGTTGCCAGCCGCTATCCTTCTTATAATAGTTAGATAGCATCTCTGCCCAACACAGGTCGCCGTCTCGCTCATGATTGCGTTTCCCCCCCAAGTCTCTCCTCCTCGCTGGCTGGCTTACCTGGCGGCTGTTCTCGTCACCACGCTGGCTCTGCTTGTCACGCTGGTGACGCCGACTCTTTATGCGCAGGGGACGCCAATCCTCTTACTTGTCGCCGTGACGCTCAGTGTCGCGTACGGTGGTTTTGGTCCGGGGCTCCTGGCGACGGTCCTGACGGTCCTGCTGAGTGTTTACTACTTGCTGCCGCCCTACCATTCCTTCGTTCTCACCGCTGAGGAAGCGCCGCGGCTGGCCTTCTTCATCATCGCCGCCCTGCTCATCTGTTATCTGAATGAGGCCTGGCGGCGCTCGCGGGAGGCTGAACAGCAGGGCCGTGAACGCGCCTCATTTCTAGCTGAGCTTACCCAGGCGCTGTCCAGCTCGCTGGAATCGAAAGACATTCTATCGAGCATCATACGGTTGACCGTGCCGCGCTTCGCTGATTGGTGTGTGGTCAACCTGGTGGATAAGCGCGGGCGTATCCAGGCCGCTGAGATAGGGCATGTGGACCACGCCCGCGCAGCTATTCTACGTCAGTACATCCAAACCTACCCCCTGCAGCCCCATGCCGCGTCGGCGACGGGGCAGGCTCTCCGGAGCGGTCAGTCGGTCTTCTATCCGCGCATTCGTCTGGATGCCCCCGCCGCCTACCGTCTGGACGAACAGCACCGCCAATTCTTGCAAGCCCTCGGCTATGAGTCAGCTATGACAATCCCCCTGGGCGGGCGGGTGGGCTGCCTGGGAGCGATTACCCTGGTCCGCGCCAGCCCAGACCGTCTGTTTACCACGGCTGACCTGATCACGGCTGAGGAGTTGGCGCAACGAGTGGCAGCCGCCCTGGACAACGCGCGCCTGTACGCCGAGGCGCAGGCCCTGAGCCAGGCGCGCGAACACCTACTGCATGTCGTCTCCCACGATCTCAAGAACCCACTGACCGCGATCCGGGGTTTTCTCCATCTAATGCGCCGCCGGGTGGAGCGTTTACCCGATGAAGCGGCGGCCCCGCTTCTGGATCCCCTGGCGCGTATTGATGAAGCCTCGATCCGCATGAGCGAGATGATCAAGGACCTTGTCAACGCCGCCGTTCTGGATCAGGCTGTCGCTGTCGACTTCCGCCTGACCGACCTGGCCGACCTGACCCAGCGGGTGGTTGCCCAGCACCAGGCGGCGACGCCAGACCGTCCGATACAGGTGCAGACCAATGGCCCAGTCGTGAGCTTGGTGGACGAGGGACGGCTGGCGCGGGTGCTGGATAACCTCATCTCGAATGCGATGAAATATACGCCAGAGGGGGGCTTGATTCAGGTCAAGGTGGACCAGGAGCAGCAGCCTGATGGGGCGTGGGGCGTGATTAGCGTGCAGGATGAGGGCATCGGTATCCCGGCTGTTGACCTGCCCTACATCTTCGAACCCTTCCACCGGGCCTCAAACGCCCAGGCCATTGAAGGGACAGGGCTGGGCCTGGCCAGTGCGCAGCAGATTGTGGAAGGACATGGGGGGCAGGTAATGGTCGAGAGCCGCGAGGGGCACGGTTCCACCTTCTCGATCCGTCTGCCCCTCGCTCCAGATATCTAAGCGTCTTAGTGAGCGGCCGCGCGTGCCTGGGCGATGGTCGTTCGTACTGCCGCTTGCCAACGGGGTGAGAAGCGCGTTGGCTCCGTAAGCCAGCTTTCAAGACTGCTCACGGCGTGGACGACGCCATCGGCCTCGTCTGTCACCGCCGCCACGATGAGCCGACCCGCCTCCCCCAGCCCCGTCTCCGCCTCCCCCGCCACGTCTACATCGAACGCTGCCACCAGCCTGTCCGTGACCGAGTCCGAGATTGCACGTCGTCGGGCCGCGGCCAGTCTTTCCGCGGCTTGTCGCACCCTCTCATAGACGGGCGCCTTTTCCGGCGCGGCCTGCATCAATTCCTCGACCAGGTACCCCAGGTGGACCTCCAGAATCCAGCGCGGCATCCCTCGATGAGAGAGCAGGTCGGCGAGCCAGAGAATATTGCGGTCAACGGTCGTCTGGTCGAAGTCCCTGAGTGTGACTATCCAGGCGCTATCGCTGCCGGTAAACTGGCGGCCGCGTTCCCCATAGCGCGCCGCCAGGTAGGGGAAGCGCCGCCAGGAGCGCTCGCTGGCGCGCAGGGCAGCCTCCATCTCACGCGGGTCGCTGGGCAGGGCGTGCTCCCCGGCGGCTGGATTCAGCGCGTGCAGCGCCGAGGTTGAGAGGAACGTTGGCTCGGATGGGGGCGACATAACGGCAGCCTCCGGTATGAAGCAGTAAAGTGTCTACGGGGCCGGCCCTCGGTGAAGTCAATCCTGCCAGACGCTCTCGTCCAGGAGGGCAGCCGAGGGGTTCGGGAAACACATGTACACGGCGTCGGGGCGGAAGGGATAGCGAGCCTCGATCTCAGGTGTCAACTGGACACCCAGTCCGGGTGCCGTCGGTGGGCGCAAGGCTCCATCCTGGATACGCAGCGGCTCGACCAGCAGAACCTCGCGCAAGTCATACGCTGGCATGGGCCACTCAGCCAGCCGCCCGCCGCCCGCGAACGCGGCATGATAGTTCGCCAGCAGCCCGACCGCGCTGCCCCAGCAGTGGACGACGGTCTCACAGCCATGCTGGCGGCAGGCGGCAAATACCTCCAGCGTCTGGTACACCCCGCCAATGACCGTCGCGTCGGGCTGAGCTAGGTCGTACAGCCCTCGCCGTACGCGCTGACATAACTCTTGGGCCGTGGTGACAATCTCGCCGCCCGCGATGCGGGTTGAGGTTCGCGCCCGTAATGCTGGAAAGCTGTCGACATCGGCGGGGCCAAGCGCTTCCTCCAGGAAGAAGAGGGGGTGGGCCGTCCGCGCCTGGACGGCATCGAGAAAGCGGACGACGTCGCCGACCGTCTGGGCCGGGTTCGCTAGGTTCTGCGTCATGTCCACCGCGACGGCGATACCGCGCCTGGCGGCGTGGTCCAGCGTCCACACCGTCTTGTCTACCTGATGGTTGCGGGCGCGTATCTTAAAGACGCCGATGCCCCGCTCGCTGAGCAGGTCTAGCTCGGCCTGCATGTCCTCAAGAGTGATCGAGTCCCCGCCGCTCCCGTACAGCCGCATCGCCTCGACGGCGCGACCCCCCAAGAGGGCGTGGGCCGGCACGCCGAGTTGCTTGGCCCTGGCATCGAGTAGGGCGATTTCGAGCGCGCTGATGACGTGGCGGGCCGCACCCTGCAGGCTCCAATAATCAGTGACCTGGCACATATCGCGGTAGCGGGCGTGGATCTGGTTGGCGTCCCGGCCGAGGAGATACGGAGCTATCAGGTCCACGATCGCCACGAAGACGGCCGGCGCGAAGACGGCCAGATAGCCCTCACCCAGGCCCGTTGTCCCGTCGTCCAGGGTGACTTCAACCAGGCCGATGGTGCGATAGCCGGTCGGCAGGTGGCGCTGGACTTCCAGGTTGCCCGGCCAGGCGTAGGGTGCGCTCAGGAGGACGGGGCGAATGCGGCTGATGCGGCTCATCGTCGTTCAATACCCCTTGCGCCAGTCAACGGCATTGAGCAACGCCTCGCCGCCCCGATAGCGGGCCAGGTTGGCGGTGAAGAAGTGGATGATACGGCTGTTTTCGTCGGCGGAACCGCCGCCCGTATGCTGGGTCAGGATGGTATTCGGCGCCGTCCACAGGGGGTGGTCCGGCGGCAGCGGCTCCTGCTGCGTCACGTCCAGCACCGCTCCGCCCAGCGCGCCGCTCCGCAACGCCTCAACCAGCGCCGCCTCATCCAGCACCGAGCCGCGCCCGACATTGGCGAAGACCGCGCCCGGCTTGAGCCGCGCCAGCCGCGCCGCGTCAAACAGACCGGCCGTCTTGTGGGTTTCCGGCAGGCTGGCGCAGACGATGTCGGCGTCGGCCAGGGCCGCGTCGAGCTCGGCCAGGGTGTGAATATGCCCCGACCGCTGGCCGAAGACGGTGATGGCGCAGCCAAACGGCGCGAGCATGTCATAGAGGCGTTGGGCAATCGTACCCGCGCCCACCAGGACCACTCGGCTGCCGTGGAGGAGCCGCAGCGTGGGGCGGAGGGCCAGCTTTTGCCAGTTGTGGTCGGCCTGCCAGGGGATGAGGCGATCCAGGCCGCGATACAGGGCCAGGATACCGGCCAGGCAGGTCTCGGCGACCGGCTCGGAGAAGACGCCGCGCAGGTTGGCGCAGACGAGGCGCGAACCGAGCACATCCCAGTCCAGGCCGCGATAAGCGTCAATCCCGACGGCCGCCAACTGGAGCCAGCGCAGGCCGGGCGCATCGGCGACCCAGGCTGGCGCGACGTTGCCAAAGGCGACCTCAGCGGCTTGAAACGCGGCGTGGTCAGCCTCAGTGATGCGGCCGGCCTGCGCCAACCAGAGGTCGTCGGGGGCGACGAGGTCGCGCAGATGTGAGGCCTCGGTCTCGTTCAGGTTGAGTTCGGCGTAGAGTTTCATCACGACTGGACCCACTTACTCAAACAGCCAGGGGACCATCTGGCGCGCGACGGGCCCGAGGCGTTGGGCCTCGGTCTCAGGCAGATAGCGATAGGGCCAGCGCAGCCGCGTGCCAATGTCGCTCCAGCCGCCGACGGCCGCCAGCAGCTTGTCCAGGGCGGGGTTAGAGTAGCCCCAGCCGCTGAGCGGCGCGATATGGGCCTGGAAGAAGGCGATGATCTGCCGTTCGATCTCCAGCGCGGCCTGGATGTCCGTCTGCATCAGGCTCCACCAGCGTTGCGCGCCGCGGGGGCTGAGACAGGCGACGTTGGAGTAGCTGCCTCGCGCGCCGTTCAGGTAGCCCGTCGCCAGATGGTGGCCGGGCACGAAGACCGACAGGCCCGCCAGGTGATGCCGTAACGCGCCGTACCATGACGGGCCCCCGTCCGCCACCTTGACGCCCACCAACGAGGGCACAGCGGCGCGTAATTGAGCCAGGGCGGGGGCGTCGAGGACGCGCTTGGCATGGGGCGGGTTGTAGAGCACCAGCCCTATCGGGTCGGCGGCCTCGGCCATGCGGGTGAGGAAGGCGCGGGCCTCGTCCTGGGTGGGAGGAACCCAGTCGGGCAGGATGACCTGGACGGCGCTGGGTCGCCATTGACGGGCGCGGTGGAGGCGGGCCAGGGAGGTCTGGGGGCTGGGGTGACTGACGCCAAGCTGGAAGGGCATCCTCGCTTGCTCGCACCGTTCGGCGACAACCTGGCTGACACGGTCGAACTCATCCTCGGATTGGGTGTGGAACTCGCCCGCCGTGCCGTTGGTGTAGAGGCCGTCCACACCGGCCTCGATGAGCGCGGCGACTTCGTGGTCCAGGCGAGCATAATCAATGCTGTCGTCGGCGTTGATGGGCAGCAGGACGGTCGCCCAGTTGCCCTGAATCTGCTGGCTGCTCAACGGCTGCATCGGACCTCTCTAATCACATCGGCTACGCGCAGGCCGGGTGAGCCGCATCCCAGCGGTTGAAGGCGGGATTGGCGCGGGCAGCCAGGCTGGCGCGGGTCTCGCGCCAGCGGTCACCCCAGGCTCGGGCGTCGGTGAGCGCGGTTTCAGGGTGCGAGCGGCTGCGGGCGATAAAGCCAGGGAACCAGGGCCGGCCCGTCGCCTGGCCGACCGGGTTGTAGCGCAGGTCGAAGCTCCAGCGAATCTCATCACTCACGTTGGGGAGCGAGCAGTGGACCGTCTGGCGGTTCATAAACAGCACGTCGCCCGGCTCCATCGGCACGGGCATTTGCTCAGCCTCAATCAACTCAGCGGGAATGGCGACCTGGTTGCGGCCATTCCCGGCTGGGCAGTGAGTCCGTAGCTCGCCGCGATGGCTGCCGGGGATGACGGCCAAACAACCGTTCTCGACGGTGGCTCGCGTCACCGGCAACCATACCGTCAGGATGTTCGACTCGTCGGCTTCAGGTAGGATGACGCCGGTATCCTGGTGCCAGTCGGTGCGCAGCACCAGGGCATTGTTCATGTGCGCCGGCACGAGACGCTCCGGCGGCTTGATGCGCACGTGCTGAACCGGGTTGGAGTAGACTTCGGGGCCGACGATCTGCTCGGCCACGTCCAGCAGGCGCGGGTTGCGCAGCAAGTGGAAGACGCCTTCGCCCAGGTGCATCGGCGTATCGCCCTCGATGCCCGTCTGGGGCAGCGAGATGTCGAAGTACTGGTAGTAGGCTTGCCCGGACTCGCGGATGACGGCCACCAGCCGCTCGCCAAAGGGCAGGTCGCTGAAGGTGGAGGACAGCTTGCCCTCGGCGTACCACTGCTCGGCCAGGCAGTCCAGCAACGCCTCGTACTCAGCCTGGACGGGCCGCAGGTCGCGCTCGTAGTCCAGCAGCCCGCGCGCCACGACAAAGCCCTGGTCCTCGAACTGATGCAGTTCACTCAGCGAGAGGGACATCTATCCTCCAGTAGTCGGTAGTCGGTAGTCGGTAGTCGGTAGTTGGTAGTCGGTAGTCGGTAGTCGGTAGTCGGTAGTTGGTAGTCGGTAGTCGGTAGTCGGTAGTCAGTGGACGGCGGTCCGCCGTCCGTCGTCCGCCGTCAAGTGGCAGCGTTTATAGCATAGCTAGCCCGGAATGTCAAGCTGCATGGCGACGAGTTAACGATATTATTTTTCATATGTCGACAAGCCTGGACAGGGCTAGAGATGCAAAAAGCCCAGTGGAGAGGTCTTCTCCGCTGGGCTTCTGGTTATCCCGCGCGCCGATTCAGCGCATATCTTGGCGGCTCTGGCGGTGGGAGCTGCCCGACCCCGAGGCGGCGATATCCAGGTAGTTGTCATGCCACAGCAGCACATCGGCGCTGGCGTTACCATCGAAGCGGCCGACAGCGGCGGCGGAACCGAGGGCCGTCCCGGCTGAGCGCAGCGCGGTCCAATTACCCGTGCCGCTGAACGAGACCTTCCAGTCACAGTCGCTCAGGAATGAGCAGTCTGAGGTCGCTACATCGGCCACGCCGTCGCCGTTGAAGTCCGCGACGGTGAGATGGGAAACGTTATCCGTCAACTTGCCTCGTAGGGCGGTCCAGGGCGACGCCGCGCCGAAGCTCACCATCCACTTGCCGGCGACGACGCTGAAGACATCGGTCTTGCGGTCGCGGTTGAAATCCCCGAAGCGCAAGTCGCCCAGGCGGAAGCCCGAACTGTTGATGGGCGTCAAGGGGCCGACACCTCCATCCGAGACGTACCACTGACTACCGTCGGCGTAGAAGACATCGGCGCGGCGGTCGCCCACAAAATCGCCCACGGCGAAGTCGGTGATGCGGGCATCGCTAGCATTGAGCCGTTCCCACTTCGACGCGCCGCCCCACGATACGACCCAATCCCGCCCGTGCTGGGCCAACACATCGGTGCGCCCGTCGGCGTCGAAATCGCCGAAGCGGAGATTGTTTAGCGTATCGGTCTGCGCGTTGAGGAAGCGCCACTCGGCGTTGGCCCCCGGCGCGTAGTACCAGGCCTGGCCCGTCGCCAGAAACAGGTCGTCCAGACCGTCCCCGTCGAAGTCGCCGACGGCGAGGCGGTCGGTCGGGTTGCCCGCGCCGAACAGGTTATTGCGCAGCACCAGCTTGTTGTCGTCGCCCCGGTTGGTCACGGCGGGAAAGAGGGGGTCGGGGGAAAACGGCGAGACGGGTGTCAGATGCCGGCGCGAGATGTTGTCGTGGAACTCAGCCAAGAAGCAGGGGTTTCCGCGCAGGTCCAAGTTCTCGCGGTTGGTCCCCAGGAAGGTATTGCCCGCGATTTCCATGTACTGCCCGCCCGTGCCGCCAAACCCGTTGTCACCCGTGCCGTGCATGTCGAAGTCCTGGGTGTACCACAGGTGATGCTGTTTGGGCGCGTCGTCGAGAACCAGGTTGTACCAGGCGCGGTAGCTGGTGTAGGCCCGCCCATCACCCATGATGGCGTGGCGGTTGGAGACAAAGGTGTTGCCCTCGATGAGCGGGAAGCCGCCGTAGTGCGCCTCGACACCGTAACCCGCCTCCTGCTTCTGGTTGTGGTGGATGAAGTTGCGGGCGATGCGCACGGTCTGGGGGCGCAGGCGCGGGTCGCGGTGGTCGCGGACATTGCATGTATCGGGCAGGCTGTCGTCGCCCCACACGTCAATGGCGTGCCCCGTCCAGTCGGAGAGGTCGTTGTGGTCAATATTGATGCGCACGAATTGGTTGTCGTGGACGAGGATACCGCGTGAGTCGGGGCCGTCCTCATCGGTGCTGCGGCTGGGGCCGCGCAGCCGCAAGCCGGTGATGCGCACGTCGTTGCCGCCAACCGCCAGCATGGTCCCCTGCCGCAGGCCGAGCATGGTGAGTTCCGGCCCCATGCGCGTGCCGCGCCGGTCGCCGCGAATGGTCACGCCTTCGGGGATGACGATGTTATCGGCGGCCGGGGCCAGGTCAAGCGAAGCGCCAGCGTCAACCTGGACCACCGTGCCAAAGGTGGCGGTGTTGACGGCGGTGACGAAGTCCTTGTCCTGCGGCACCCGCACAAAGCCAGTGGTCGGCTGCCAGGGGAGGCCGTCTATGGGGGTGAACGTCCAGAACTCGGCGTCCGCCAGCTCGCGACCGCCGAGGACGATGGGGGTGCGGTCCGTGCCGCGCCCGTTCTGCACTTTGACCACCAGGTTGCGGTTGGCGGCCAGGATGATGCTATCGCCGTCTAGCGCGAAGATTTGACCGAGCGAGAAGACAGTGGTGCGGTTCTTCTCGTCCTGGAGTTCCAGGGGCGTCTCGACGTTGGGCGCGGCGGCATCGGCGGTGGCATCGGGGGCAGCGG
Organism: Anaerolineae bacterium; assembly: GCA_026129165.1. GTDB lineage: Bacteria > Chloroflexota > Anaerolineae > Epilineales > JAHCIE01 > JAHCIE01. Next base: position 9,071 of record JAHCIP010000181.1, read on the forward strand.
CGTCCGGGGCAGCCAGGCGGTTGACCAGGCTCTGCTTGACGCCGATGACTTTGGTGCCCGCCCGTAGGATAACATTATGGCGGGCATCAACTTCCTCGATGCTGACTTGCTGGGCGACGGTGCCGTTGCAGGTGTAGATGAAGACAGGGGAGCCGCTGACGTTAGGTGGGGGGCCGAAGTCGAGGCATTTGCCGCTGTAGGTGCGGATGACGAAAGGGGGTTTGACAAGGGTGCCAATCACGCCGCCCTGCGCCGAGGCGGCGGGAACGCCGCTGGCCGAGGCGGCCAGGAGGGCGAGCGTCAGTCCAAACACCAGCGAGAGTAGCCGTTTCATTGCTCTTTCCTTTCCGCGGCGTCCTTGGGAATGGTCCCCCTGTGACAGCATACAGGAAAGAGAGGGTTTCGGCTGTTAGATTGGTTACAGCCAGGCGGTGAAAGGGGTCACACCGTCTGGCGGCTGTAGAAGCGTACCTTGTCGTCGTCTAGCTCGACACCCAGCCCAGGTCGCTCTGGGGCGCGGGCCTCGCCGGCTTTGATGGGCAGCGGCTCGGCCAGGAAGTCGTCCTCATAGAAAAACGGGCTGAGGATGTCGCAGGGAAAGTCCTCCGCGCCGATACCAGGCGTCGCCAGGGCCAGGTGGATCATGGCCGCGCTGGCGACACCCATCTCCAGGTTGCTGCCGACGGTACACGTCAGCCCGGCTGCCTCGGCCACCGCCGCCACTTTCCGCGCCGGGCCAATGCCGCCGCCTTTGCCGACGTAGACCGACAGGACATCGGCAGCGTCGGCGCGCACGACGGCCATCGCGTCCTGGAGGGTGTAGACGCTCTCATCGGCCATGACGGGCACCTGGACCTGCCGCCGCACGTCGGCCAGCCAAGCCACGTCCACCGGCGCGACCGGCTGCTCCGCGAAGTAAATCCCGTACTCCGCCAGGCGGCGGATGGTCTGGACGGCGACGCGCGGCGACCAGCCGCCGTTGGCGTCCACGCCCAGCCGCACGTCCGGGCCGACCGCCTCGCGCACGGCCCGCACCCGCGCCACGTCCCCGTTCGGCTCGATGCCCACCTTGACTTTCATCGTCCGAAAACCCTGCTCGACGGCCCAGGCCGCAATCTCGGCCGCTTGCTCCGGCGGCTGCCCCGACACCGAAAACTTGGTAGGCACATACTCGCGTACCGGGCCGCCCAGCAGCCGATAGACCGGCAGCTCGACGGACTTGCCCAGGATGTCCCACAGCGCCATCTCGATGGCCGACTTGGTAAACGGGTTGTTGGCGACGGCGGCGCGCATCTTCGCCGTCAGCCGTTCCACGTCGGTCGGGTTCTCACCAATCAGCAGGGGCGCGAGGTAGGTCTGAACCATGTGCGCCGCCGTGACCTGGTCCTCGCCGCTCCAGCCTGGCGTACACGAGACTTCGCCCAGCCCGATGATACCTTCGTCGGTGTGGACCTTAACGAGCAAGAAGGGCGAGACGGTGTGCGCGCCGCGCCCGCCGCGAATGGCGCGCCGGGGGTGGATAGGGATGCTGACGGGGATGGTCTCCAGGCGCGTGATTTTCATGCCGCCTCGGTGGCGCGGTAGAACTCGACCAGGGCGCGGGCGACGCCGGCCACGACGGCGTCCAGGTAGCGCTGCCCCTGCGCCGCGTCGGCTAGGTCGGGGCTGTCGGTGAAGCCGTTGATGCGCTGCCAGGAGCCGTGGATCTGGGAACGATAGGGTGAGACCGGGCTGTGGACATAAGGCGTGCGCAAGTCGCGGTGAGGACGCGGCTCGTGGACCAGTTCGGGACGCAGGGCGAGTATCTGCGACGTCTCGTAGATGCCGGCGTGGCCGGGCAGCCCGCCGGGCATCTCGCGCCCGGCCGCCGCCACCTCATCCCAGGCGATGTTCCAGTACGACCCGGCCGCCAGGTGCGCCTCGTACTTCAGCGTCAGGTCGCGGGCGACCAACTGCACCAGTTCGTGGTTGCCGCCGTGACCGTTGACGATGAAGATGCGCCGAAAGCCGCTGATGATGAGGGTCTCGGCCAGTTCGTAGACGAGCTTGTAATACGTCTCGGTGCTGAGGGACATCGTCCCGCCGAACGGCAGGTGGTGATGCGACGAGCCAAAGGGCAGCGTCGGCGCGACGACGACGGGGATTTGCTCCACGACCTGGGCGGCGGCTGCTCGGCTGACGTGCTCGACGGTGAAATAGTCGGTGCCGACCGGCAGATGGGGGCCGTGCTGCTCGACCGCGCCGACGGGGAACACGACGAGGGCCTGGGGCGCGATAGACTTGGCCTCCTCGCGGGTCATTTCCTGGAGTAGTAGATGGGGTGTGGTTGGCATAAGATGTCCTCGTCTTGTCTCAGGGGTAGGGCTTAGGCGGCGGATAGATGTTTCTGTCACGCTGTGGCGTTTAGGCCGCAGGGTTCAAGAGGAGCAAGCGTTCGCTACTACGTACCCGTGGCCTGAACGCCACGGCTCAATCCTACATCCGTCAAGAGCCGGTGACTACATGAGTGCCTGGGAAGGAAGTGTAATGCTGGACTTGATTGGTGGACTAGGCAGTATCGCGTTGGCTAAACCGTGTCCAAAAGGAGTTACGAATCATGTTCCAGTTTCTCGTTTCCCGCCCGGCTCGCGTGGCTCTGATCGCTGTCGCCATCGTTCTCGCGCTCACCCTCGTCTCCAGCGGCGCGTTTGCCGCATCTAACTGCAAGGCCGTGTCCGGCAAGTTTACCCTTCAGGCCGTCAACGACCCGAGTTGCATGTCGCCTGTCGGCTTGTGCGCCACGGGTGCGTATCAAGGTACAATCAAAGCAACGTCGTCCTTCGTGGGCAGCGCCTTTATCACCAGCGCCGACACGCCGACCACCGGCGTTGTCTTCGCCACGGGCGACAACACTATTCACACGAACAAAGGCGACATCTTGACGAAGGATGCGATTACGCTGCGCACCACGGGCGAGGGCGCCTTCGCCGAGGTGGATACGGTGGTCGGCGGCACGGGTGAATACGCCGTGGCCTCGGGTGTTCTCACCGCCACTGGCACGTTCCTCAACGGGAGCGGCGCTGGGGTCTACAGCGGCCAGGTGTGTAGCCAGTAAGGCTACCGATTCAGTCCCAGC
>JAHCIP010000182.1 GCA_026129165.1 Anaerolineae bacterium
TCAAGCTGTGCAACGGCCAGGGCTTCATCGGCCAGTCCGAGGTGGACTATTACACCCGCGACTACGTGGGCCTGGCCGACGCGCCGCTGGTGACGTGCTACGACGCCCAGTATGACCCGGTCAGCGGCGCATACCACATCCTGTTGGACGACCTGTCCGCCACCCATCAGCCGACGTGGCGTGTCCCATCCACGCTGGCGCATGGGCAAGCCCTGGCGCGGGGGCTGGCGCGGCTGCATGCTTATCGCTGGACCCCGGAGCAACGGGCGGCGATTGGGGCGGCTATCCCCAACGCGGCCAAGCTAGGCCGCTATGTCGAAGTCGCGCGGGCCGGCCTGGAGCCGATGCTGGACGACGTGGCCGGCGAGGTCGAGCCGCGCTGGGCGGCGGTCTGGCGGAAGACTTTTGACCGTCACCCAGGGCTGATGATCCAGCGGGCGCAGAACCCGGTCGGGATCACTGTCGTTCACGGTGATGTCAATTGTGGCAATATCCTGGCCCCTATCGTGGGCGAGGAGCCGGTCTATATCGTGGACCGCCAGCCGTTCGACTGGTCGCTCACTGTTTGGCTTGGCACGAGCGATCTGAGCTACATGATGGTGACGTACTGGGAAACCGAGGCGCGTCGCGAGTTGGAGATGGCTGTCCTACGCGAGTATCACCAGGAGTTGCAGCGGCGAGGCGTGCGTGACTATAGCTGGGACGAGTTGCTCGCCGACTATCGCTTGTGCGTCGCCCAGGCGATCTATGTCCCGACGGAATGGTGCGGCACCGAGCAGGGCCGGCGCGAGATGAAGTGGGTGTGGTGGCCCGAGTTGCAGCGCACGATGGCCGCCTTCGAAGACTGGCAGTGCCACCAGTTATGGGGGGGCTAGTTTGGCTGGTTCGAATCACCGCCTTCCAGCCTCGCCGTCCACCGGCGGCGTGCCATACACGTAGAACTCGGTGGGGGCGTAGGCGCCGATCCAGACCGTACTCTTGAGCAGGTCGTCCGCCTCGGTCCAGGTGACGGGCTGCCAGTCCGGGTCGAAGATGAGATAGCCCGAGTCGCCAAACAGTTCGACGCGGTTGCCGCCCGGCTCGTAGACGTACAGGAACATGGCCTGCGTCGTGCCGTGGCGCGCCGGCCCCGCCTCGATGGTAATGCCCCGGTCCACAAACAGGTCAGCCACGTCCCACAGGTGCTGCGGGAAGCCGTACCAGTAGCACACGTGGTGGAAGCGGCCATGCCCGCGCAGTCGGTCGCGCATGATCGCAATCTCGTGGGCCAGGGCACTGACGCTGAGCCACGCGCCCACCTCGGTCCCGTCGTTGAGCACCTTGTGCTCGCGCAGGCGGAAGCCCAACTCCCGCATCATAAAGTCGCGGTTGGGCGTGACCTCGTGGGCCAGCAAGTTGACGTGGTCAATGCGGCGCACGGGGACGCCCTGCAGGGGCCGCCGTTGCGGCCGGTTCTTGAGCCAGGTCTTGCGGTCGGCGTCGGCCCGATAGTACTCCACCTCCCACAACACCTCCATGGGGTGGCCGTCGGGCGTGGTGAACCGATAGGCCGGGCCGTGCCCCAGTTCATTCTCACACCAGCCGCGTCCCACGCCCAGGTCGGCCAGGACGCTCACCCGCCGGTTCAGCGCCTGCGGTGACGTCGTGCGCCACGCCACATGGCCCAGCCCTGGCTGCCGCGCCTCGGTAATCTTGAGCGAGTGGTGGTAGAAGTCCTCGTAGGCCCGTAGGTAGACCGATTGGCCTGCCCGCGCCGCCACCTCCATGCCAAGCAAGTCGGTAAAGAAGCTTAGCGTCTCAGCCGGTTTGGGCGTCAGAAGCTCCACATGCGCCAGTTGCGCGACCTCGAACAGCGGCTCCTGGCCGTCACGCTGCGTGTCCATTCTCCACCTCCCTGGGCGATGCCCTCCGTCCATCATAGCACACCTGCCCACTGGCGGCAAGCGCCTCACAGGTTTTGACTATTCGCCCTTTTGGTGCTATCACCCTATCCGAAAACACCGTTTTCCTGACGCCAAACCCGGCGTTTCCATAACGATTGCCCTACTCGTCCGTTAGCCCTTGTAGCTGAGTCAATTGGCACGTTGCCCTCTCCAGGGCGCTGTAGGAAAAGCCCCATGTCCGACGCGCCACAGGGCACGGTGACCCTCCTGTTCACCGACATCGAAGGCTCAACCGGCCTGCTGCAGCAGGTCGGCGAGCGCTATGCCGACTTGCTGGCCGAGCACAGCCGTAAACTACGGACGGCGGCCCAGGCCCACCAGGGTTATGAGGTCGACACCCAGGGCGACGCCTTCTTGTTTGCCTTCGCCCGCGCCCAGGATGCCCTCCTCGCCGCCGTGGACGCGCAGCGGGGGCTCGCCTCGGTGCTCGGCCCTCGGTCCTCCGTCGGTATTCGTGTCCGCATGGGCCTCCACACCGGCGAGCCGCAGTGGACGGGCGACCGCTACATCGGCCTCGATCTGCACCGAGGGGCGCGCATCATGGCGGCGGGCCACGGCGGCCAGGTGCTGCTGTCCCAGACGACCTGCGAACTGGTCCAGGGCGACCTGCCGCCAGGGGTGACGCTCCGCGACATGGGGCTACATCGGCTCAAAGACCTGCGCCGGCCGCGCCAACTCTACCAGGCGGTCATCGCCGGGCTGCCGGACGAGTTCCCGCCCCTCAAGACCCTCGATGCCCGCCCCAACAACCTACCCTCGGCCCTGACCCCTTTGATAGGGCGTGAGGTGGCGGCGCGACAAGTCGCGGCGCTCCTACAACGCGATGGGGTGCGTTTGGTGACGCTGATGGGGCCGGGCGGCGTCGGCAAGACGCGCCTCAGCCTCCAGGTGGCCGCCGACCTGCTGGACGAGTTTGCCGACGGCGTCTACTTCGTCGGATTGGCCGCCATCACCGACCCGACGCATGTCATGGGCGCCGTCGCTCAAACCCTCGGCGTCCGCGAGCAAGGTGGGCAGTCCTTATTGGCCGCGCTCACCGACCACTTGCGCGACAAGCGGCTGCTGCTCGTCCTCGACAACTTTGAGCAGATCACTGCTGCCGCGCCCCAGGTCGCGGCTCTCTTCAGTCAGTGTCCCCGCCTCAAGGCCCTCGTCACCAGTCGGGCCGCGCTCCGCATCCGAGGCGAGCATGAGTTTCCCGTCGCGCCTCTCCCCCTCCCGCCAAAAGCAGACCGCAGACCGCAGACCGCAGACGGCCGTGACACGGAATACGGAATAGCGAGTACGGAGTACGCATCACGCATTACGGATTACGCGTCACGGATTACCCAATACGCCTCAGTCGAGCTATTTGTCCAGCGCGCTCGGGCGGTCAAGCCGGATTTCCAGGTCACGCCAGCCAATGCGCGGGCCATCGCCGACATCTGCTACCGCCTGGATGGGCTGCCGCTCGCCATTGAGTTGGCCGCCGCGCGCATCCGCCTGTTGCCCCCCCAGGCCATCCTGGCCCGCCTAGACCACCGCCTCAAGCTGTTGACCGGCGGCGCACGCGACTTACCCGAACGCCACCAGACCCTCCGCGCGGCCATTGAGTGGAGTTATGATCTGCTTGACCCCACGCGACGGACGCTATTTCGCCGCCTGGCGGTCTTCGTTGGAGGCGGCTCGTTGGAGGCGGTGGAAGCGGTGTGTGGGGACGACGGACGACGGACGACGGACGGCGGTGGACAGAGGGTGGACGACGTGCTGGAGGGACTGGAAGCGCTCATTAATGAGAGCCTCATCATCCAGCGCGACCAGCCCGATGGCGCCCCGCGTTTCCACATGCTGGAAACGATCCGCGAGTTCGCCCTGGAACAGCTCGACGCGGATAACGAGACAAGCATATTGTATGACCGCCAGGCGAGCTATTTCCTGGGACTGGCGGAGACAGCGGCCCCCAAGCTCATCGGCCCCGAGCAGGCTGAGTGGCTGGAACGCCTACAGAGGGAGCATAACAACCTGGGGGCCGCGTTGGACTGGCTGCGACAGGGCGACCCGGAGCGGCTGGACCTGGGCCGCCGCCTGGCCGCCGCCCTCACCAACTTCTGGTACCTGCGCGGCTATTTCAGCGAAGGCCGCCAGTGGTTCCAGACCTTGCTTGACCCCGACCCAGCCAGCCTGCCAGCGCGGTTGCCTGACCTCGCCCCTGAGTACGCTCACCGCCTGGTTAGGGTCTACAACGGCGCTGGCGTCCTGGCCTGGGCGCAGGCGGACTATGGCGCGGCACGGGGGTACTTTGAGCAGGTTCTCGTCATCAACCAGCGCCTCGGCAATCGGCGCTCGGAAGCCGCGATCCTGAACAACCTGGGGCTGATTGCCCTAGAGGAGGGTGATTATCCTAGGGCGCAAGACCTCTACCAGCGCAGTCTCGCCCTCAGCCGCGTCCTCGACGACCGGGCCTCCGTGGCTTCGACCCTCAACAATCTGGGCCTCATCGCCCGCGACCAGGGCGACTACGCGGCGGCTCGCGCGTCGTTCCAGGAGAGCCTGGCCATGTGGCGGCAGCTAGGGGACCAGAGTCAGATCGCCCTCGCCCTGAACAACCTGGGGGAGGCGGCCTGGCTGCAGGGCAATCTAGCCCTGGCCGCCCAGTCTTACAACCAGAGCCTGGGCCTGTGTCGAGAATTGGAGGATCGGCGGGGAATGAGTTTCACCCTGTTAGGTCTTGGCCGGGTCGCCCTGGCTCAGGGCGATCGGCGCCAGGCTCACGCCCTCTTCCATGAGAGCATGTCCATTCGCCAGGACCTCAATGACCGACGCGGGCTGGTGGAGTGCCTCGAAGAGATTGCCTGCTCGGTCGGACACGCCAGTTCCAACGCGGAGGCCGTTCAACTGCTCAGCGCGGTGGATGCGTTTCGTCAGGCGCTCCACATTTCGCGGCCGCCCGTCGAGCAGGAGCGTTATACCGCCATGCTGACGGCCATGCGTGACCACCTCGGCGGCCCAGCCTTTGAGGCTGCCTACCAGGCGGGTCAGTCTTTAACTCTGGAGAAGGCGGTGACGTTGGCTTTGAGTCTCTAGATGCCCCCCTCTGGCTCCCCCCGCTTGCGGGGGGAAGGGGGGGCATAGGTCGTGGGGGAATCAACAGTCGCAAGGAGGAAGTTATGCGGCTACGGAGAATCGCGCTCCTGAGTCTTGCCAGTCTTATCGCTGTCTCGATGCTTGCCCTCCTGATTCGCCAGGCGTTGGCCGACCCGCCCGACAAGAATGGTATTGACGGCCAGGGGTCGCCCATCATCATTCCCTTTATCCCCCTCACCCCGACGCCGACGCCCTGTCCCGGCTGCGCGACCCCCGCCGCCGAGCCGATCAGCGCGGCCTTCACCTATCAGGGCCAACTCAAGCGCGCGGGAACGCCGTACACGGGGCAGTGTGACTTCCAGTTCGTCCTCTACAACGATAACAACCCTGGTAGCCCGCCCATCTCCGGCCCCCTGGCCCAGAACAACCTTCAAGTCACCGAGGGCCACTTCACGGCGGCACTGGAATACCCGGTCGGCTTTCTCACGGGGAGCGAGCGCTGGCTGGAGATCGCCGTCCGCTGCCCCGCCGGGAGCGGCCTCTTTGCCCTCCTGAGGCCGCGCCAGCCCCTCACCGCCGCGCCCTATGCCCTGAGCCTGCGGCCGGGCGCCCGCATCGAGGGAAGCACCGTGGGCGGCCTGGTCAATGCCGTCAATAGCGGGTTGTGGAACTACGGTTTCGCGGGCGAAGGCGGCGCGGCGGGTGTGTTTGGTAGAACGGATACGACGTCGTTTGATTCAGCGGGCGTCCTCGGCGTCGGCGGCCTCACGGGCATCATGGGCGTATCAGGGAACGGCGTGGCGAACGGCAATGGCGTGGTGGGCATGGCCTACAACGGAACGGACGCCTGGGGCGTGCATGGGCGGACCGATCAAGGGATCGGTGTCTATGGCCGCAGTGGGACGGGGATTGGCGTGTTGGGTGTCCAGGCCGGCACGCCGGCCCCGCCTGGCGCTACCCCGGCTCCAGCGGTCGAGGGGCGCACCGACTCGGGCGCCTCCTATGCCTTTGGCGTGCTCGGCCGGGTGAGCGATACCTCGCCCGGCGGTTATTCGGCGGGCGTACGCGGTATCAACGAAGGGACGGGCGGCAATGGTATCGGTGTCTGGGGGTCGCAGAATGGTGATGGCTGGGGCGTCTACGGTACATCGCGGACCGGGTATGGCGTCTACGGCGCCACCACCGACAGCGACGCCATCGGCGTCTATGGCCGTAGCACAGGCGGCGCGGGTGGCACGGGTGTCTATGGCTATCGCGCTGGTCCGGGCGTCGGTACTTTCGGTCAGGCCACCGAAGGCATCGGCGTCAGCGGCTATAGTAGTGGTGTGGATGGGTTCGGGGGGCGCTTCAGCAACTCCCCGGGCATTGCCCTGTACGCCGAAAACAGTGGACAGGGCCGCAGTCACCCTACACTACGCGTGAACAACACGCAGCCGAGTAACGCCCTGGCCGCCTATATCACCAATAACAGCACCATTGCCACAGCCCACCTGGCGAATGGGGGGAGTGGGCAGGTGCTCTATCTTCAGAACGGTGGGACGAACGCGGCGGGCGCGGGCGGCGGCGACTTTATTACCGCCGTCAACCAGCCGGAGAACGATGCTCAGTTCCGCGTCCTGACCGATGGCGGTGTCCGCAGCGATGGCACCTTCGCCTCGCCCGCCGCCGACTTTGCCGAGCTACTGCCCGCCAAGCCGGGCCTATCCGCCGGGGACGTCCTGGTCATCGGCGAGGACGGCGAACTGACCCAGAGCGCGCAGCCCTACCAGACTACCGTCGCCGGCGTCTACTCGACCCAGCCCGGCTTCCTCGGCGGCCAGCCGGTCCAGGGTGAAAAGGCAGGCCATGTGCCTCTGGCGGTGGTCGGTGTCGTACCGGTCAAAGCCACCGCTGAGAACGGCCCTATCCGCCCCGGCGACCTGCTCACCACCTCGTCGCGCCCCGGCCACGCCATGCGCGCGGGCGACAACCCGCCCGCCGGCGCGGTGCTCGGCAAGGCCCTCGGCCCTCTCAAGGACGGGACGGGCGTCATCCAGATGCTCGTCGTCCTGCACTAGACGCGACCGCGTCCAGGAGGTATCCTATGCGACCCTGGTTGCGACGCTATCGCGTCGTCTTGATCTTGCTAACCCTGCTGGCGCTCGGTCCGTCGGTCCTCGCCCAGTCGGGTGGCGGCTACGACCTGTCCTGGAGTACGATAGACGGCGGAGGAGGCCGCAGCGCGGGCGGGGTCTATGTCCTGGAAGGGACCATCGGCCAGCCTGACGCGGGCGAACTGTCGGGGGGCGTCTACTCGCTGATCGGCGGCTTCTGGGGAAACGCGCCCAGCCCCACGCCCACGCTGACATCTACGCTGACGCCCAGCCGTACCGCCACTACCTCACCGACACTGACTCGTACACCAACGTTGGCGGCCAGTGTGACGTCTTCGCCCACACCCACTGCCAGTGCGCCGGCCACCGCGACGCCGACTCCTCTGCCGACGCTCACCACGCCGCCGTCCCTGACGCCCACCGCGTCGGCTACGGTTAGCCCTACGACCAGCGTGCCGCCGACAGGCACGCCGCCGCCGACCACCACGGCGACACCCATCCCGCCGAGCGTCACGCCCCTGGCGACGGTGACGCCGACACGGACCCTGGCCTCAACTGCAACGCCCACACTCAAGGCGACGGATACCCCGACTGCGACCGCGACCGCCACGCTAGAAGCGACGGTCACACCCACCGAAACACCTGCCGAGCAGCGCTTCTGGCTCTACCTGCCTCACATCAACCGAGCCGGTAGCGGCCTGAGCAACTAGACGCCTATTCAAGTACCCACCCGAAGGTTCGGAAACCTTCGGGTGGGTACTCTGTGCCCCTAGCTCTCGCGTGGCCCCCATTTTTTGCGTCACGCTCCAAAATTCTCTCTCTACCCCCTTGACAAATATCTAAACATCGTTTATAATCTGAACAATGTTCGGTTATTGAACTATGTTAGAGAGTTGAGGGTAGTGATGGGCGTACGAGAACGGCGCGAGCGAGAGCGGGAGCAGGCGCGGGAGACTATTCTGACGGCGGCGCGGCAGTTGATGCGCGAGGTCGGGCCGCCGGCTGTGTCGCTGCGCGAAGTGGCGCGGCGGGCCGAGTACAGCCCGGCCACGCTGTATGAGTACTTCAAGGATAAGGAGGCGATCTTCCTGGCGCTGTTCCACGAGGGCTTCCGCCGCTTTGGCGAGGCGCTGCGCGAGGCGCCGACCGACTTACCCGCCGACCGCCGGCTGGCTGCCCTCGGCCGCGCCTACTTCCTGTTCGCCGACGCCAACCCGCAGCACTATCAGGTCATGTTTGGCGAGCCGGTGCCCGGCTTCTGTCCCACGCCAGAAGACTGGCAGGCGGCGGATGCCACGTTTATGATCCTCTACCAGTGTATCGCCGACGGCGTCGCGACAGGCGTCTTCCGTCCGATGGACCCCCAGGCGACCTGGATGGCGGCTATCACTGCCTGGAGCCTGATGCACGGCATCGTCACTTTGGCGCACGCTGGCCGCTTTGGTGACTACCGCCACGACCCGCAGTTCCTTGACCAGGCCCTGACATTCCTGTGGCAGGGCTTGCGCCACCCTGACCTGTCCGACCCAGAGCAGGAGGCATAGTGGAAACCATTTTCTCCCTTGTCAACCTGATCATCCTGCCCTTCTGGGCCTTGATGCTGCTCGCGCCCTACTGGCGGTGGACCGAGCGCCTCATCCGCTCGCCCTGGATCGCCGCCCCGCCCGCCCTGATCTACGCCGCCCTCCTGCTGAGCAGCCCGTTGACTGCCAGCAGCGGCCCCAGTCCCGCGCAGATTGCAGGCGCCCTGGCCAGCCCGACGGCGGCCGGGATTGGAGCCTTGCTGGGCAACCCCTTCGGCGCGACCGTCGCCTGGGCGCACTTCGTCGCCTTTGACCTGTTTGTCGGCCGCTGGGTTTTCCTGGAAAGCCGCCCGCTCAAGCTGAGCCACTGGGTTGTCGCGCCGGTCCTGTTCCTGGTCCTGATGCTCGGCCCGCTGGGGCTGCTGGTCTTCCTCGTCATCCGCGAGGTCGTCCGCCGCCGCCAACCAGTCGCTCTTACTGCGCCCGCTGGTTAGCCCCATCCCCATTCCGGAACTGTCACTCGTCACTCGTCACTTAGCACTCGTCAATCATCCGTCTTCAGTCTTCAGTCTTTACCTGAGGAGGCTCTATCATGCTGTCTACCCTCGCCACCTTCAACCCCCTGGTCACCCTACGCCGCGCCTGGGACGCCAATAAGCCGCTGACCGCCTACGGGGTGGTCATGCTGCTCACCCTGGCCGCCACTGTCGCCGGCCTGCTCCTCGACCCGCGTGCGATAGCGGGCCAGCCGGCCTGGCTCAAGCCGGCTAAGTTTGCCCTGTCGTCGGCCATGTACACGTTCACGCTGGCCTGGCTGCTGACCTTTGTCCAGGGCCATCGCCGTCTCGTCGGCCTGGTGTCCTGGGTCATCGCGCTGGGCTTCACGCTGGAAATGGTCGTCATCATTGGGCAGGCCATTCGGGGCACGACCAGCCACTTTAACATCAGCACACCCCTGGACGGGGCATTGTTCTCGCTCATGGGCAGCATGATCGTTGTCATTTGGGTCATGACCGTGCTGGCCGCTGTGCTGCTGCTCCGCCAGCGCCTGCCCGACGCCGCCTTCGCCTGGGCGCTACGCCTGGGCCTGGTGGTCGTCCTGGTCGGCGCAGCCGAAGGCTTCGTCATGACCAGCCTGCCCTCACCCAGCCAGCGCGCCGCGCTTGCGGCCGGGCAGCGGCCGACCAGCTTCGGCGCCCACAGCGTCGGCGTGGACGACGGCGGCCGCGGCCTGCCCGTCACCGGCTGGAGCCTCGAAGGCGGCGATCTCCGTATCGGCCACTTCGTCGGCCTCCACGCCATGCAGGTTCTCCCGTTTGTCGGCTGGTGGATCAGCCGCCGCTTCGGCCGCCTGGGCCAGGGCCACCGGACTGCCCTCGTCGTCACCGCCGCCCTGGGCTATCTCGGCCTGGTCGCCCTGTTGACCTGGCAGGCGCTCCGCGGCCAGCCCCTGGTCTACCCCGATAGCCTGACTTTGGCCGCCCTGGCCGGCCTGGTGGCTGGCGTCGCCCTGGCGGCTGGGGTCATCCTCAGCCACGGCCAGACCCACCCGACGCCCGCGCTGCCGAGTACCGCCCGCTGAAAGACTGTCCAAGTACGCGACCCATTACGACCTCCTACGGCGTGACCGCCTGTGGGAGGTCTGTCTTTTTTAACCGCTTGATTGTCTAGTATCTTTGTTTACTGTGGCGCGTTTAAGTTGAAGGATGGATACAACTCGGTGAGGCCAACGCGGGCTGTATGCCACCTTACTAGCCTCGTCTGCCATCCTGTATCAAACAACAGCTTAAAGGAGCCTGCTCATGAGTACCCCCGCCCGCCGCCGCAGGGTGGTCCGACTCATCCTCCCACTGCTCGGTCTGTCCCTCGTGCTCGTTTTCGCGATTCAACTTGGTTCCGCGCCAGGCGCCCAAGCCCAGACTCCCACCGACCCGCTAGGCGTCGCCAACGACTACCTGGAGTTCATCTTGACGAACTCTAACCGCCAAAACACATCAACGGCGGGGCGAGTGGCCGTCGGCGGCTCGGCGACCTTCCTGAACTTCAGCATTGACCAAAGCCCCAACACCCTGACTTGCGACAATACCCGCCAGGACCTGGTCGTGGCTGGCTCGCTGTCCATGACAAACGGCTCCATTTTCAAAGGCAGCGGCTTCATCGGGGGAGCCGCCGCCACGTCAGGCGTTGGATTGCCCTGCGCCAGCAGCACGATCCAGAGTAACCAGGGCCTACCGGCCGTCTATGGACTGGTCAACTTCCCCACCGTCACCACCTATCTGCAATCCGAGTCGGCCTGTCTCGCCACTCAGACTCAGAACGGCACGGTGACCAAGAGCTTTGGCACCCTGACCCTCGATGGAACCGGCATTGCGCCGGGTAATCTGGTCGTCTTCAATCTCACCGCCGCGGATGTGGCGAGCGTCTCCAACTGGGTCATCAACTTCAACAATGCCAATACCGTCCTCATCAATGTGGCGGGTACTGGGCAGACAATTCAAAACGCCGGTTTCACCATCAACAACAACGCTAACAGCCAGGACCGCACCAAAGTCCTGTTCAACTTCTACCAGGCAACCACCCTGACCATCCAGAACATCGGCTTCCAGGGCACGGTTCTGGCTCCCTTGGCGACCCTCAGCTTTCAAAGCGGCAATATTGATGGCAACGTGATCGTGAATAATCTGACCGGCACAAGCGGCTCCGCCACGGGCAATACCAACTTTTTCCCGTTCGCCGGCTCACTGCCGGTGTGTGTCGCTAGCGCCGACACGGCGACGCCGACGGCCACGTCGACCTCGACCGCCACCAGCACGCCAACCTCAACTGCCACCGCAACGAGCACAGCCACCGCAACCTCGACGTCGACCAGCACAGCGACTTCGACCCCAACCGCGACGCCCACCAGCACCTCGACCTCGACCGCCACGCCCACCAGTACATCCACCTCGACCAGTACTGCCACAGCCACCAGTACGTCCACATCAACCTCGACATCTACCAGCACCTCGACATCGACACCGACGTCTACCAGCACCTCGACATCGACACCGACGTCTACCAGCACGTCAACCAGTACGGCGACGGTGACGCCGACCGCCACCCCCTTTGCCGACCTGTCGGCCGACAAGACGGTGGATACCAACGCCAATGTCGTCGGCGATACGGCTACCTTCACCATCGTCGTCGGTAACGCCGGCCCCAACACCGCCCAGAACGTCCAGTTGACTGACACCATCACCGGCTCCGGCGCCACCATCGTCAACGTCACAACGACGCAGGGGACATGCAACCCGCCGGTCGGCCTGACGTTCACCTGCGCCCTCGGCGACATTCCCGTCAACGGCCAGGTCACTCTCCAGGTCATTGTGACCACCACCCAGCCCGGCGGCATCACCAATACTGTCACCGTCAGTTCGGATACCTCCGACCCGAACCTGACCAACAACAGCGACGCGGCCTCGGTCGCGGTGGTCAACATCTGCAATCCGGCTCCCATAAGCGGCGCCAACTACTACCAGTTGCCGGTTCTCGGC
>JAHCIP010000183.1 GCA_026129165.1 Anaerolineae bacterium
CTGTCCTGTATGGGAGCGGATAGGTCCTGTTGGCCTTCCCGCGTGCCGACCTTGTGGTGCGGACGGGCTGGCTGACCGACCAGCAACTACTGGACGCCATCGCCATTGGGCAGTTCACGCCCGGCCCGGTCTTCACGACGGCGACCTTCATCGGCTATGTGCTGGCCGGCGTCCCCGGCGCGGTCCTGGCGACGGTGGGCATCTTTCTGCCCGCGTTTGTCTTGGTCGCCCTCAGCAATCCGCTGATTCCGCGCATCCGCCAGTCGTCGTGGGCCGGGCCGCTACTCGACGGCGTCAACGTAGCCTCGTTGGGCCTCATGGCCGCCGTGACGTGGCAGTTGGCCCGCGCCGCGCTGGTAGACTGGCTCACCGTTGTCATCGGGCTGGTGTCGGCGGTCTTGTTGATTCGCTTTAGGGTCAACTCAGTGTGGTTGGTCGTGGGGGGTGGCGTGCTGGGATTGGTGTATCAGTGGGTGGTGCGAGGCGGGTAGTGGATGGTGGGTGGGTAAGTCATGGTTAAAGGCTTGTTCGTGAAATTCATCTGAGGCTGCAATCACGCGCACGCGAGTGTTGGCGGCCAACGCCAGTGGCTCGGTTGGGCGCAATACCATTCCATCGAACACGGCTTCTATCGTTCTCACCATATGCCTCTCCTCGCTTTAGCCAATTCCCCCCCATATTACTATCCATTCCCTAGTTAGGCAAACAGAGCTATATCAGCCCCTACTGCGCTGGCGCCGGGAGCGGCGAGCCTGGGCGGGGGCGGAACAGGGTGTAGAGGGCGATGAGGCCGACCAGGATGGCGGTGACGAGGGCGGTGTTGGCGGCCAGCGGGAAGGCCGTCTGCTTGACCCAGATGCCGACGGTCGCCCAGACGATGACCAGCAGATAGGCGATGTCGCCGCGTGTGAGGCCGAGGATGGCGGAGACGGCCAGCGCGGCCAGGAGCAGCACCACGGCCCAGACCTCAGACGTCAGTGGCGCGCCCCGCCAGCCGAGGGAGTAGAGCCAGTTCTGGGTGTTGGCGATGGTGGCGACGGTGATCCAGCCGAGGTAGACGCGGAAGGGAACCTGGACCAGCCAGCGTTCGGCCTGCGAGACGGCGCGCTGGCCCACGCCCAGCCGCAGATAGATCATGATGAGCGTCCCCAGGACGACGAGCATGGCGACCTCGGTCAGGGTGAACAATTCGTAGTGCCAGAAGAAAATCCAGACCGAGTTGGCGACGTTGTTGACGACGAAGGGCAGGTCCAGGCTGCGCAGGCGCGGGTTGTCGCGCTGGCTGGGCAGCGCCTGGTAGACGGCGAAAAGGAGCATGCCGAGATAAATGATACCCCAGATGGCGAAGACATAGCCAGCGGGGACAAAGGGGACGGGGAACTTGTCGGACACCTGGGCCGTCGTCTGGCCGTTGATGGGCAGCGTGTTCGCCAGGGTGTTGACGGTAATCGTCACCAGGATGGCGACGACATTGATGATTTGACGTAATTGGTTGCTCATGGTGAGCGCCTCACTTTCGTAATAGTCCTTTACTGTCTAGAGAGCGTGCGCGGAGGCATTTTTACCTGTTCTCAGCATGGCAAACAAAGTGGCGCAGACTGGAAAGTCTGCGCCACGTGTGTCAGGCCACTCGTTAGCGGTTGGCGGGCGGTCGGCAGGGGCTCAAGCCCGCTGGCTAGGGGGTGGAAGCCCAAGGCGCTTTGCGCGTCTAGCGGGTGGCGGGCGGCGGAGACACCTGCTGGTAGACGCCGTCCTTGACCTGGAAGATGTAGACCTGCGGCTCGGCCAGGTCGCCCGTGGCCTGGTAGCGCACCTTGCCCACCAGCGTCTGGAGGTCGAGGCCGCGCGCGGCGTCGGCCAGGCGTCGGCCGTCCAGCGTGTTGGCCTTCTTGGCCGCCTCGCTGATGACGTTGAGGGCGCTAAAGCCCGCCGCGCTGTACGTGCCGGGGTTGCGCGACTCGACGGCCTGGTAGTCCTTCCACCATTGCTGGTCGGCCACGACGCGGGCATCCGGCGTGATGGCGCTGACATAGGCGCCCTCGGCGGCCTTGGCCGACTCGTCCACGAAGGCGTAGACGAAACAGCCGTCGGAACACATAAACGGGACAGTGACGCCGGCCTGCCGCAGTTCGGGCAGGAAGACGTAGCCCTCCGTCTCGTAGCCCGCCAGGAAGACGGCGTCCGGGTTGAGCGCCTTGACGCGCTGGACGGCGTCCGCCTGGGTGGGGGCGGCTTCCTTGATCTCGACCACGCCGACCGGGTCCACGCCCAGCGCTCTAAGCGCCTGGGTCATCTGGTCGCGCAGGCCCCGACCGTAGGTGTTGTTGGCGTGGACGATGGCGATGCGTTTGGCCTTGAGGGTGTCGACCAGGAAGCGGGCATCCACGGGCGCCTGGGCGGCGTCGGTGGCGTTGACGCGGAAGAAGTTGCGGAAGCCCTGCTGCGAGATGCTGACATCGCTGGAGGTGGGCGTAACGACGATGATGGGCAGGTCTTTGTAGACCTGCATGGCCGCCAGCGTCTGACCGCTGTTATAGTGGCCGACCACCCCCAGGACGGTGTCGCCCTTCTTAATGGCGTCGGCTACCTGCTGCGCGGCGGCGACGGCGGCATCATCGTCGGCCTCGTCGTCCAGCGCGACAATCTTGATGCGCTTGCCCAGCAACCCGCCCGCGCGGTTGATGCGCTCCGCGGCCAGCCGCGCCCCGCCGACAACCGTCTGCCCCCCCTCGGCCTGGCTGCCGGACAGGGGGGCCGCCACGAAGATCGTCACTTCGCCGGACGGCTGGCCGGGGGCGCAGGCGGAAAGCAGGAAGAATAGGAAGGCTAGGAAAACTAGGGGTAAAACGAAGGTTCTTTTCATCTCACCAACTCCATCTATGTTCTCCGCGTTTACCGCATAAATAAGAAGTTGTCATGCTGGGCCGAAGGCGAAGCATCTCCTCTGATGGAGGCGAGACTCTTACCCCGATTACACCCTGAGTACCCTCCATTCGGAGGGCAGGCAGGGCGCAGGCGGGGCACAGTCGCTTCGCTCAGAGTGACGGAGGATTATTTCTCCGCTTGCGTGCGGCTGCGGACTTCCTCCAGCGACTCGACCACGTCTTGTAGAGCGCGGACTTGCTGGGCGATATTGGCCTGGAGCTCGCGGGCGCGCGCGCCCTCCATGTCCTGGGCCGACAGCAGCCGCATCTGGGCGTACACCGCCCCCAGGGCGCCCAGGGTGTTGTCTAGCTGAAGGCCCGCGTTCTCCATGGTGCGGCGGAGGGCGTTCAGGTTATCGATCTGCGTCTGGCGAGCTTCGACCGCCGCCCGCAGTTGCGCCTGGGTCTGCGGGTCGGTCGTCGCGCGCAGCCGCTGGGTCAGTCGCTGCAACTCCTGTGGCGCGGTTTGGAAGTCCTGCCGCAGCAGCGCGTCACCTTCCAGGCTTTCCATCCGTTCCGACAGACGGTAGATGCCGCTAATCCAGTCATCAATCTGGCGCACCTGCTCCGACAGGCGGTCGCGCAGCAGCGAGTTCGGCCGCGTGGCGACCTCTTGGGCCAACTGGTCGTGGTAGGCCAGGGCGCGTTCGACCACGGCGCGATAGCGCGGGTCGCGCAGGCGCGCCGGGTTGTTCTCCTCGCGGAACATGTCGGCCACGACCTGCACGCCGGTCCGGGCGTCGGTGACGCTAGTGACGATCATCAACGCTTCCGTCACGCCGCCCAGCGCCAGCCAGCCCCACCACGGCCACCAGGCGAAGGGCTGGTTGAACAGGGCGGTCAGCACCAGCGTCAGCGCGATGATGACCGCACTCTCCCAGCGGAAAACGGCGTACTGGAGCATGGCGCCCCAGGCACGGGAGCGGAGTTCCTTGCGAACGGGGTCAGACATAGACGTGTTTCGTGATGCGTGATGCGTATTTCGTAGTCCGTATTTCGAGATGGAGAACTCTGGGATACGAAATACGCATTACGAAATACGCAGTAGGCTAGAAGTAGGTGGACAGAATCTTATACAAATCGCGGATGGTTTCCAGCGAGCCGCGCCGCGTCTGGCCGCCGGTGGCGGCGCTGATCTGCTCCAACTTGGGCAGGTCGGCGTCGTTGCCGTAGCCGATACAGAAGACCACCACGGGGAGGCGCTCCTTGCCCGCCTGGAGGTCGCGCACCAACTGGTTGAGCGACGTGCGGCTGCGGTTCTCCAGCCCGTCGGTCATCACCACAATCGCGTTGATCCGCTCGCGGTCGTTCGTGTCCTGGAGACTGCGGTAGGCCACCGCAACGGCGTCGAGCAGGGCTGTTTCGCCGCTGGCCGACAGGCCGCGAATGGTGGTGTCCAGCCGGGCGCGGTTCTGGGATAGGGGCGCCAGTGGGATTTCAGTCTTGACGCCGGTGCCAAACTCAATCAGGCCGACGCGCTCCTCCTGGCTCGGCACCTGGCGCAGGAACTCGCTCAGCGCGTCCTTGACGTTGTTGAGCTTCTGCCCCTGCATCGAGCCAGACGTGTCCACGACCAGGATGACATTGGTGCGGCGCTTGGCCGTCAGCCAGCCCGTGCGCACGGCGTCAAGGACGGTCCCTGGCGGAACCTGAAGGGCCGTCTGCGGCTGGCGCGGGTCGGCGCCATAGGCCGCGCTGATGAGTGAGTCGGGCGTATCCAGCCGCACGTTCAGGTCGGCCGGGCGGTAGCCCGCCTGGAGGATGCGCTGCTGGACGCCGGGGTCGAGCAGATAGTCGCGGAAGCGGCTGAAGGTCTGGCGCTGCGTCGGGGTCAGGTTCGGGTGTTCGAGCAGAGCCAGCGGGTGGTCCACCCACAGCGTCCCCTCGCGGGGGTAGACGGCGACGAGGCGGCCGGGGTTGCCCTTCTGCTGCTGGTTGAAGCTGACGACCATCTGCTCCTGGACGACAAAGGCATCCAGGAAGCTCGGCCCTTCGCGGCGAGCGCGGTCCATCACGGCCAACTCGCCCTCGCCGTAGTAGCGCACCGTCTTCTCGATCTTGCTGACATAATCCAACACGGCCTTCGACTGGGTATCGGCCTCGGTCAGGCCGCGCGTTTTACCCGCGCCGGCGTAGAACTCGGCCAGCGTCGCCAGCAGGCCGCTCGCGCTTGTCGTGGAGGGGTGGCTCCACTTGAAGTTGGCGTCCGACTGAGCGCGTTGGAGCAGGTCGTCCCAGCCAATCGTCTTCTCGGGATAGCCCATGCTCTTGGCGACGGGTTCCCACATGGCGAGGACGACGGGGCTAGTCGCGTAGCGCCGCGTCTCGCCGACCAGGCCGCTCTGCGACTGGCCGATGCTGGCCGCCGGCGTGCCCCCGGTCGAGCGTCCCTGGCTCCAGGCGCGGTCAATCTGATCCAGCCAGACCGATGAGTCGGGGCTGACAGCCTGGACATCGCCACTCACGGCCGCCTTGACGAGCGCCTCGGCGTCCAGCCGCACCGCCTCGATGCGTAGGTCCTGGCCCTCGTCGGACTTGCGGCCCTGGGCATTGAACTTGGCAACCAGGTCGGTAAACAGCGCCTCTTTGTCGGGCGAGTAGCCAAGACGCAGGACGCTGACCTGGGCCGGGGCGGGCGTCGGCCGCTGGACGGTAGACGGGTCGCGCAGGCCCAGGTAGAACACTGCGCCGAGGACACCACATACCGTCAGCAGGCCGAGCAGGCCGCAACCGAGACCGATGAACATGCCACGCGGCTGCGGGCGGGGTGTGGACAGTTTCTTTGCCATAGCCCCTCCTTAGCGTTGGGCGACCTGGAGGTCGTAGAAGCGCAGCAGTGCCAGCAGCACGTCGCGGCTCGGCGAGCGCATGGCGGTCGTGCGGGGAACAACGGTGGTCGCGCCCTGCGCCTGCCACTTAGCGAACAGGCTCTCGTTAGGGATAGCGACGTCGCTGTTGGCCGGGCGGAGGCCCCGGCTGATGGCCTTGGCCTGTACTTCGGGGCGCAGCAGGTAGCGCTGGAATTCCAGAGCGGCGTTCTTCTCCAGGGCCGTCGTCTCCGGGCCGACCCAGATGGTGAACGGGAAGTCGAACCAGGTCAGGTACTTGGGGTAGACGATGTTCAGCGGGTCAGCCCAGCGCGTCTGGATGCCCTGCATGTTGACCAGCAGGTCGCTCTCCAGGAGTTGGCCGCCATCGCCCGTCGAGTAGCCGAACAGGGCAATGTTCTCGGCGGTATACGAGCCGAGGGACGAGAAGTCCGTCACCGCGCCCATAAGTTCCTTGAGCCACTTCTGGAAGTCTGGGTTGGTCACGTCGGCGACGGTGATGTCGGTTTTGCCGTAGTATTCACCGGCGGCTGCCACCATGGCCTGCAAGCCGCCGACATTGCGGCGCGGGTTGGGCACGACGAGCTTGAAGTAGCCCCACTGCGGGTCGCCGCCCAGTTCCGGCCAGCCGCCCTTGGCGATGGCCGCGTCGTGGATGGTCTTCCAGTCAATCGAGCCGTACTTCTTGCGCAGGACGTTGGCGCGGCTCTCGTAGATGCCCCACGAGAACAGCGAGATGGCGATGGGGCGGGCGCGGTACTCGCCGTCGGTCAGGAAGACGTCGCGCCCGAACTTCTCCTTGAAGGCGGCGTTGCTCAGTTCCACCAGGTAGCGGCTGTCGGGGATCCAGGCTGTCGCCACAGGGTTCATGTCGCCGCGCTCGAACTGGCCCATCGCCGTCAGGCCGTCCATGGGGATGATCGTCACCTTGATCGCGCTGTTCTCGATCTTCGCCGCGGGGCTGGCGTTGAAGTCGCGCGCCGCCTCCTGCACCCAGGGTTCGACGGGCAGCGCAGTGACAACGCGCACCTCAACCGTCTTGGGCGCGACCGGCTGCGGGATGGCGCTGGTGGTCTGGAACTGCCGCGTCAGCACCGAGACGCCCACGATGGCGACGGCGACCAGGAGAACGGCAAAGAAGATTAACCGTGTGCGGTTCATAGTCTTATCCGTATTACGTATTGCGTACTGCGTATAACATCACTGGGTAGATTGTAGCACGTCTGGGCGAAATTGCGAGTGCCTATCACCGACAGGCATCCCACAAGTGGCCCACGTAGATATACGTGCGAGTGCGGCCAGGGTTGTAGCCTCGGAGAGTGGAAGAGGGTCAAGTTAATGAGGGAACAGGTCGCTGACCGGCAGCCGCCAGCCAGGGACGGCGGGTTCGGCTTCGGCGACGTCGCCACGTCGGTAGATAGTGGGGGTGTCGGGGTCGGTGGCGCGGTAGACGCGGACCACGTCGGGGCCGAGCAGGTCCACCTCCCAAACGACGAGCGTGCCAGCGGCGAAGTAGTCCAGCCGCTTAACACGCTGGGCCTGACGGGCCGAGGTGTCGTAGTCCCCTTCGCTCAGCACCTCGACGGCGAAGACTGGGGCGCCCTGGAAGAACTTCATGCCAGGGTCCGGCCCGACGTAGAAAGCGGCGTCGGGGCTGAACGACCCCCGGTGGGGCAGGTTGACGACGAAGCCTTTGTTGTCGCCCACGGCGCGGCCATAGCCCAGGGTCTTAGCATGTTGACGCAGGGAGACGAAGATTTCATCGGCGGCGAAGCCGGGTAAAGCGCCGGTGGGAGGCATGAGGACGATTTCTCCGTTGACCAACTCGGCCTTGGCGTGGTCGGGGACATGGTACAGGTCATCAAGCGTCGCGTTCGTTTGGGTTCTAGTCGCCATCAGTCCTCCGTTGGAATGGCTCCTCAGACCTATGATACCATTGATGGGTGTTATTGACAATACCGAAGCGGGGTTCTAGAATTGGGGCGACAATGGTTTAAACCTCCCGAAGGTTCCAAACCTTCGGGAGGTTGGCTAGAATGGACATGACACGTTATGAGGACAGAGACGGACCGCAAGGCCGTGTTGGAGGCGCGGCGCGCCAGGGTGAAGATGCCGCGCACCCAGTTCTACGAGCAGATGCTGCCGGGTATCTTCATCGGCCTGGGCCTGCTGCTCATCTCGCTCATCCTGGGCCTGGTCGGGGCGCTGCTGGGCGTCGGGGCGTCGCGCACCCTGGACACTGGCCCGACCATCGGCGTCCATGCCGCGCTGCCCTTCCTCTCGACGGTCATCATGGTGGTCTTCGCTACTGGCGTCCTGTCACGCTGGGCGGCTCGCCGCTCGCTTCACTTCCTGTTCTGGGGCATTGGGTTGACGCTGTTTGCCCTGGCCGCCTTCGCCGAAGCCTACTTCGCCGTCCGACCCTTCAACTATGCCATGTTTGTGGTGTGGTACACAGGCGGGGCGCTGCTCTCGGCCGCCTGGATCGGCCACGGGACGTTTATGCTGCTGGTGCGGCGGCCCGCGTGGCGGCGGCTGGTGAGTGGGCTATTGGTAGTGGGGAGCCTGGCGGCCCTGGTCTTAATGTTGCGGACACCCCTCGATCCAAGCCGGGCGGTGGCGGGGCTGCCGGTCAGCGAGTGGTATCGCAACGTCCTGCCCCAGGGCGCGCCCATCCGTCTGACAACGCCCTTCTTCAACATCTACGGCACGCTGACCCTGGCCGGCGGCGCGCTGTGGTCGAGCTACCTATTCTGGCGCAAGCGGGTCATGCCCGACCGGGTGCTGGGCAATGTCCTCATCGCCCTGGGCACGCTGGCTATCGCCTCGGCCAGCACCCTCACCCGTTTTGGCGTGGGGCAGTATCTCTACCTGGGCGAGTTGCTGGCGGCGGCCCTCATGTTCGCGGGCTTCCGCTTCGCCGCCGCCCCCGCGCCCGCCCCGCCGCAGGCCGTTTCGGCTGAGGCATGAACCGGCTGCTCTGTTCACCGCTGAGGCCGCAGAGGGCGCTGAGCGAATACTGAGCTTTCTCGGCGTTCTCAGCGCCCTCTTTCTGTTCCGTCCTGACGACTGACTACCGACGACTAACTACTCCCTACTCCCTCCCTACCTGGCCGCGACGGCGAAGATGAGCGACTGGTTGAAGGAGCGCGTGTTCTCCTGCCAGGCGATGGCGGGGCCGGACGCGCTGGCGGCGATAAACGGCTTTCGAGCCGAAGTTGTACATCTCCAGGTTCAACCCCTGGCTCCCGCTGACCAACTCCCACCGTTCGTGACCGGGGGTGGCGTCGGCCAGCCGCTTGACTAGGATCAGGTTGTAGCCGCCCTGCTGTTCAGTCCACGTGACATAAGGTGTATTGCCGACGAAAGCAATGTCGGGGGTGGAGGCATTGTTGAAGCGGCCCAGGTTCAGCGTATCACCCACGGGCAGCCAGCGCGTCCCATCGAAGCGGCTGACGTAGATCTGGGTGTAGCGGCCATCCGACTCCTGCCAGGCGACCCACGGCATGGGGGTGTTGGCATCCTGCCCGGCTAGCGAGCCAGGGGCGATGCGGGGCGAAGACGCTGCTCGATACACGTCGCGGTTCAGGGCGCAGCTCTGGTTCGTCTGGCAACTGTTGGGGCGCTCCCAGCGGAAACCGCCAGGCGCGGCGGCATCGGGTACGGCCCGCGCCGCGAAGATGTAGGCGTTGGCCTCGCGGGCGTTCTCTTTCTCGGCCCAGACGACCCAGGGCTGAGCGCGGTTAGGGCCGGCGAAGGCGATGTCGGGCGTCATCGCTACCTGGTTGGTGTCCAGGTTCAGGCTCGGCTCGCCAGGGTAGGTGGTGCGGCCCACGGGAATCCAGCGCACTCCGCCCAGAATGCCGGAGCCGCCGGCGCGTTCGGCGCGAGCGACATAGATTTGGGACTTGATGGCGATGGGGCTTTCCTCTTCCCAGGTCACCCACGGCAGTAGTTCCGCCGCGCCAGCCTCGGTCACGCCGGCGGCGATACGCGGGTTCAGCGCGTTGCGGTAGGTGTTGATGTTGAGGCTCGTCAACCCACGTCCGTTGCTGCGGTCCTGGCCGGACAGCCCCCACATCTCCAGGCCATTCATACTGCCCAACTGGCTCACAAAGATATTCGTCTTGTTGCCGACCCCGCGCACGTTCTCGGACCAGGTGACCCAGGGCACGGTCCCCTTGCCATTGACAATTGGCCCCCCGAGGTCAATCGCCGCGCCGTCGGGGTTGGTGCTGCGCTCGTAGTTCAGGCTGGTCGTGCCGCGCATGGACCACTGGCCGCTGGCAGGGTCGAAGGAGCGCACGACAATATCCTGGAAGGGGCTGCCAAAGCGTCGGTTGCTATAGGCGACCCAGACTTGAGTGGGGGAGGCGGGGCCACCGACGGCGACATCGGGGGACGTGGCGAAATAGTTGATCTCGCTGACGCTGAAGGCCAGACGTTGGAGCGTCGGGCTGTCAGCGGAGACAGTGAGGCTGGCAGCCAGGGCCAGGACCGCGACGACTAGGGGCACCCACCAACGGACAAAGCGTACTCGCCTCATGGAAACATCCTGCCTTTCTCGACTAGACGACGGTGAAGATGGTTTTACATCGGCCTAGTCTAGCCAGGGCGGATGCTTGTTACAGAAAAGAAGTTGACAATCGCAAAACTGGGGGCTAGGCGACGAGGCGGTAGCCTCGTCCGCGCACGGTGGTCAGGAAGCGGGGGTTACGCTGGTCAGGCTCCAGTTTCTCGCGCAGGCGGCCGACGAGCCGCTCGATGCGCCCGTCGTCTACCGTGTCAATATACTCCTGACCCCATACAGCCTGGACAATCTCGTATTTGTCCACAATCTGGTTGGCGCGGCCATAGAGAAGCATGAGGAGCTTGTATTCGAGTTCGGTGAGGGGCGGGATGGAGCGGCCATCAATGAAGACGTCGCCAGCCTCAACATCTACCCGCAGGCCGCTACCCGTTGGAAGCGTTCCGAGACGCATGCGGCGTACATAGTCAGCGAACGCCTGGCAGAAGAGCGTCGGGCTGTCGTCGCTGCCAATGACTAGGTGGCGGCGGCGCGGCCAGTAGAGGATGGCCGGATCGGGAATGGCGCCGGTCGCCAAGTCCATGAGCGCCGTCCGTTCGTCCTCACGGTCCACATCATCCCATATTTTGTCGCACTCCGACTGCACGCCCGTATCGAGCGCCAGGCGGTCACGCACGAGGTGGCGTACGACGCGGCCTTGCTCTGGCGTGCGCGGCTGGTCGCCGACGGCCTCAGCCAGCGCAACGGCGACGGCTCCAATGAGGCCGGGGTGACCATCGGCGTACTGCCGAATAAACTCAAGATCGGCCTCGTCAAACTGAACGCCTTCTCGCGCGCCCCAGGTTCGCGCGGCGGACCGCGACGCCTCCCGCCGCAGCGGTGGCAGCCAATACATGCGGCGGTTGAAGAGTTCAGCAAACTCGCCCGCGTCGCGGTCCTGTCTTAGGTGGCCGAGGGGCCGGTCCAGGCCGACCACATACGAGAGATGGGGGCCGTAGCGGTCCTTGAGGGCGCGCAGGTTGAGGAACACCTGGCCGTCGAGAGCCGGCACGAGACCGTCCAGTTCGTCCAGCCCCAGGACCAGCTGGCGGTCATTGGCTAACGTTAGTTCCAGACTGCGGTTGAAGGCCAGCGCGTCTTCCAGACCTCGCGCCGGCCCCACTACGGTGGAATAGGCGCGGGCCAATTCGTCGCGCAGGCCCGGCTCGCCTGCCGGCCCGCCGGCCGCCGTCACCAGCCCCCGTAAGACCGACTCGTAGAAGCCCCGGCTGGAGCGTTCGGCTGCGTAGTTGCAGTCTACATAGACCCACAGGTGGTCGGTGTCTCGCGCCCCGGCGGCGCCGAATAGCCCTCGCAGGAGCGACGACTTGCCCAGGTTGCTCATTCCCACCACCGCGCAGTCGTGGCCGCTGGCAATGGCGTTGAGGATGAAGCGCGCTTCCTCGCGCCGCCCCAGCGTGGCGCGTTCGATGGTGTCCAGAAATGAGTCGAGCACACTGTCTCCGGACAAGAGGGGAGTGAGCGGCGGTAGTTGCATGGGAGTAACTATACTTCTTTTCGTCGCTATAGCAAGCCCCGCGTGAATAGACCTTCTTGAATAGACTCGCATGAGTAGACCTTTAGAGTCTTCAAGACTCTAAAGGTCTACGACACGCGGCTAGCTTGCCTTATTCGCGCTGCTCTGGCTGGCGGTAGCCAGGTCTACCCCGGCGGCGGCCAGGCGCTCGGCCTCGGCCGCCTGCGCGGCGGCCGCGGGCTCGCGCCCGTAGGCGCGGGGCCGGCGACGGAGGCGCTCGTGGGCCTCACCGGGGGGAT
>JAHCIP010000184.1 GCA_026129165.1 Anaerolineae bacterium
CTATGCCCTCGTGCTGGGCAACCGAGCCCGTGCCCAGGTCGGCCCGACGTTCTTCCTCATGGCGAATATCCACGCCCGCGAGTTGACAACGCCTGAAACGGCCCTGGAGTTTACGCGCCGCCTGCTCCAGGGCTATGGAACCGATCCCGACGCCACATGGATGCTCGATACACAACGTACCGTGGTGATTGTCACGGTCAACCCGGACGGCCACCGCGTCGCCGAGCAGGGCTATCTCCAGCGCAAGAACCTCAACAACACGGCCAGCATCTGCCCGGACCCGCCAACAGTGACTTTCCAATCCGGGGTGGACCTGAACCGCAATCACTCCTATCAGTGGGGCGGGGTAGGCGCCTCGACCAGTCCGTGTACCCAGACCTATCGCGGGACCAGCCCGGCCTCGGAGGTGGAGACGCAGGCGGTCCAGGAGTTCGCGGCGGCGCTCATCCCATCCCGACGCGCGGATGGCGCGACCCCGGTCGCTGTGACGACCCCGAATCTCCTCATCAGCCTGCACTCCTATGGCGAGTGGGTGCTCTGGCCCTGGGGCTACACCCAAAACTCCGCGCCGGAAGACGGGCCACTGGCGGTGTTGGGCCAGCGCTTCGCCGCCTTCAATGGCTACACGGCGGGCCAGGCCAGCATAACGCTCTACGACACCAGCGGCGACACCACCGACTGGGCCTATGGGCGACTCGGCATGGCGGCCTATACCATCGAGATTGGGACGACCTTTTTCCAGCCGTACAGCGACCTGCCCGCCATCCTCAACGCTAACCTGCCCGCCCTGCGCTACGCCGCGCGCGTGGCCCGCGCCCCCTATCAGATGCCGCTTGGCCCAGACCTGACGGGGGTCCCCACCGATCTGGGGACGTTCAGTGCGGGAACGTCCGTGAATGTCAGCCTGACCGCTGACGCCAGCCATGCTCTGACCCACGTAGTGGGCGGGGTGGAACTGAAGGTGGATACCCCCGACTGGACGCCTGGCACGGGCACGGCGCTGAGCGCGGCAGATGGCGTATTTAACAGTGCGGTAGAGGCCGCGCAGGGCAACCTCAATACGATTGGACTCGCGCCCGGCCGCCACCTGGTCTACGCGCGAGGCCGCACCAGCACCGGCCAGTGGGGGCCGCCGTGGGCCATGTGGCTGACCATCGCCGGTACCGCCAATTTTACGCTATCGGGCCAGGTGACAGGCGCGGCGGGCGGCCTCGCTAATGCCCGCGTGGTCCTCGCGCCGGGCGCCGCCTCGACCACGACCGCCGCCGATGGCAGCTTCAGCCTGACCGTCCCCAACGGGACCTACACCCTGAGCGTCTTCGCACCCGGCTACGACTCCGCGCAGCGTACCATCACCGTCCCTGGCGCGTCCCAGGCTATCAACCTGACGCAACTGCCGTGTATCCTGGTGGTGGACGCGGACCCGGCCGGCGTCGCGCTCGCCTCGTGGACTAACGCGCTGAGTGGCCTCGGCCAGTCCTACCGCACGTGGCGGGTGAGCCAGGACGGCAGCCCCCGGCTCAATACTCTCAAGGAGTACGGCATTGTGCTCTGGGTCGGCGGCCAGAATGGGTTGCTCAGCGAAGCGCAGCAAGCGGCCCTGCAGGGCTATCTCCAGGGGGGGGGCCACCTGCTGCTGAGCGGACAGAAGCTGGCCCTGGCCCAACTCGCCCCACCGTTCCTGGCAAGCCGCGACGCCGCACCACTGACGACGAGCGCCACGGCCGCGGCCAGTCCCGGTTATTTCTTCACCAACGACCTGCACTTCACCGCCCCGCAAACCCAGTCCGCCACCGGCTTGACGGGGGCCGACTTCCTCAGCGGCCTCACGCTGAACCTGAGCGGCAGTGACCGCGTCGCCTACGCCCAGGACCCCACGGCCCTGGCGCCCAACCTCGGCGGCGCGAGCGTCTTGCGCTACGGGCCGACGGTGGGGAGTGCGGCTGTCGCATACGCCGACACAGCCCGCCGCCTGGTCGTCCTGGGCTTTGGCCTGGAGACGGTCAACAGCGCGGCCAGCCGCCAGGAGTTGCTGAGCCGTGTGGTGCGCTGGCTGGGCTGTCCGGGCGATTGTATTCTGGCGGGCGACGTCACCCGCGACGGTCGGGTGGATGCTGGCGATGCGCAACTGGTGGCGTCAAGCTGGCTGCGCTCGACGGCCAGCCCCGACTATGTGCGCCACCACGACCTGGACGGCAACGGGCGCGTGGATGTGGTGGACATCACGCTGGTGACGCGGGCGTGGGGACAGATGTGTCCGTAAGTGACCCATGAAGGGGACCTGGAGCCTGGAGAAAGTTATATGCCAACGATTCTGACGGTCATAGTGTGGAGTTGGCGAGAAGAGTTATGACTACTTTACCTTTGGCATGGCCTGTTTCAAGATAGCGGATGGCGTCGGCAACGTCACGCAACGGGAAACTTCGATCAATGACAGGTTTCACCTTGCCGGCTTCAATCAACTCCTTCACAAAGATCAAATCCTTTTGGTTGGGTTTCGCCAGCAAGTTGCCCAGTTTCTGCCCACCCTTCTTTGACCGCATAGGTCCGAGGAGCATCACTTCCAACATTTGCCTAGTGGAACCCCCGCTCATGACATAGATGCCCTGGGGGCTTAAGGCGCGCTGATAGGTGGAAAGGGGCTGATCGCCGTTCGCCGCCAGAATCAGGTCGTACTGCTGTCCATTTTGGGCGAAATCGTCTCGGGTGTAGTCTATGACATGATCGGCGCCAAGTGAGCGCATCAACTCCATTTTGCCAGTGCTGCATACCGCTGTGACTTCGGCCCCCAATGCTTTGGCGATCTGCACTGCAAATGTTCCCACGCCGCCAGACGCCCCATTGATCAGCACCTTCTGCCCTGGCTGGATTCGTCCTTGGTCGCGCAGACCCTGCAGAGCGGTGACCGCCGACACCGGGACAGTCGCGGCGGCCTCAAATGATAAATTGGTTGGTTTCAGCGCGAATGCGTTTTCAGAAGCAGCCACATACTCGGCGAAGGCCCCAAAGCCAGAGGAAGATAGATCCCCGAATACCTCATCACCGGGCCGAAACTGCAAGGCGTTTTTGCCTACTGCTTCAACCCGGCCCGCTACGCTAGCGCCGAGGATCTTATGTTTTGGTGTTAGCAGCCCATACATGAAGCGAGTCAAGAACGGATCAGCGCGCAGCAGATGCCAGTCACCCGCCGCGACAGATGCGGCCACAACTTTGACCAGGACTTCATCGTCCTGCGCCACGGGCTTTTGCACTTCTTCCAGTTTCAGTACATCGGGTGATCCATACTGGTGATAGACAATGGCTTGCATGAGTATTCCTCCTGATCGTTTACCTTAGCTCGTGGTCCAGTTCTTGGGGGCCATTATGGGCTAGGAATAGTCCTGGAGCAAGAATAGTTTGAGGTGGCCTTCCTCATGAGGGAGAGTTGGAAAGTCCAGGGCTGGTTCGGACCAGTAGCCGACCTCGGTCATCGGGCAGCCGGCCTGCGCCAGCCCTAGCTGGACGGCGTCGCGGAAGGCGCGGCGGCGTTGGCCGGCGTGGTTGCTGCATGCCAGGAGCCGCCCGCCGGGCGCGACGACCGGCGCGGCGGCCTGGGCGAGGGTCGGCCAGTCGCGCTCGGCGCTGAAGCGGCTGCCGTGTGTGGTAGCGAAGCTGGGCGGGTCGAGGATGACCAGGTCGAAGGTCTGGCCGCGCCGAGCGAAGCGGCGCAGCCAGTCGAACACATCGCCGTCCACAAAATCGTAGCGGTCGGGCACAAGACCGTTCAGACGATAGTTCTCCATGCCCCAGTCGAGCCAGCGCCGCGATAAGTCCAGGTTGAGGACGCGATCCGCTCCGCCGGCCAGCGCGGCCACCCCAAAGGCGCACGTATAGGCAAACAGATTGAGCACGGTTTTCCCCTGGCTCAGCGCTCGCACCCGCGCCCGCATATCCCGCATGTCCAGGAACAACCCCACACTCAGGCCCGCGTCCGACCGAATCAGATAGCGTAGGCCGTTCTCGACCACCTCCCAGGCCAGATCGCCGTGACCGCGAATAGGCTGGCTGGGCGCGCGCTGCTCCGTCTCGTCGTCGCGCAGCCGGCTGGCCTGGCGGGGGCGGTAGCGGACGTAGACGCTGCCGGTCGGGTGGACCTCGGCGAGAGCCGCGAGGAGCCGGGGCGGCAGCTCGGTCGTCTCGCTGTGGAGCGAGACCAGGAGATGCTCGCCCAGTCGGTCAATGTATATGTCCGGCACGCCATCGGCCGCGCCGTGGACCAGGCGGTAAGCCGTTACGTCGGGGTCAAGGGCGAGGGGCTGGCGGCGCTCGGCAGCCAGGGCGAGGAGCAGGGAGAGCGAAAGGGTGGTGGGTGGAGGCAAGGTCAGCAGGGCGTTAAAGACGGCAGGAACGGGCGCTTCGAGGGTCAAGGGGCCGCGGGGGGTCGGGAGGGTCAGGCGGTAGGCGTGGAGCAGCAGGCGGGGGAAGGGCCGTCGCTGCGGGTCATACAGTACGTCGCCCATGACAGGGGCGCCGAGGTGGCCCAGGTGGACACGCAGTTGGTGGGTGCGTCCCGTCAGCAGCCGCAGCCGCACCAGGCTGTAGCGGCGGTTGGCGGCCGTTTGGAGGACCTCGTACTCTGTCACCGCATCGCCGGGGTACCCAAGGGAGTGAGCGCCCGCAGGAGGGTACCCACTGGGGGGTATCCCTACGTCGGCTTGGCTCCCACTTCCTCTCCCGCCTTCCGCCTTCCGCCTTCCGCCTTCCGTCTTCCGTCTTTCACCCACCACCTCCATCCGCCCGTCGCGCCCTTCAACTAGCGGCGCCTCAATGCGCCCGGCTCGCTGGGGCGGGACGCCGTGGACGACGGCTAGGTACTCCTTGACCGCTGTGCGGTTCTCGAAGGCGCGGGCCAGCCAGGCGTTAGCCTCGGGGCGTCGGGCGAACACGAGCACGCCCGATGTGTCCCGGTCGAGCCGCTGGTGGACCCCCAGATAGTCGGTACCCAGTTGGGCCTTGAGGAGACCGACGACATCGGTGGGGATGGGGTCCGGCCAGGCGGCAATCGTGCTCAGGCCGACGGGTTTGGCAATGGCGACGAGATCATCATCCTGGTACAGGATCGGCAGGCGCATCAGGAGGCGAACTCGACCCCAGTCTCGTCCATATGCGAGATGGTGACGAGACTCTCGATGGGAACGCCGAGGTGGGCCAGCCGGTCGCGGCCATCCTCGAAGCTCTTTTCGACCACCACACCGATGCCCAGCAGCGTCGCACCCGCCTCCTGGACGATGCCCGCCAACGCTTCCATTGTCTGACCCGACGCCAGGAAGTCGTCAATGATCACGACGCGGTCGCCGGGACCGAGGTACTCCGGCGAGACAAGGAGGAGGGTCACGCCGCCCTTGGTGCGTGAGGGGACGCGGCGCTCGTAGGTATTGGGGGGCAGGGTGACGGAGCGCGTCTTGCGGGCGAAGACGACCGGCACGTCCAGGGCCACGCCGGCCTGGAGCGCGGGTGCAATGCCCGAAATCTCGGCGGTCAGCACCTTGGTCGGGCGCAGGTAACCAAAACGCCGGGCGAACTCACGACCCATGAGCGCCATGAGCGCCGGGTCAACCTGATGATTGATAAACGAGTCGACTTTGAGGATGCCGCCCGGCAAGACCTTGCCGTCGCGGCGGATGCGCTCCCGTAAGGGTGCCAGGTCGGACCAGCTATCGGCGCTCGCCACACGAGCCTGGGGGTCGGTGAGCATGTGAGTTTCTCCTGGATTTCCACTGAGTTTTGTCGATAAGGCCCCGGTTTCTGTTTCCTGTCATCAAACAGCGGGGGCGCTAAATGGTCAATCCTGCGGCGCGTGTGGGATAACCCCCACCGCTGGCGTGGGAAAAGGTGGGAAACTGTGTGAAATGTGGGATGATAGTGTATCGAACATTTGTTCGTTGTCGTTGGCTGTCCGCTGTATCCCCACTCGCTCACCTCGCC
This sequence comes from Anaerolineae bacterium, assembly GCA_026129165.1. Taxonomy (GTDB): domain Bacteria; phylum Chloroflexota; class Anaerolineae; order Epilineales; family JAHCIE01; genus JAHCIE01. Next base: position 5,965 of record JAHCIP010000184.1, read on the forward strand.
CCCAAGTGCCGCTGACTCTTCCGCAATCATCCTGTTCTGAGACGCAAACCTCCCGAAGGGCGTCCTTCGAGAGGTTTAGTTTACTCCCAGGTGATTTGCTCGCTAGACAGCGGCATCCCCGCCCCGCCCGGGTCGGCCCCGCCATTCCAGCGGCCCGTTTGCGGGTCGCGCATGGCGACATGGACCAGGCCAAACGAGCCATAACTATACGGCTCGCGGTACACCTTGTGGCCCATGGCCTGCAGGGCGTGCACGGTTGAAAAGGGGTGGCGGGCGTGGAGGTCAATGGTGTCGCTCTGCGAGTCGAACCGTGGCGCTTCAACCGCCTCGGTGGGCGTCATGCCAAAGTCAATCAGGTTGAGCAGGACCTGGAGAACGCCTGTCACGATCTGCGTCCCGCCCGGCGCGCCGATGACGATGACCGGCTGGCCGTCGCGGTAGACGATGCTGGGCGACAGGCCGCTGAGCCGCGCCTTGCCAGGCGCGATGGAGTTTGGCCGGGCCGGCAGCGGGTGGAAGCAGTTCATGGCATTGTTCAACTGGAAGCCCAGACCATCCACGACGACGCCCGAACTCGCGCCCAGGGTGTGCGTCAGGCTGACGCAGTTACCCCACTGATCTACGACGGAGATGTGGGTCGTGTCCTTCGGCTCGTGGTAGGGCCAGCGGGGGACGCGGAACTTCTGGCCGGCCTGAATACGGCGCGCCGCGTCGGCGGCATACTGGGGGTCGGTGAGGGTGGCCGTCATATCGGGGTCGAACTGCGGGTCGCCCAGGCGCATGGTCCAATCGGCGAAGGCCCACTGCATGACACGCGAGACAACGTCTATGTAGCGCGGGCTGTTAAAGCCCATGCCGCGCAGGTCGAAGTGTTCCAGGCAATTGAGCATCTGCACCAGCGTCGCGCCGCCGTCGGGTAAGGGGTCGGTCTTGATGGTCAGCCCGCGATACTGGCCGACGACCGGCTGCGGTTCTCGGACGCGGTACTTCGCCAGGTCGTCGGGCGTGACATAACCACCGTGGCTCGACATCGCCTGGCCCAACTCGTGCCCCAGGGCGCCTCGGTAGAACTCGTCCACGCCGCCTTCCGCGATGCGTCGCAACGACCGCGCATAGTCCTTCTGGACTAGCCGCTCGCCCATCTGGAGGGGGGCGAAGCCGCCCCTGGTGAAGATGCGCTGCGCCGCCAGAGTATTGGTGATCCGCCACAGGGGCAAGGCAAAGCCGGGCGTCCCCGGCCGCCGCCAGCGGTCGGTCAGGATGGGCGTCAGGACGAAGCCCTCGTCGGCCAGCCGCGTCGCCGGCGCCAGGATTTGCGTCCAGGGGCGCGTGCCCCAGCGGCGATGCGCCTCACCCAGGCCAGCGACTGTCCCCGGCGTCGCCACTGACTGCCAGCCGATGTCGTTCTCGTAGCCGCGCAGGCGGAAGCCATAGCCGATGCGGTATTCCTCTTCGATCAGGTCGGCCCACATGTCGTCGCGAGCCAGCGAGCCAGCCGTGCCGAGGAATTGCAGGACGTGGTGGCGGCCGGTGGCGGCCTCGTAGTAGTGAAGCGAGCCGAAGCCGCCGACGCCGCACATCTGCGGGTCGGTCACGCCCTGGGTGAAGGCGGCCGTGACCGCCGCATCTACCGCGGTACCGCCGTCGGCCAATACCTGTGCGCCCACTTCGACGGCCAGCGGCTGCGGCGCGACAACTAGGTCTTTCCAGTCAGCCATGCATCCTCACTTCAAGATATAGTACGTCGCGCGTTTCTCGCCGATTTTGAGGAGGAGATTTTTGTCTACCAGGTCGGCCAGGTCGCGGCGGATGGTCTCGGCCGACACGTCCGGCGCGAACTCCTGGAGGTCGCGGTTGGTGACACGGCCGTGCGTTTGGGCCAGCGTCAGGGCATGTTCCTGGCGGTCGTTGAGGCTCAGGTGGGCGTACTGGCTCATGCGCACCGGCATACGTTCGTTGGGGGCGAGGCGCTCGCCGTGACCGTAGAGGATCACCTGGAAGCCGTTGGAAGTCTCGCGGAAGACGGGCGCGGGGAGGCCGCCGTCGGCCATGAGCCGCCGCATGCGGTTGATGCCATAGCCCAGCCGTTCGATGAAGCCGAGGTCGGACAGCACCTGGACAATGGCCTCGTTCCGCGAGAAGCGCTCCTGATCCAGGTTGTCCAGGGTCACCGGGCCGGGCAGTTTGCCGGGGCTGGTGATCTCCAGGCGGTCAGCGAACATGAAGACGCGCGTCTCCTGGCCGCGAATGCTGTAGTCGCGGTGGGCGATGGCATTGACCACCGCCTCCCGCACGGCTTCGCGTGGATACTCCAGCTTCTCTTCGCGCGCCAGGCCGCTCAACTTCGCCCCCACGCGCATATTGTTGACCAGGAACGCCTCGGCGCGGAGGATCTGTTCGGGCAGGGTATCGCGGATGTCCTCGCGCAGGTAGGTATCACCCTGTTCCAGACCGGCGTAGCGCACGACGATGACCTCGCTGCCCGGTACAAATTGCTGCGGATCCTTACCGAATAGGAGGATACCGGCGTAGGTCGGCTGGCCGTCGGCGGTCAGGCAGCGGCGCTGGCGCAGAATCGTGTCGGCGTCGGGCAGGGGCAGACCGCCGGCCTGGCCGGCCACCTGGCCCGCGCTCACCAGGGCTTGCAAGTAACGCTGAACTTTCGCGTCGTCCAGATCGGCCCGGTTCGCCAGCCGCGCCGGTTCCGACTCGAAGTTGATCTCGCCGCGCTCGACCAGGCGGCGGCGCAGTTCGGCGGTCGCCAGCAGGCGGTTGGAGCGGCCCTCGCGGGTATAGTAGCGGCCCTTGTGATGATAAACGTGAGGCATGCCCTCGGGTACGGTGACGACTAGCAGCGACTCGCCGCTGACCTGGACGACGCGCGGCATGGGGATGATCAGTGGGGGGTCAATCTCCAGCGCGGCTTCTAGCGCCAGATTGAACGTCTCCTGGAGGTCACTCACGCCCATGACCGTGCTGCCGCGCTCGTCCATGCCAATCACGACCTTACCTCCCTCCGCGTTAGCAAGGGCGGTCAGGGTCTCGGCCAGTCGGTTGAGGGCGACGCCGGGGCGGACAAAGACCAGGCGATCCGAGGGGCCTTGTTTGAGGAGGGACGGAATGTCTTCCGGTAGGTCGTGGCGGATCACAATAGTGGATGGTGGTTAGTGGGTGGTGGTTTGTCCGACGAAGGACGAAGGACGGTGGACGGAAGATTGAAGACGGAGGATCAACGATCGATGAGTTTTCCGTCGTCCGTCCTTTGTCGTCCGTCTATTGTCATCGGTCTTCCGTCGAAAGGATACCCTGAAAGGGGCCAGGGGGCAAATCCAGCCTGAGGTCAGCGCGGGGCCAGCCCAAGCGCGCCAGCAGGAGTTCGCAGCGGCGCCCATCCCTCGACACCATCCCGCGTCCGCACCCGCCACTGATAGCGCCCGCTCCACTCGGAGGGGCCGCCAATGACTGTCATGACCTGCCCTTGCCATAACTGTGCTTTGAGGATATCGGTCGGCTGGCCTGCCTCATCCGCGCGATACAGGGGCAGACCCTCGTCCGATACCACCTCCGCTTCACCCCCGATGTACAGGGGCGGGTAGGATACAGCCGAGCGGGCAACTTCGGGCGGGACCAGTCGGACATACAAGTGTGGGAAAGGCAGCGCGGGCTGGCGAAGGTAGATATAGATAACGCCGACAAGGCAAAGGCCGACTACGGCCAGGGTCAGGCCTTTGATGACACTGTTGATAACCTGCTGGCCTAAGGCCCCCTGTGGAGTCGAGGGAGTTCCGGCGCGGTCCATGGTGCTCAGCGTACCAGCCGAGGTAATCGCTCGCCAGATTGCGAGTGCAGCAAGCAGGATCATGGCGATCTGAGCGTTGCTTAATTGAAAGCTCATGGCGGTCCCCCTTCAATAAGGCTTCCGCAACTTTAAGGCAAGTTTAAGGTTCAGCCCGATCCAGTTGTGCTATAATATCGAACAAATGTTCGAAATAGGCTTAATATTGGAAAGGGCTGGATGCTGTGGAATCGTTAGTCATCTGGGGTGGGATTGCCCTCCTGGGATTCATCTTGGCGGTGGAAACCTTTATGCTCGTTGCGACCGGCAACTGGCGATGGGACAGCTACGTGAGCCGTACCTCGAAGCAGCTATGGGGTGGGGGGTTCTGCTTAGCGATCATCATTGCCCTCTTCTGGTTCGGCCCGACTCTGGCCTTATCTGCCTGGCCAGTTTGGCTCGCCCTCCTCGGCGGGACGGCCCTCGTCTTCGGCCTCCTTGACCTGGCGAATGGCCTAGGCTCCCCTCCGCGTGCATCTATGGTAGCAGCCCCTGCCGCGCCGAACTGGGACCAGCTCTGGCGGAGCTACGAAGGCAAGCCCTTGCCGGCCTGGATGCTCCAGGCTGCTTTGCAAGGGGAAGTCCGCTACGACGGGAAAATCGCGCGCGTCGTCAACGGTATCCTGGTCCCGACTACCCCGGCCACGCCCCGTCTCAGTCTCTGGGTGTCTTTAGCCGCCTCGATCTACTAGGATAAACCCAGTTGGAAAGGGAATTTCACAAGTGGCTCTACCAATATAGAGCCACTTGTGAAATTTTGCCCTGGCGTCCGTCTGACGGTTGACTGACTGAAATATGACGACGGCCAGACTGTCTATTATAAGACCTGGCGGGTTTCTAAAAACCTGCCAGGTCTTGGGTTGAAGAAGCGGGAGAGGTCAGGGGGGAGGCTAGACGCTAAGGGGAACGTCCAGGGCGGTGGGGGCGGCGGGGGCTTTCGGCTTGCGCGTCCGCTTGGGCTTGGCATCGCCCTCGGCCTTGCCGTTCGCCGCCAGGATGGGCGCAGGCGGCTGGGGGGCGGACAGAGCAACGGGTAAGACCTCGTCCATCTTGTTGACGAAGATGAGTTGGAGGTCGCGGCGCACGCGGGCGGGTAACTCCGCCATGTCCTTCTTATTTTTCGACGGAGCGAGAACTGTCTTGAGGCCGGCGCGGTGCGCGGCGATGACCTTCTCCTTGAACCCGCCAATGGGCAGCACGCGGCCGCGCAGAGTAATCTCGCCCGTCATGGCGACGTGGCGGAAGACGGGGCGCTGGAGGAGCGCGGAGATGAGCGCGGTGGCGATGGTGATGCCCGCCGACGGGCCATCCTTGGGCATGGCCCCCTCGGGGACGTGGACGTGGATGTCCAGCCGCTCAAAGTCCTGCGGGTTGATGCCCAACTGGCGGGCATGGGCGCGGGCGTAGCTCAGCGCGGCCTGCGCCGATTCCTGCATCACCTCGCCCAGGCTGCCGGTCAGCGTCAGGTTACCCTTGCCCTCCATCAGGTTCACCTCAATGGAGAGCAAGTCGCCGCCCGCCTCGGTGACGGCGATGCCGGTGGCGATGCCAATCTCATCCTCTTCATTCGCCAGGCCATAGGTGAATTCCGGCGGTCCCAGATATTTGTGCAACTGTTGGGCGCCGATGGTCTTGGGGGCCGGGCGGCCCTCCGCGACGCGGCGGGCGATCTTGCGGCAGATATTTGCTAGCTCGCGCTCCAGGTTGCGTACGCCAGCCTCGTAGGTGTACTCACGGATGACGTGACGCACGGCCTCATCGGAGAACTTGATGCCCTTTGGCGGCAGCCCGTGCTCCTCTAGCTGGCGGGGAATCAGGAACTGTCGCGCGATGGAGAGCTTCTCCTCCTCGATATAGCCGGGGAAGCGGACGACCTCCATGCGGTCGCGCAGCGCCGGGGGGATCGTCTCCAAGGTATTGCACGTCGTGATGAACATGACCTTAGAGAGGTCATAGGGCAGGTCGAGATAGTGGTCCGAGAACTCGAAGTTTTGCTCCGGGTCGAGGACTTCGAGTAGGGCGGCGGAGGGGTCGCCTCGGAAATCCATCCCAATCTTATCAATCTCATCCAGCATGAATAGCGGGTTGACCGTGCCGGCGCGGCGCATAGTCTGAATGACGCGGCCAGGCAGCGCGCCAATGTAGGTGCGGCGGTGGCCGCGGATCTCGGCCTCGTCGCGGATGCCGCCCAGGCTCACGCGCACAAACTTGCGGCCCAGCGCCTCGGCGATGGACCGACCGAGTGAGGTCTTGCCGGTGCCGGGGGGGCCGACGAAGCACAGGATGGGGCTGCG
>JAHCIP010000185.1 GCA_026129165.1 Anaerolineae bacterium
TTGTCGGGCGACAGCGGCTCGACCTGGGGGCCGTTCTCGAAGACGTACTTGACGCCGAGACCTCGCGCCCCGATGTAGTCTCTCGCCCACTCATCGGGAATGGACTCGTAGACGACTTCATGTGTCGTCAGATTAATGTTGGCAATGCGGTCCGCGAAACCACCTAGCGTTGTCATATGGAACACTCCTTCGTGTGTCTACTTGGACCTCTCAGGTCGTGGGCGGGCAGTGGATAAACAAGAAAGAGGCGTTATGCTTGTTTTGCATAACGCCTCTCATTGGAAACCGCTGTATTCAGATGGAACAAGGTGCGGGGGCGTGGGAGCGTGCGCATCATCCTTCCGTTCGCCCCGTTGAATCCAGGCAAGAGCCAGGGCGGGGCAAAGTACGCCACAATACACCTATCTTATCTTAAAAAACCGTAGACCGGGATAAGTTTTCACCACGTGGCGATAACTTTTCTCCACGCGGCCGTAGGGGCGCTGTAACCGCGTCCAGGGCCAGTCACCCCAGGCTCCCAGCCTGACCCATTTGCCTTTACCGCCGGTTTTCCTCTATGCTTTACCCTCCTACACCCCGCGTGACCACCACCGCGTAAGTCTTCTCGCTCAGCCGAGACCGGAGGCTGAAGGCCACGACTGGCGAGTACATTAGTGTTGTTAACAGGAGATATGCAGCTACCGCTTCCGCCTGCCGCTAAAGCAGGCAGGCTATAGATGGAAGCCTGGGAGGCTGGCCTTCAGCCCCTTGGGCTTCCATCTATAGCCAGAGGGCTTCAGCCTATAGCCAGAGGGCTTCAGCCTATAGCCAGAGGGCTTCAGCCTCTGGCGGCCATCGCGACCGCGTAAGTCCTGTTATTGAGCAGAGCAGGGATAGAGAGGATGAGCTAATGAACCGTCTAACCCGGCAGTCCAGGTTGGTGAGGCTGGCCTTGGCTCTCAGCCTGGCCTGGCTCCTTGTCTCCGATGTGGCAGGGTGGGTGTACGCCGACGCGGCGGCTGATGCGGCGCTGCTGGCGGAGGGTGAGGCGCGTCAGGTCATCCAGTTCAACCCCTCGGCCGCCCTCCAGAAGCGTATCTTCGCCGACAACTTTGTGCCCAACTCGCCGGAGTTCGGGCTGACCGTCAACGGCGTGGCGTACACGGGCCAGCGAGCCGAAGACCTGGGGACCGGGCACGTGCGCGTCTACTATGTGGTCGTGGGCGACTGGGCCAATGTACAGACGGTCGAACGAGGAGCCGCCGGCGCAGCAGGGCTAGGGGCGACGCTACTGGCGGAAGGGGAGGCGCGCCAGGTGATTCAGTTCAACCCCTCGGCCGCGCTCCAGAAGCGTATTTTTAGCGATGGCTTTGTCCCCAACTCGTCCGAGTTCGGGGTGACCGTCAATGGCGTGGCCTACGCCGGCCAGCGGGCCGAGAACCTGGGCAGCGGCCAGGTGCGGGTGTACTATGTCGTGGTGGGCGACTGGGGCAATGTCCAGACCGCGACACGCGGCGCGCCAGCCACGAGTGCGCCGGCCTCGCCCCCGCGCCTCAACGTGGAAACAGTGGTTGGCGGGCTGGATACGCCGTGGGCGCTGGCTTTCGCCCCGGACGGCCGCTTTTTCATCACCGAGCGGCCGGGTCGGATTCGGGTTGTCAAGGATGGTCAACTCCAGCCGGAAGCGTGGCTGACACTGGATGTGGTCGAGAGTGGCGAGTCGGGCCTGCTCGGCCTGGCCCTGGACCCACAGTTTGCCCAGAATGGCTACGTCTATGTCGCCTACACGGCGGCCCGCTTCCAGAACCGGCTGGTGCGGCTGCGCGAGGACCCGGCGACGGGTAAAGGCGTGTTCGACAGGGTTCTGCTCGAAGGCGCGCTCGGCGCCAACAACCACGACGGCGGGCGGGTGCGTTTCGGCCCCGACGGCAAGCTCTACTGGACCATGGGCGACGCCCAGAATCCCAGCCTGGCCCAGGACACGGCCTCGCTCAACGGCAAGATTCTCCGCCTGAACCCGGACGGCTCGGTTCCGGCTGACAATCCCTTTCCTGGCTTCTACGTCTACTCGTTGGGCCACCGCAACCCGCAAGGGCTGGCCTGGCAGCCGGGCACGGGACGGCTGTACGCCACCGAGCACGGCCCCAGTGGCGGGGCCGGCCCAGAGCAGGGCGGCGGCCGCGACGAGGTCAACCTGATTGAGGCCGGCGCCAACTACGGCTGGCCGTTGATTACCGGCGACCAGGGCCGGTCGGGGCTGGTATCGCCTGTCCTCCACAGTGGAACCCAGGCGACGTGGGCGCCGGGCGGCGCGACATTCGTGACACGCGGCCCGTGGGCGGGGTCGCTGCTCTTCGTCGGGCTGCGCGGCCAATCACTCTACCGTGTCGTCCTCGACCCGGCCAACCCGCGCGCGGTCGCCTCGTTCGAGGGTCTGCTCCAGGGCCAGTATGGCCGGCTGCGGGATGTGGTCGAAGGGCCGGATGGCGCGATTTACCTGACGACCAGTAACCGCGATGGTCGGGGCAGCCCGGCCGCCACCGACGACCGGGTGCTGCGGCTGATCATTGAGTAATCCTCATCTGGCCCTAGCAGGCCTCACAGCGAGCGTCTGGGATGGGATGGTTGGTATGCTTTATGCTAGACTCCCCCTGGTCTAGACAGGTCCGTAGCGATCTGACCAACCCAGGGGAGAAGCCTGAAGATGACAATCGCTTTGTTTGTGGTGGCGGTGATGATTGGGCTGTTAGGCGCCATGTTAGGAATCGGCGGTGGGGTCATCATCATCCCCGTGCTCACCCTATTCTTCAATGTCCCCATCAAAGTCGCCATCGGCGCCAGTATCATCAGCGTGGTGGCGACGTCATCGGCGGCCGGCGCGGTCTACGTGGGGCACGGCCTGAGCCACACCAAACTGGCGATGGTGCTGGAGATTGCTACCACGCTCGGCGCGCTCGCGGGCGGGCTAACCGCTATTTTTCTCGCGCCTCGTGTTCTACAGGGCCTGTTCGGCGTCGTTCTTCTCTACGTGATCTACAGCATGGGCCGCTTGCCGAAGGACGAGATGGGCCAGGGGCCGACCGGGCTTCTCGATGCCACCTACACCGATCCAATGACAGGGCAGACCGTTGTGTACGGCGTCCGCCGTCTGCCGCTGGGGATGGGCGCTAGTTTTGTGGCGGGCAACATCTCTGGCCTGTTAGGGGTGGGCGGCGGCATTATTAAAGTTCCCATCATGGCCCTCGTGATGGGCATGCCTCTGCGTGCCGCGATTGCCACGAGTAACTTTATGATCGGGGTGACAGCCGCGACGAGCGCCCTGATTTACTACAGTCGCGGCTATATTGATCCTCAGATAGCCATTCCTTCGGCTCTGGGGGTTCTCCTGGGCGCTCGGTTTGGCCCCCAGATTGGAGGGCGTCTCCAGGGCGCGACCCTCAAGCGCGTGTTTCAGGCGCTGCTTGTGATTTTCGCCATCCAGATGCTCTATAAAGCCTTCGTCGGATGAAACCTCCGGCCATTGAACGGGTAGTGGAAAGGAAGGGCAACGAGCACATGACGGACGACGTTCAGGCCCCCGTTCAGGCAGCCCCGATGATTCAGGCGGAACCCGACCCACTGCCACCCGCCTCATCCGTCTCAGAATCGACACAGACGAGCTTCGTGCGTCCTATAACCGCTGAGGCAGAGGCGCGGCGCGACCTCAACGACGTGGTCCACAAAGTTCTGGTCATAGGGCTTCTCCTCAGCACGGTCATCCTGGTCTTCGGCGTTCTGCTGGGCCTCGTCGAACATCGCCCCTTGCCCGATACAACGCTATCGGTCGGTGAAGCGGTGAGCCGGGCGGTGGGGCTACGACCGTCGGGCTTCCTGAATCTAGGGCTATTGGTCCTGATTGTGACGCCCATCCTGCGGGTTATCGGCTCGATCTTTGTCTTCATCCATGAGCGAGACTGGCGCTACGCGGGCATTACGGCGCTCGTCCTGGCGGTAATGCTGTTTAGTCTTCTCTCGGGGCATGGCGGTTAAGTCTAAGGGAGATAGGGACCCATGAACCAGCAGCCACGTGTCGAACGACAGATGCAAGCTCTGTCCGCGATTACCGCAGCCATGAGCGCGACCTACAGCCCGCAAGCCATTCTGGATGCGGTCCTCAAGGCTGTGGTCGAAACGCTGAACTATAAGGCGGCCTCGGTGCGCCTCCTGGATGCCGAGCGCAAGGTTCTGGTTCTACAGGCGGCCTATGGCTTGAGCCAGGAGTATCTGGACAAAGGGAAAGTTCAGGTTGAAAATAGCCCCATTGACCGCGACGTACTGACGGGCCAGATTGTGGAAGTCCAGGATGTCACGCACGACCCTGGGTTTCAGTATCCGGAGGCGGCGCAACGCGAGGGCATTCGTGGCGTTCTGGCCGCGCCCCTGACTAGCCGAGGCAAGACGACCGGTGTCTTGCGGGTTTATACGGCGGAGATACATGACTTTACCGACGAGGAGAGGGCCTTTCTGCGGGTCGTCGCCAATCTGACCGCCCGTGCCATCGCTGGGGCGCAACTCTTCCAGGCTTTCTGGTCCATTGTCCGCCAGGTGAATTCATCGCTCAAGGTCGAGGACGTGCTGGTCCACCTGCTGCGCGGTACCATCAACGAGCTTAACTATAAGGGCGGTCTCATTCGGCTATTAGATGTCAAAGCGCAAGTCTTGCGGCTGGTGGCTGCCGAAGGCTTGAGCCGCGAGTACTTGAGCAAGGGCGATGTGCGGATCGGCCAGAGTGCTATAGATACAGAGGTGCTCCAGGGCAAGCCCCTCACCATCTACGATGTGACCTCGGACCCGCGCTGGCATTATGGCGAGGCCGCCGCCCGCGAAGGGATTCGCTCGGTGCAGGTCGTACCACTGGCGGTACGTGGCGCCGTGATTGGCGTATTGCGCGTATACTCCAGCCAGCCTCACCGCTTCACCGATGAGGAGGTAGGCTTCTTGAATGCTGTCGCCGACCTCGGCGCCATTGCCATTGAGAACGCGCGGCTGCATCAGGCGCTCAGTGAGAAGTACGAGACATTGAAAACGGACGCCGCCGGCTGGTACCGCTTCCTCACCTTGAGTTGAGCGGTCTAAGGGGACAGGGCAAAGAGGGGCAGCGAGAAGGACACTGGTGATGCCGACACAGAGCTGGAGACGGAGATTAGATAGTCTACGCTGGGATAGTTCGCTTCACGACCGGCTGATCCCACTGATCCCTGTCATAGCCATCGTCGTGATTGGGCTGATCTTCCTGATCGGCATCGGTTGGCCGGCGCCTCGGTCTCCAATCAGCGTGACCCCCATGCCGACTGTGACGCCACAGGCGTTCAACTTGCGGGAATGGCAGTATTTCTGGTGGGAACAGCAGCCGGAGCCGTAGGCTAATTGGACAATTGTGATAGCGCATGACCAGTTGATAAGCAGCCAAGATAGCAGCACAGTTTGACCCTCTATTGACGAGCGCTATAATCCCTACTGTAATATCCCCTTTCCTCGTGAGCAAACACTTCATCGAGTCCCCCTTCCATAAAGGAAACAACACTAAAGTGACCACACTTGCTCTATTGGCCGATATTCACGGCAACCGGCCGGCGCTCGAAGCGGTGATGGCTGACTTAGCGCACTTTCAGGTTGACCAGGTGGTCGTCGCGGGCGATGTGATTAACTGGGGACCGTTCTCAGCCCAGGTCATGGCACGCGTGACGTCCGAAGGCTGGGCTGTCATTCGCGGCAACAACGAGTTCTACCTGCTCGACTACGGCACGCCGCGCGCCCCGGCCGCCTGGAGCGACACCCGGCAGTGGCCGCTGCTGCCCTGGCTCAAGCGCCAACTCCAGGGTCGCTGGGAGAACATCGTGGCGGCCTGGCCCGACACCCTGAGCCTGCGCTTCCCTGACGCCCCGCCCATCCGCGTCGTCCACGGCTCGGCGCGGAGCGCGTGGGAGTCCATCTTCCCAGGCGTAACGGAGGCCGAGGCCGAGACGTTGCTGGCGGGGATAGAGGAAACGACCGTCATCGCTGGCCACTCGCACTTGAGTATGGACCGCTCTGTAGGCCGCTGGCATATCCTCAACCCAGGCTCGGTCGGCGTGCCGCTAGACGGCGAGTTCTATGCTCGCTATATGCTGCTGGAGGGGGACGAGGAGGGCTGGCACGCTACCCCGCGTCGTGTTCCCCTAGACCAGACGCCCGTGCTACAGGAGTTTGAGCGACAGCGGTTCATCGAGGAATGCGGCGTCATTGGGCGCCTGGTGGTAGATGAATTCAGGACCGCGCGGCTGCAGGTGCATCCGTTTTTGCATTGGCGCTCCGCCCAGCGGCCTGATGCCGCCCTGAGCGCCGATCTCTTGACTGAGTTCGAGACCGTTGACCCCTGGGACTATATGCCCCCCGCCTATGTAGTCCGACGGTCGAGGCGTACCCTTGGAACCACAGGTAACCTTCGGTGATGACGCAACGTAGGAGGACGGCACACGCCAAGTAGTTAACTGGGGCGACGCGGCTCATGGCCGCGGACTCGGAGAGCCGGTGCGGCTCGGGTTTGAGTTGCGCCCTGCCCGGCTCTATAGTTACTGGGTCGAGTGAGTAGCGGCGGTGACATAATTTATTGGGAACCTGCTGCGTCTGTCTGGCTGCATGTTACCCGGCCAAAGAGGAGCCTGCTAACTATGCGCATCATTGATATTCGTGAGATGACCCGGCCTATCGCCTCGCCTATCCGGAACGCCTATATTGACTTTAGCAAGATGACGACGAGCCTGGTGGCGGTCGTCACGGACGTGGTTCGGGATGGGCGGCGGGTCGTGGGCTATGGGTTCAACTCCAATGGTCGGTATGGACAGGGCGGGCTAATCCGCGAACGCTTTGCCCCGCGCCTGCTGGACGCCGACCCGGCCAGCCTGCTTAACGAGGCGGGCGACAATTTAGATCCTGACCGAATATGGCAGACGATGATGCGCAACGAGAAGCCGGGCGGGCACGGCGAGCGTTCGGTGGCGGTGGGGACCCTGGACATGGCGGTCTGGGACGCCGTCGCCAAAATCGCCAACCAGCCCTTGTTTCGACTGCTGGCCGAGCAGCGCGGCGTCGCGCCCAATCCCCGCGTCTTCGTCTACGCGGCGGGCGGCTATTATTATCCTGGCAAGGGGCTGGCGGCGCTGCGGGCGGAGATGCGCAGCTACCTGGACCGAGGTTATACGGTGGTCAAGATGAAGATTGGCGGCGCGACGATGGCCGAGGACCAAGAGCGCATCGAGGCCGTGCTGGCCGAGATCGGCAATAAGGCGCAGTTGGCCGTGGACGCGAATGGCCGCTTCGACCTGGAGACGGCCATCGCCTATGCCAGGCTGCTGCGCCAGTATCCCCTCTTTTGGTACGAAGAGGCAGGTGACCCCCTCGACTATGCGCTGCAAGCGGCGCTGGCCGACTTCTATCCGGGGCCAATGGCAACAGGCGAAAACTTGTTCAGCCACCAGGACGCGCGCAACCTGCTGCGCTATGGCGGCCTGCGCCCGGACCGCGATTGGCTGCAATTCGACTGCGCCCTGGCGTATGGGCTGTGCGAATATCAGCGCATCCTCGACGTACTCACCAAAGCTGGCTGGTCGCCGCGCCGCTGCATCCCGCATGGCGGACATCAGATGTCGCTGAATATCGCCGCCGGGCTGGGTCTGGGCGGCAACGAGAGCTACCCCGACCTGTTCCAGCCTTATGGCGGCTTCCCGGATGGCGTGCGCGTCGAGGACGGCCATATTACCATGCCTGACCTTCCAGGCATCGGCTTCGAGGGGAAATCCGACCTAATTCGCGTGATGCGCGAGTTAGCCGAGTAGCGGCGGACCGTCTAGTGGGGTATCAGCCGCACGGGGCCGAGCAAGCCAGACGGTAGGGCTTCCCAGGCCGAGGCATCAAACGGCTGGTAATGGATATCGACAAAGAAGAACTTCTGCCAGGGCGTCCCCCGTCGGTCCAGGTCTGCCAGGCGATTGGCCATCAGAGTGGTCACCTCAATTTCCAACCGATTGTGGGCCTCCAATACACCGTTGGGCACAACGACGCGAAACGGATGGCTGTAAACTGTGCCGAGGTCATGCCCGTTGAGGCGGACGGCCGCGCTATAGCAGACCGCGCCGAGGTCAATCGTCCAGCCGTGGGCCGTCACGTCCGGCCGTTCGAACACAGTGGTGTAGCGCGCCGTACCGGCGAAGGCCAGCAGCGCCGGGTCGCCGGGCCACTCGGTCCAGCTCCTCAGGCGCTCAATCGTCCGGGCGGCGGGGAGGGTCGGGCCGCCCGCGATGAATTCGACGTCCCAGGCGTTCCCCAGGGGATAAGACTGGCTCGACGGCGTCAGGTAGCGCCAGGGCAGCGCGGTGCTGGGTTGGGTGAGGGCGCGCAGCAGGCACGACTCCCCAGGCGCTAATTGGACATAAACTTGTGTTTGCCCGTCGTCACTCAGTTGCGTGCTAGCCTGACCCACTCGGTTGCCCACGGGGTCGAAGAGGACCACCGACGTTGCCCGGACCGATAGGTTGACCCACTGATCGACCGGCTGCTGGCCCAGGTTCGTCAGGAAGTACACGTAGCCCTCATCGTCGCGGCGTCGAATGAACTCGACCCCCGTGTCCACCATGCTCTCGAGCTGGATACCCGCCCGCTGTAGTAAGCCCTCGATGTTAGAGCCGATGACGACACGCCCCTGGCCGACTGGCGTTTCGGTAACGCCGGACGCGAGTGTATCGAGGGGACCAAGCGCTGCCAGTAAGGCGTGCAGACGCTGGCGGCGCTCCGTGAGGTTGGCAAGTCCCGGCACATCCTGTGGGAGACCGCCGACGATGATCACCGTCGCGCCGGCGCGGGCCAGGTCGAGGATACGTTCCAGGGTCTCGACCGGCATGTGGCTACAGCCAGCAACGACCAGGGCGCGGTAAGCGCTGCCCGGCGACTGAAGTGCGCCGTTGGCCGTGGGCGTGACCCCCGCCAACAGGCGGTCGGATACCAGGTCGAAGCTGTAGCCTCGGTCCCACAGCCGCGTCGCCGCCGCCTTGAAGTCGGCCAGGTTCTCGTCCAACCAGTGCTGGGTGTTGTGGGGGGTCAGGAAGTGGAGCCGGTCCGGCGCGCCGTTGTCGGTCGCCCACAGGTCGAAAATGGGGAAGTAGAGCAGCAGGTCATTGTCCGGCTGGCCGGCCTGCAAGAACGACTGGCAGCGCGTGATGTAGGCATTGAGGGCCGGTAGGTCGCGCCAGAACGGGTTCGTGGGTGCGACGTGGGTCGTCGCGTAGAATAGCCAGCCGGGCCAGTCGGCGTCGGCGGGCGAGAACGGCGTCCCATGGTAGAAGATGTGGTTGACGCCCGTCACAAAGGCCAAGTCTATCTGGGCCTTCATGTGCGCCAGCGGAACTTTGCCATGCTCGCCCAGCCAGGTGAAGGTTTCGTTGGAGCAGAGCGGCCGGCCCATCAGGTGCGCCGCCGATGAAGCGAGCTTGCCGCCCAGGATCTCGGCCCGCCCGCCGTGACGCCGTGGTGTCCCGGCTAGCGGTGCGACGCCCGCCAGTTCGAGCCAATCGGTGCCGAAGGTTTCGGGTTCGGGGATGTCCGCCGCCGCGTACAAGTCGAGCAAGTTGCCGGGCGAGCCGTGCGCCTGGTTGCGGGACAGCGCGCCATAGCGGTGCGCCCAGGCCGTCCAGGGCTGGACGAAGTTCTCCAGGAGCAACTCGGCTACCGTCTGCCGATAATCGGAACGGACGCGGCGGACCGTGTCCGGCGCGTCGTCACCATTGAAGGCGGGCAGATACCCGCGCAGGTCGTAGCCGCGCCGCTGCTCAAACTGCGCGAACAGGTCGTCGGTCCAGTTGGCCCCGTAGACTTCATACGAGTCGTTGAAAAAGCAGCGGACGTGCTCGTCGGACGGTAGGGACGCGAAGGCGGCGTCGAAGCGGGCCAGGTAGCCGGCGATAGCCTCGGCCGAGAAATGGTCCACGACGTTGCCCTCGGCCCCCGGCGCGGCCCGCTTCACCTGCTGGCCCGTGCGGGTCTGGCAGACGGCGTACAGCCGCCATTCGCCCGGCGGGGCGGTCCAGTCCAGCCGACCCTGACCATCTACCCGGTCGGTCAGGTCAACCACCTGGCCGTCCTCGGAGTACCCCATCACGGTCTGGAGCGCAGCACCCGGCTCGGGTTGGTGAAGGGATGCCTCCAACTGGCTGCCGCCAGAGACGAGAAACGTGTCCAGGACGAGGCCGGCGGCTGCATCATCCGCCCCTACCCACGGTCCACCGAGCGGCCAGCCGGTGCCGGTAATCATGTCCACGCCCAAGCCCAGCCGCCGCCCTTCGGCCAGGGTGTAGCGCAGCGCATCCACCCAGGCGGGGCTGAGAAAGGGGATAGAGCGCTCTTCCTCGCCCGTCACCCCGTAGATGGGGCTAATTTCGACGCCGCCAAAGCCGGCCGCCTGGATCAACTCCAGGTGGCGCGTGATCTCGGCCTCGTTGACGGCGCTGCCCATCCACCACCAGCGTGTCCAGGGGCGGCTCGCCTGGGTTATCGGCGGCCAGCGGCTGTCATTCGAGCGGGCGTCTATGGTCTCCATCTTATTCTCCGTAGCGGGCGCATGGGTCAACGCGGGAGGACGAGCCGTGGGGCCAGGATGAGCTTGGTGATGATGGCGGCGGGCGAGACGGTGGTCTAGAGGAGTAGCTGCAGCATATGGGCGACGCGGGTGGCCCATGCATGGCGAAGGAAGTCGCTTCGTAAAGTATACGCATAAAACAGGCCGGCGTCTTTCAGGATTGAGACGCGGTATGATACAATTGGGACCTGAAGCACAGGCTGGGTAGGCCCGTCCTGGCATGTGATAAGCTAGGTCGGGAGACGCTCGCCTGTCCTCTGCGTCCCAAATGTGATAGAATAGGTCTCAATCGCCAAAGACCCCGTCAGTCATGTTCAGTACAATAGCGGCACGAGGATACCGGCTATGACACATGACAAGATACGCATGGGGGTTGTCGGCCTGGGCATTGGGCGTTCGCACATCGAGGCATTTCAGAGCCTGCCTGAGATGTACGACGTCGTCGCGGTGTGCGATGTGAACGAGGATAAGGCGCGGCAGGTGGCCGCGCAGTTCAGCATTCCGCATATTTACACGTCGTATGACGAGCTATGCCGCCGCGACGATGTCGAAGTCGTTGACATCTGCACGCCGCCCTTCCTGCATTTTGAGCAGATTCAGCAGGCGCTGGCGGCTGACAAGCATGTCATTTCGGAGAAGCCGCTCGTGCGATCCCTGAGGGAAGTGGACGAGCTGTCCATCGCGCAGGCGGCCGCCGGCAAGCGGCTGATGCCCATCTTCCAGAAGCGGTTCGGTCGTGGCTTGCAGCGGCTCAAATTCCTCGTCGCCGAGGGCCTCGCCGGACAGGCGTATCTGGCGACGGTCGAGACGCACTGGCGCCGGCGAGGCGAGTATTACGCGGTGCCGTGGCGCGGCAAGTGGCAGACCGAATTGGGCGGCACGCTGCTGGGGCACGCCATCCACGCTCATGATATGCTCACCTATGCCCTCGGTCCGGTCAAGAGCGTGTTCGCGCGGGCGACGACACGGGTCAACCCCATTGAAACCGAGGATTGCGCGTCGGTCTCCCTCCAGATGGCCGATGGCTCCCTCGCCGCGCTCTCAGCCACCACCGGCTCGGCGGTCGAGATCACTCGCACCCGCTTCTGCTTCAGCGGCCTGACCGCGGAGAGTAACACCGACCCCTACAACAACTCGCACGATCCCTGGCTGTTCAAAGGCGACACACCAGACCTGGATGCCCAGATTCAGGCGGCGCTAGCGCGTTTTGAGCCGCTGCCCGAACGTTTCGTGGGCCAGTTCTACCACTTCTACTATGCGCTGCGCGGCTCCGCTCCTCTGCCCGTTACCCTCAACGATGCGCGCCAGTCGCTGGAACTGATCAGCGCGATGTACTATTCCGCCCGCGTCGGCCAGGCGGTGGACCTGCCGATTGGGCCGGATCATCCCTACTACAACGGCTGGCTGCCGTCCGAGGTAGCGCCCGTAGAGACGTGACACGTCACGTCTCTACGGT
>JAHCIP010000186.1 GCA_026129165.1 Anaerolineae bacterium
AGACCACCCAGGTCTGCACCTATGATCGAGCCGGTATGGGGTATAGCGAGCCGGGTCCCCTGCCACGCAACGCCGAGCAATTCGCCCAAGAACTGCACACCTTGCTTCAGCACGCTGGTATTCCGGGTCCGTATGTGCTGGCCGGACACTCGCTGGGTGGTTTACCCGTGCGTGTTTTTGTTCACGAGTATCCGACGGAAGTGAGTGGGGCGGTTGTTCCCGGGGGTGCTCGGGTTAAATTCAGGCGTGTCGCCAGAGGTCCAATCCGCCTACACGGCATTCTCCGTGACCCCGCGCTCTAACCAGGCGTACCTGGACGAAGGCACGGGTCTGCCGGAAAGTTTTGTTCAGGCGGGCGCTGTTAAGAGCTTCGGCGCTGTGCCGCTGATTGTTCTGACGGCTCGCCTGAATGAGATGACGGGCTGGCAGGATATGCAGGCCGAACTCCTCCAATTGTCCTCACATAGTCAACAGATAATGGCAGACCACAGCGGCCACAATATCCAGAGGGAACAGCCCGAGGCGGCCGTCAACGCTATCACGGCGATGGTCCGGCAACTTCGGTAAGCGTTCAAACGTCGATCGAGCGTTATGGTCTGACAGCAGAAGCCGACGGGCGGGTCCAGGTTTAACGGCTACGCTCAAAGTAGCCCGTGACAACAGATGTCGGGAATGGGGGAGGCGGGGGAGCGGGCGTGGCCGGCATCGGTGTGGGGAGTCTTATCAATTCGGTCCCCGTAGGGAACACAATATCTACCCCCCACAGGGGGCCATCTGGCGCCTGGACCGTCAGCCGTGTGCCATCCGCTGCCACAATCCGCAAGGCGCCAAGTTTAGCAGGCGCCAGGTAAAAATCGCCCCGCCGGATGCCCCCGCTCCCGTCCGGTAGGTTGCCCAGGACGATGAGAACCCCCTGGCTGGGGTCGCTACGCAGAGCACCGGCATAGACGTGAACCAGCTCATTGCCGATGAGGTCTTGCCATTGATTTTCAAAGCGATACACAGAGCCGGGGAAGGGGGCGAGGCCGCTTTCAATGATGCCCGTGGGAAAGGGTTTTGGCAAATCGGTGGGTATGACTGCCTTGGTGCCTGGCGGGGTTGTAGGAAGACTACGAGCGGCAATGCGCGTTGACTCGATGCGTTGAAACATCTCGCGCTTTTCGGGTGGAAGATGATAGTCTAGCGTGGGAGTGGATGGGAGCAGGCCAGGCAGTGGATAGGCGGTCGAGGCCGGAGGTGCGGGCAGCATTAGGGTGGCTCCCACGGTAGGGGCAGTAAGGGCAACTTGAACGGCAACCGACGGGCTGCTCGTCGTAGGCAGGGCAGCCGTCGTGGGCCAGGCTGATCGCCTGGCTAGCATCCACATGAAGCTAGCTAGGACCGCCAACATGATAACAAGGGTGATGGCCCATCTGTGCATTGCTAGAGGCCTTGTTATGGGTTCCCCAAGACTTGACATTAGAAATGGGCTTTCAAGACATCCTGTCGGGAGATACGCCAGCCGTCGGGAGTTTTAACGAGATAGTACCGTTCCAGAACCGAAGGACTGTCCACTACGGCCTCGGCGCGAGCGTCGAACACCCAAATCCCCTTGAAATCTAAGCTGGGTGGAGCAGAGATAGGATCGTCGCGTGGACCAGGCCCTACAGGACCCTCTCTAGCGCTCACCGGTGTGCCCCGTTGACGTTGCTGAAGGCGCTCGGCGCCGAGTTGCCCGTAGGCAAAGTAGGCGCGGAAGTAATCGAGCGCGCCGGGAGGACTAGCGACGACTGGCATCCGAGGCCCGACAAGCGGCACAGCGGTGGCTTGCACAAACGCTTCATATTCGGGGACAAGCCTGGTTTGAGGGTCATTGGTATACACGGTGTGAAACTGAGACGTGTCAAAGGTTCGGGCGGCGACGGCGCGCAAGTGGTAAGCGCGTAGGATAACCTCTTGTATCGCTATTATGTCATTAGAAGCGGCAGGCGGTGTGGGAGGCAAGGGCGTATCCGTAGCCTCAGGTGTGCGTGTCGGTGGCGGTAAGGACGTGGGAAGCCTTGTCCTGGACGAGCCGGGGGTCAGAGTGGGCGGGGGATAGACCGTGGGGGCTAGGGACGTGGGCAGTATTAGGGTGGCTCCCGCGGTAGGCGCGGTGAGGGCAACTTGAACAGCGACCGATGGGTTGCTTGTCGACGGTTGGGCAGCCGTCGTGGGCCAGGCTGATCGCCTGGCTAGCATCCACACGAAGCTAGCCAGGACCGCCAACATGATAACAAGGGTGATGGCCCATCTGTTCATACGCTAGAGGCCTTGTTAGGTGTTTCTCTATGCTATAATACGCCCATCCTGTTAAATCGGTATGGGCGAGGCATGAATTATCACCGAGTTGTCGTCAAATTAGGCACGAATGTCTTGACGGCGGGGGGGCCGAAGCTGAGCCGGCCGCGCCTGGTGGACCTGGTGCGGCAACTGGCGCGGCTGCACGGCGCGGGGCTGGATGTCGTTGTGGTGTCGTCGGGCGCGGTGCTGGCCGGCCGCGAACGCCTCAACCTCTACGAGCGCGTCAAGGGCATCCCCCTCAAGCAGATGCTGGCCGCCGTGGGCCAGGGGCGGCTGATGCAACTCTACCACCAACTGTTCGACCTCTATGACATTCCCGTCGCACAGGCGTTACTGACACGGGCCGACCTGGCCGACCGCACCCGCTACCTCAACGCCCGCAACACCCTGCTGGCCCTGCTCGAACGGCGCGTCATCCCCATTGTCAATGAGAACGACGTCGTCGGCGTTGAGGAAATCCGCATCGGCGACAACGACAACCTGTCGGCGCTGGTGTCCAACCTGATTGACGCCGACCTGCTGGTCATGCTGACCGACGCGGCCGGGTTGTTCACCGCCGACCCACGCAAAGTTCCCGACGCGGTGCTGATTCCCGAAGTGCTCCACATTGACGACCGCGTGCGGGCGATGGCGGGCGGCGTCGGCACGGGGCGCGGCACGGGCGGGATGCTGACCAAAATCCAGGCGGCCGACCTGGCGACACAGACCGGCACGACGACGATTATCGCGGCGGGAGCCGAGCCGGAGGTGCTGACCCGGCTGGCGGCCGGCGAGGCGTTGGGAACCCGTTTCGCCGCTCAAAAGCCGGGTGTCGAGAGCCGCAAGCGGTGGATGATGGCCGAGCCGGCGCGGGGCGTCGTCGTGGTGGACGACGGCGCGGTGACCGCGCTACGCGAGCGGGGCAAGAGCCTGCTGCCGGCGGGCGTCGTCCAGGTGCAAGGGGACTTCAGTCGGGGCGCGCTGCTGCGGGTGTGCGACCGCGAGGGACACGACATCGCCCGCGGGCTGGCGAACTACGCGGCGGGCGACCTGCGGACCATCATGAGCCTCCAGTCCGGCGACATCGAGGCCCGCCTCGGCTACGACTACGGCGGTGCGGCTATCCACCGCAACAACCTGGTGCTGCTGAGCTAGACCTGCTTATGCTGTGGTGGCTTCTCGGCGGCCTGGCGCTCCTCGCCGCCCTGCTCTACTGGCAGTTTATCCTGACCGAAGGCGTCTACTTGGGTCGGCGCATGGTCGTCTGGCTTTACGACCTGGGGGCCAAGACCTACGACGGGGTCAAGGACTACGACGCCGACGACGAGGCGTACTACCTGGGCGAGCCGCTGGCGGGGCGATTGGCGGGCCAGCCCCAGGCCCGCGTGCTGGACGTGGCGACGGGGACGGGGCGGCTGCCTCTGGCCCTGTTCCAGCAGCCCCCGTTCCAGGGTGTCGTCGTCGGCCTGGACGCCTCGAAGGGCATGCTGGAGCAGGCATCGGCCAAGCTGGCCGACTACTGGGAACGCGTCGCCCTGATCCACCACGACGCCACGCGCCTACCTTTCCCGGATGACTACTTCGACGCCGTCACCTGCCTCGAAGCGCTGGAGTTCCTGCCCGACCCCTTCACCTCCCTCACCGAAGTCGTCCGCGTCCTCAAACCCGGCGCGACGCTGCTCATCACTAACCGCGTCGGCCTCGACCGCCTGTTCTTCCCCCGCCGCACCACCAGCACTACCGCCTTTATCCACCACCTGACCAGCCTGGGCCTGACCGACATTCAGCCCCAGACCTGGATGACGTACTATGACTTAGTGTGGGCCGTGAAGAGTAATCAGTAGTCGGTAGTCAGTAGACAGTAGGCGGCAGGGTGGCGCTAGGCTGCCGCTTTCCGCCTTGTGCTGTCTGCCTTCCGTCCTCCGTCCTTCGTCATTCGTCATTGACCATACAATCCCGCCGCTGTCACACGTTATCTTTGATGCAGGGCTGTGGGGGCAGCCTGCAAAGGAGCAAGGTATGCCACGTCTATCATGGCGGCTGGGCGGGTTGAGCGTCCTCGCCCTCCTCGGATGTCTCGTGTGGGTCGGTGTGTATCTGGGAACGGCGCGAGCGGCGGAAGTGGCGATAGTCGTGCAGCCCGCGTCGGCCCCGAAGGGGACACCATTTCGGGTGTACGCCACGGGCCTGCCGCCAGCGACCGAGGTTCAGACCCGCATCCGCCGCCCCAACAACACGACGACCACATCCCAGGTCTATCGCAGCGATGCGGGCGGTGTGGTCGCCTTCGCTTATCTGAGCCAGGCCGAGGACTCCACGGGCCTGTACACGGCCGAAGTGGAATATGGCCCGAGCCTGCTGACGGCCAGCTTTACGGTCGGCGCCGCCTCACGTCCCGGCCTCACGGTCTTCCCCACGGTGGGCAGCAACGCCACCACCTTTCGCTTCATCGGCGCGGGCTTCGCCCCGGCTCAGCGCGTGGACCTGATCCTGGAACGCTCGGATGGTCTGACCCAGACCCTCGCCAGCACCGCGAGCGCAGCCGGCGGGGTGGCCGTAGCACTGCCAGCCGGCGGAATGCCGCTGGGTCCCTACGCCCTAACAGCGCAGGTGGCTGGCCAAGCTGTCGCCAGGGGACAGTTTCGTCTGGAGCCGCTGCCCTCGATGTGCCGCGACCTGCTGGCGAACCCGAGTTTCGAGGATAAGCCTGACTTTTTGGGCTGGGACACGGCGGGTGACCCCCTGGTCACCGACCTGGATGCCATCGGCGGGCGGTATATGGCGTTCCTCGGCGGCGCGGACAATCTGCATGATGTCATCGCGCAAGGGGTGACGATACCCACCGATACTCAATTCGCCGAGTTGAGCTACTGGCGGGCGCGAGTACCGCAGGCTAACCCGGGCGCGGACCAGATGCAGGTCCTATGGACCGACGCCAGTGGGCGGACCCTGACGACGATAGAAACGGTCGGCGCGACGAGTCTGGCCGGTTTCTGGGAAAGGCGGGTCGTGCCGGTGGCCTATCCCGGTCAGACGGTGCGTCTGACGTATGATGCGACGACCGATGCGCGCAACAGCACCGCGTGGGGGGTGGACGAGACGGCGCTCGTCGTCTGCCAGCAGGCGCCGCCTCTCGATGTGGGGCCGCGGGACGCGACCATGCGCCCTGTGCCCAGCCGTCGTGAAGTCGCCCCCGGCGCTGTGGTCACGGTAGATGTCTGGGTCGAGAACGTGATCGACCTGTTTGGGGCCGATGTCACGCTCCATTTCGACCCGACGCTGCTGCGGCCCCGCAGCAGCCAGGTGCGGGTAGGCGGGCTGCTGAATGACCCAGGTGTGGTCGTCACCCGCAACCAAGTGGGCGCGGCGCAGGGGACAGCCCACCTGGTCATCACTCGCGTCGCGCCCCTACTGCCCATCTCTGGGAGTGGCGTGCTGTTCAGCCTGGAGTTTGACGCACTCGCGTTGGGCGACTCGGCGTTGACCCTCACCCCGGCCCTGGCCTCCGCGCCGGGTGGGGTACCCATTCCCCTGGCCCTGGCGGGCGCCAGCGTGCGGGTGGCGCGTGCCCCAGCCAGCGTCGGCGGGCAGGTCCACCTGGGCGGCCGGTTAAGCTCTAGCGGCGTGACGGTCCAGGTCAGTGGCTTGTCCGCGGGGACGACAACGACCAACTCGCGCGGTGACTTCCGTGTGGACGGCCTGACGCCTGGCCCGGCGACGGTGACGGTTCGCAAGGCCGGCTGGCTGTGCGCGACACGGGACATGACCCTGGCCTCGGGGCGGGTCGAGCCGCTGCCCCTGGTCGAACTGGTGGCGGGGGATGTCAACGGCGATGACACCATCAATATCTTTGACCTGGTGCGGGTCGCCTTCCACTACGATGAACCCGCCTCGGCCGACCCGGTAGCTGACCTGAACGGCAGCGGGGCGATTGACCTGGGCGACCTGGTACTGGTGGCGGCCAACTACGGCAAGAGCTGCCCCCAACCCTGGACCGCCTCGGCGGCCAAACGCGCCCTGCGCCTAACGGTCGCTCAGCCGAAGCTGACGCTACAGCGTGGGGCGGTAGCGGCGGATGGGACGGTCACGCTAGATGTCTGGGCCGAAGGGTTGAACACGGCCGTCGGCCTCGATCTGAGCCTGGCCGTGGGGAAGGGGGCGACGCTCGTGGAGGAGGCGGGCTTCAAACTGGATGGCAGCTTGCCAGACCTTTTTGTAGTGCGTAACACGGTCGCGGGCGGGACGGCGCGGCTGGTGTTTGTTCTGGTCGGGACAAGGACACCCTTGACGGGCAAGGTCCACCTGGCCTCGCTAAAGGTGAAGGGCGACCCGGCGGCGGTGCGGGTGGCCCGGCTGGTGACGGAAACCGGCCCGGCGGCGAAAGCGGTAGATGACGTGAGGGCGGCCAAGGAGCGGCGAGCGCGGCTGTGGGACAGCCTCCAACGGTTGCCCCCGAGTGAGCCCGAGACGCCGGGGTGGCGGCGGCCGCTGGTGGGGAGATAGATAACCCCTCCCCCGGCCCCTCCTTTTCCACGTGAGGGGAGGCGGGGGACTGGGGGGAGGTTAGCCCGCCCGCTTGACGTTTCCCCCGCACCGCGCTAAGATTTAAGTCTACAGCCTGGCAATGTCGAACGTTGGACGTCGGTGTGCCGAAGTGGCGCGGCGATGTTCAACGTTCGAGCGTTCAACCAATAAGACGTTCCCAGGAGAATGCGTATGACCGCCGTTGTATCTCAGGCCACAAGCGAACTGGCAGCGAAGGGGGCGGCGGCGCGGCAGGCGGCTCGTCGGCTGGCCGCAACCTCCTCCAAGACTCGAGACGCCGCGCTCCACGCCCTGGCCAATGCCCTGGTCGCCCGCCAGGACGACATCGTCGCCGCGAACCGCCTTGACCTGGACACCGCCCGCGACATGGGGCTGAGCGAGGCGATGCTAGACCGCCTGCTGCTGACGCCCAAACGACTGGCGGCCCTGGCCGAGGACGTGCGTCATGTGGCGGCGCTGCCGGACCCCATCGGTCAGACGGAGGAGATGCGGACGCTGCCCAATGGCCTTCAGTTGGGCAAGCGGCGGGTGCCGCTGGGAGTGATTGGCGTCATCTACGAGTCGCGGCCCAATGTCACCATTGATATCGCCAGCCTGTGTATCAAGTCGGGCAACGCCACCATCCTGCGCGGCGGCAAAGAGGCGCAGTACTCCAATCGGGCGTTGGCCCAGGTGACGCAGACGGCGCTGGCCCAGGCCGGCCTGTCGGGGGATGCCGTGCAACTGGTGCAGAGCCTGGACCGCGCGCTGGTACGTGAGATGCTGGAGGCCCGCGAGTACATTGACCTGCTGATTCCACGCGGTGGCGCGGACCTCCACCGCTTTGCCATTGACAACGCCAAAGTGCCCGTCGTCACGGGCGGCATCGGCGTCGTCCATATCTACATTGACCAGGCAGCGAAGCTGGAGCAGGCGCTGGCAATTTGCTATAACGCCAAGGTGCAGCGGCCCTCGGTGTGTAATGCCGTGGACTGCTTCCTGGTCCACCGCGCCGTCGCCGCTGAGTTCCTGCCGCGTCTGGCGGATCATCTGGGGGCGGCGGGCGTCGAGCTACGGGTGGATGAGACGGGGCAACACCTGCTGGCCGGGCGGTCCAATATCCGCCCGGTGACCGAGGCCGACTACGGCACGGAGTTCTTGAGCCTGCGGGCGGCCGTGCGCGTGGTGGATAGCCTGGACGAGGCGCTGGACCATATCTACCAGTATGGCAGCGGGCATTCGGAAGCGATCCTGACCGAAGATTATAGCGCGGCAATGCGTTTCTTGAATGAGGTGGATGCGGCGGCCGTGCTGGTCAATGCCAGCACGCGTTTCAACGATGGGGGGCAGTTTGGGCTGGGCGCGGAAGTCGCCATCAGCACCACGAAACTACACGCGCGCGGACCGATGGGTCTGCGCGAGTTGACGACCTACAAGTGGGTCGTCCTGGGGCAGGGACAGGTCAGGGAGTGAGGCATGACTAAGCATAATAAGGTCAAGGATGACCCGGCCGAGAATGGGCATCGGCCCCTATCGTCGGAGGAGATTGGCCTGCCGGCCCCCGTGACCGCCGAGACCGTGGCTGAGGGCAAGGCCCAGGCCGAGGCTCAGGCCGAGCGTTTGAAAGGGCATGAGGTCCAAACGCTGGCCCGCGTCGAAAGCGCCCCGCGTCTGATTACGATAGATGACCTGCGCAAGGACTCCATCGTCAAAGCCTTTATTCGGCGCGCGAATGAGCAACTCAAGCTCATCGGCTACACCGAGCATGGCGAACGCCACGCCAGCCTGGTCGCCAATATTGCCCACAATATCCTGGTTCGGCTAGGCCGCCCGGCGCGCCAGGCCGACCTCGCCGCGATGGCTGGCTATCTGCACGACATTGGCAATGTCGTCCACCGCGAGAACCACGCCCAGACCAGCGCTCTCATCGCCTTCGATGTGCTCCAACGTCTGGGCCTCGACCCGTATGAGACGGCGTTGGTCATGGGGGCGATTGGCAACCATGAGGAGGAGCGCGGCGACCCGGTGAGCGAAATCGCGGCGGCCATCATTATCGCCGACAAGGCCGACGTCCATATCAGCCGCGTCCAGAACCCCGACCCGACGGCCTATGACATCCATGACCGGGTCAACGCGGCGGCGACGAAGTCGTTTGTCCACGTCAGCGAGGATGCCAAGCGTATCGTCATTGATCTGACCATCAACACTCAAAGCGCGACCATTATGGAGTACTTCGAGATTTTCCTCAGCCGCATGGTGATTGCGCGCAAGGCGGCGCAGTTCCTAAACACGTCGTTTGAGCTGGTCATCAACGGGACGCGGCTGTATTGAGCCGTCTCGTCGGCTTGACACGCCTACGCCGCGCTACTATACTGACAGATAGAGGCGGTAAGAGGCTTGTCGCTCCCTCTCCCACTGGGAGAGGGCGGGGGTGAGGGGCTTAGGGCTATGATTGTCTTGCGTTACCTGTTCGAGGGTCAGGAGGGCTACGGGGCCCTTCAAGGCGAGGTGGTGCACGCGCTGCAGGGCGATATCTTCGGCTCCTACAAGACCGGCGACGCCATCGCGCCCCTGGAGGCCGTCACTCTGCTGACGCCGGTCAAGCCCTCCAAGATCGTCGCCATTGGCCGTAATTACCGCGCCCACGCGGCCGAAATGGGCGCCGATTTGCCGAAAGAGCCGTTGCTGTTCCTCAAACCGCCCAGCAGCGTTATCGGCCCCGGCGACACCATCCTGCTCCCGCCCCAATCATCCCGCGTCGAACATGAGGCCGAACTGGCGGTGATTATCGGCCGCCGCGCTAAGGACGTACCCTGGAACGCGGCTCTGACGTATGTCTTTGGGTGCACGATCGCCAACGATGTGACGGCCCGCGACTTGCAGCGGGCCGACGGGCAGTGGACGCGGGGTAAGGGCTTCGACACGTTCTGCCCGCTGGGGCCGTGGATCGTCACCAACCTCGACACGGCGGCGGTGGGTATCCGTGCCCGCGTCAATGGCGTGGTGCGGCAGGACGGTCACACCCGCGACCTGATTTTCGATGTGCCCTACCTGGTCAGCTATATCTCCAAGGTCATGACCCTGGAACCAGGCGACGTGATCCTGACAGGGACGCCGGCTGGCGTCGGGCCGCTGGACGCAGGGGATGTGGTTGAGATTGAGATTGACAACCTGGGCGTCCTGCGCAACCCGGTGGCATATGCTGGGGCATGACACGCGGGGCTTCAGCCCCGCGCTAGGTAGGCGAAGCCCCAAGGGGGCTGGTCTTTAGCCCGACAAGGCTTTGCCCCAGTAGCCCAGGGGTTTAGCCCTGGGCTGAAGTGGGAACGACACAATGAAGCATTTTCTCAGCCTGGCTGATTTGACACCTGACTCGATGATGGGCTTGCTGGACCTGGCCGTGCGGTTGAAGACGGCGTGGAAGGCCGGCCAGGGGCAGCCGCTGCTCCAGGGTAAGACGCTGGGCATGGTCTTCCAGAAGCCCTCGCTGCGCACCCGTGTCTCGTTTGATATGGCGATGCTTCACCTGGGCGGCCACGCGCTGTACCTGTCGCCCAATGAGATTCAGTTAGGGCAGCGCGAGAGCACCGCCGATGTGGCGCGCGTCCTCAGCCGCTACGTGGACGCCATCATGGCGCGGGTCTTCTCGCATAACGATATTCTGGAGTTGGCGCGTTATGCCAGCGTGCCGGTCATCAACGGCCTGTCCGACTACAGCCACCCGTGCCAGGGTCTGACCGACCTGCTGACGGTCTACGAGAAGCGGGGCAAGCTGGCTGGCCTACGCCTCGTCTACCTGGGCGACGGCAACAATGTGGCGAACTCGCTCCTGTTTGGCGGCGCGCTGACCGGGATGCATATCGTCGTCGCCACGCCGCCAGGCTATGAACCGACGCGCGAGGTCATAGAGAAGGCGCAGGCCCTAGGACGCGCCACAGGGGCGAAGTTTACCGTCACGCATGACCCGCGCGAGGCGGCGCGAGGCGCGGACGTGCTGTACACCGATGTGTGGGCCAGCATGGGCCAGGAAGCCGAACGGGCGGCGCGCCTGGCCATCTTCCCGCCGTATCAACTCAACGCCGACCTGGTGAAGGCGGCCGCGTCTGATGTATTGGTTCTGCACTGCCTGCCCGCCCATCGCGGCGAAGAGATTACCGATGAGGTCGTAGATGGGCCGCACTCGGTCGTGTTCGACCAGGCCGAGAACCGGCTGCACGCGCAGAAGGCGATCCTGGTGGAACTGCTCGCGTCGCAGCGGTGACGGAGGACGAAGTGGCTCTCTGGTCACTGTCATGCTGAGCGAAGCGAAGCATCTGCTCCGAGAACAATGCCAGAGCAGATCCTTCGCTCCGCTCAGGATGACCCTCGAATGAATATCTGGCTTGACACCTGCTCCTTTTGGCATAGTCGGCTCAGGGTGACAGTCGAGGGTGCAGAGTAGGCTGAGGGGGAAGGAAGTTGGGGCGTGGGTGATGTCTTACAAAACCTGCGCGTGACCATCCAGTGGGCCTTGTCCACCGTGGACCTGTTTACGATCCTGGACATTGGCCTGGTTGCGCTGGTTTTCTACGGTTTATTGTATCTCATCCGGGGGACACAGGCGGTCCAGCTCTTGCGGGGCACGCTCCTGTTTATCCTGGTGATTGTGTTGCTCAGCAACGTTCTCCAGTTGCGGGCGTTCAATTGGCTCATCCGTAACTCCGTCCCCGCCCTGCTCATCGCCCTGCCCGTCATCTTTCAGCCCGAGTTGCGCCGCGCGTTGGAACGCCTGGGCCGCGCCGGGCGTTTCTTTACCCCCACCACGAATGAGACGGCCACGCCGGGCGTGATTCAAGAGATCAGCCGGTCGGTCAGTGAAATGTCGGGCAAGCGGCACGGCGCGCTCATCGTGTTAGAGCGCGACACCGGCCTGCAAGATATTGCTGACACAGGCGAGAAGCTCGACGCGGCAGTGTCAGCCGACCTGCTGATGACCATCTTTTTCCCCAAGACGGCGCTCCACGATGGGGCAGTGATCGTTCGGGGGAACCGTATCGTGGCGGCGCGGGCTGTGCTGCCGCTGGCGACGGGCCGCGAGCCGGATCAACACCTGGGGACACGCCACCTGGCGGCCATCGGCCTGACCGAGCGAACGGACGCCATAGTGGTGGTCGTCTCGGAGGAGACGGGCATCATCTCCATGGTCCGCAATGGGATTATCCGCCGCCGCCTGGATGAGGGCCAGGTATCGCGTCTGCTCTACCGCTGG
>JAHCIP010000187.1 GCA_026129165.1 Anaerolineae bacterium
GCGGCCAAGGTCATGCTCAAGCCGGCCACGCCGGGCACGGGCGTTATCGCTGGCGGCTCCATCCGCGCGGTGGTCGAGGCGGCGGGGATTCGGGATATCCTGACCAAATCCCTCGGCAGTAGCAACGTGCTCAACGTGGTGCGGGCGACGATTCAGGCGCTGGAGTCGCTCAAGAGCGTGGAGAAGGAGGCGGTCCGGCGCGGCAAGTCGCCTGCGCAGGTGCAGCCGGTCTGGAGTCGAACCAATGGCTAAGTATCTGCGAGTCACCTACGCCAAGAGCAGCATCGGCAACCTGGAGCGCCACAAGGAGACGATCCGCTCGCTAGGCTTCCGCAAACTGGGCCAGACGCTTGAGATTCCCGATACGCCCCCCCTGCGGGGGATGGTGCAATCGGTCATCCACCTGGTGCGAGTCGAGGAGTTTGAAAAGAACGACGCGCCGATGGGCGCCGAAGTCCCCTCGGTAGGAGGGCGATCATGAAACTGAATGATCTCAGCCCCAATCCAGGGGCGAATCAGCCGCGCAAGCGCAAGGGGCGTGGCGCGGGCAGCGGCAACGGCACGTATGCCGGCCGAGGCCGCAAGGGCCAGGGCGCCCGTTCGGGTGGGGTGAAGGGGCCGTACTTCGAGGGTGGTCAGTTACCCCTGGTGCGGCGTCTCCCCCACAAGCGCGGGTTTGTCAACATCTTCCGCCAGGAATATGCCGAGGTCAACCTGGACAGCCTGTCCGAGCGGTTCGAGGCTGGCGCCGAGATCACCCCAGAGGTTCTGGTGGCGAATGGCCTGGTCAAAAACCTGAAGGACCCGGTCAAGGTGTTGGGCCGAGGCGACCTGGACAAGGCGCTGACGGTGCGGGCGCACCGCTTCTCGGCCAGCGCGAAGGCCAAGATTGAGGCGGCGGGCGGTACGACGGAGGAGCTAGGGATCGAGGCGTGGGACTTGCCCAAGCCGGGACGCACCGGCGAAGGGCGGCCCCGCAACTCCTAGCGGATGCGTTCCCCTCTCCCAGCGGGAGAGGGCCAGGGTGAGAGTCTTGGCTGTTGGGGCGCGGTAGCCGCGCCCAGGGCGGGGAAACCTAGCCCCTACCGGCCCTCACCCCAACCCTCTCCCACCCCCAAGCGGGGGCAGGAAGGGAGAGGGAGAGAAGAGGTCCAATTTCTTGAAAGGACTTGACGATGCTTGAAGCATTACAGAACGCCTTTCGTCTCCCCGACTTGCGGCGCAAGATTCTGTTCACCTTCATGATTCTGGTGATCTTCCGTCTCGCGGCGCATATTCCGGTGCCAGGCGTCAACATCGAGGCGTTGCGCCAGTTGTTCCAGCAGAACCAACTCCTGGGGTTCTTGAACCTCCTGTCAGGCGGCGCGCTGGAGAACTTCTCGGTCGTAGCGATGGGCGTCTATCCCTTCATCACTGCCTCGATTATCCTCCAGTTGCTCCAGCCGCTGGTGCCGCAATTGGAAGAGTTGAGCAAGGAAGGGGAGGCCGGCCGCCAGAAGCTGACCCAGTATCAGTATTGGCTGACCATCCCCCTCGCGCTGTTGCAGGGCTTCGCCCAGGCGGCGCTACTCAAGCAGAGTGGGGCGCTGCCCAACTTCAGCCTGACCTCGAACTTCCTGGAGACCGCCACTGTGCTGATTACCCTGGTCGCCGGGACCATGTTCGCCATGTGGCTTGGCCAGCTCATCACGGAGCAGGGGATCGGCAACGGTATTTCCATCATCATCTTCGGCGGCATCGTGGCGGGCATCCCTACCCATATTGGCAACCTGATCTCGACCGGCGACTTCGTGCGCCTCCTGGTCATCGTCGCCGCGACCATCGCCACGATCTACGCCATCGTGATCATCCAGGAAGCCAACCGCCGCATTCCGGTCCAGTACGGCAAGCGCGTGCGCGGCACAAAAGTCTACGGCGGTCAGAGCACGCACATCCCGATGCGCGTCAACTCGGCGGGCATGATTCCGCTCATCTTCGCGTCGTCCATCTTGATCCTGCCCAGCGTCATCGCCCAGGCATTCCTGGCGAGCGAGAACGATTTCCTCCGCAACCTGGCGTCGGCGGTCTATAGCACGTTCAATACGACCGGCTGGACCTACTGGGTGCTGTACTTCCTGATGGTGGTGGCCTTCACGTTTTTCTACACCGACACGGTCTTCCGCCAGCAGAACCTGCCTGAGACGCTCCAGCGCCAGGGCGGCTTTATCCCTGGCATCCGGCCGGGCAAGCGCACCGAGGAGTACCTGAACACCGTCCTGCGGCGGATTACCCTGGCTGGCGCGGTCTTCCTGGGTATCGTGGCGATCATGCCCTTCATTCTGGGCTTGGTCACGGGCGGCGCGGGCGCGATTGGCCGTAGTGACCTGCTGGTCACCAGCAGCGGTCTACTCATCGTCGTCGGCGTCGTGCTGGACACGATGAAGCAGTTGGAAGCGCAGCTCTTGATGCGCCACTATGAGGGTTTCATCAAGTAGAACGTGACGTAAGTCGTAAGGCCAAGGGAGGTTGTTACCTCTTACTAGGGGTATAGGGGCGCGCCGTGACGCGGCCCCTATATTCCCACCAGGATGGGCTTGAGGAGCAACGACGTGGTTGCAGGCGCTGACTCACGGTTGTACTTGATCTTTCTTGGCGCCCCCGGCGCAGGTAAAGGCACCCAGACCGCTATGTTGAGCCAGGCGCTGGGTATCCCACGTATCTCGTCGGGTGACCTGTTTCGTGAGAATATTAAAAATCAAACCCCATTGGGGCGGCAGGCGAAAGCCTACATAGACCGAGGTGAGCTGGTGCCCGACGCCGTGACCGTTGGCATGGTCATACACCGTATCGCTGAGGATGACTGTGTACGCGGCGCCTTGTTCGATGGCTTCCCGCGTACCATTCCTCAGGCCGAGGCGTTAGAAGCGGCGCTGGCTGAACAGGGCAAAACCCTGGGGGCTGTCGTGGACCTGGTCGTGGACCACGAAATCCTCCTGGAACGTCTCAGCGGCCGTTGGATGTGTCGCGGCTGCGGAGCGTCGTATCACCTGGCGTTTCACCCGCCCAAGACCGAGGGGAAGTGCGATACGTGCTCCGCTGAGCTATACCAGCGCGAGGACGACCGCGCCGATACCATTGAGCACCGCCTGCTGGTCTACTACCGTCAGACGGCCCCCCTCCAGAACTTCTACCGTCAGCGCGGGCTGCTCTATCAGGTCAACGGCGAACAGGCCATCGAGGCGGTCCAGGAGGCGGTCCTGCGCGTACTGGGCGTGTCGCAGCCGGCGGAATATGCGGGGTTTGGTTGAGACAGCCTGAGCCTATGAACGAGGCTATGTGATCTTTCTGAAGTCGAAGTCCGAGCTTCAGATTATGCGGCAGGCAGGGCGCATCGTCGCCGAAACGTTAAACGTGGTGAGCGAGAAAATTCGCCCTGGGCTGACAACAGCCGACCTGGACCGCATGATTGATGCCGAAATACGCAAGCGGGGCGCGACGCCCTCTTTTTTGGGCCTATATGGCTTCCCCGGGTCCGCCTGCATTTCGGTCAACGAAGAGGTTGTCCACGGTATCCCGGGCAAGCGGGTGCTCCACGAAGGCGACGTGGTCAAGCTGGATGCCGGGGCGTTCTATCGCGGTTTCCACGGCGATGGGGCCTGGACTTTCCCCGTCGGAAAGACGCGGCCCGAGATTCAGCGGCTGCTAGAGGTGACGCAGGCCGCCTTGTTCAAGGGGCTGGCCCAGATCAAGCCAGATGGCCGAACCTATGACATCGTGCGCGCCATCCAGGGCTATGTCGAGGGGCAGGGGATGAACCTGGCCCGCGACCTGACGGGGCATGGCGTCGGGCGTCACCTCCACGAGCAGCCGGATAT
The DNA here is from genome assembly GCA_026129165.1 of Anaerolineae bacterium. Classification (GTDB taxonomy): domain Bacteria; phylum Chloroflexota; class Anaerolineae; order Epilineales; family JAHCIE01; genus JAHCIE01. The sequence continues at coordinate 3,855 of JAHCIP010000187.1, forward strand.
TCCGAACTGGCTCCCCGACACTGGCTCCAAGCCGCGCAACTACCGCCTGCGGCCTGGCATGACCTTCGCCGTCGAGCCAATGGTTATTCTGGGCGGCTGGGAAACGTATATCCGTCCCGACAAGTGGACGGTGGTGAGTTACGACCGTTCGTGGTCGGCCCACTTCGAACATACCATCGCCGTCACCGAAAAGGGCTACGAGATCTTGACATTGCCCTAAAAGTGTGCTATACTAACATTTTGCTGTCAGGGGAGTAATCAGTAGACAGTAAAAAGTGGTCAGAAAGACCTTCGCTGACTACTGGCGTCTGACTACTTAATACTGACCAGAGGAGTGTCGCCGTGAAAGTCAAACCGTCCATCAAGCGCCGCTGTGAGAAATGCAAAATCATCAAGCGCCGCGGCGTCGTCCTTGTGATTTGTGACAACCCGCGCCATAAGCAGCGCCAGGGCTAATCGGAGGACTTATTTTATGGCTCGTATTGCTGGAGTCGACATCCCCCGCGATAAGCGCGTGGAAGTCGCGCTCACCTATATCTTCGGCATTGGGCCCACCACCAGCCGGCGCGTGCTGGGCGCGACGGGCGTCAGCCCGGATACCCGCGTGCGGGACCTGACCGAGGCGGAGCTGGGTTCGCTGCGCACGTTCATTGACCGCGAGTTGAAGGTGGAAGGCGACCTGCGCCGCGAGATTGGTCAGAACATCAAGCGCCTGCAGGAAATCAACTGCTATCGCGGGTTGCGCCATCGCCGCAACCTGCCGGTGCGCGGCCAGCGCACGCGTACCAACGCTCGCACGAAGCGCGGCGCGCGCAAGACGGTGCCGGGCCGCCGCCGGTCGAAGGCGAAGAAGTAATAAGTAAGGCGTGATGCGTAATCCGCTGTCCTTATTACGCATCACGTGTCACGCATCACCTCCCCATCCGGCTAGAGTGGCTGGCGCGGGTGGGGTGTGTCATGCCCTAAGGAGACGATAGACAGATGCCTCGACAACGTACACCGGCCGCGCGTGGTGGCCGTCGCGTGGTGGCGCGTGGCCCGCGCAAGAATGTGCCCCACGCCCAAGTGCATATTCATTCCACTTTCAACAATACCATTGTGACGGTGACGGACCTGACGGGCAACACCCTGTCGTGGGGCAGCTCCGGTCAGGCCGGCTTCAAAGGCTCGCGCAAGAGCACGCCGTATGCGGCCCAGATGGCTGCCTCCAACGCCGCCCGCGCGGCGCTGGATCACGGCGTCCGCGAGGTGGATGTGCTTGTGAAGGGGCCTGGCCCCGGCCGCGAGAACGCCATTCGGGCGCTCCAGGCGTCTGGGCTGCGCGTGCGCTCCATCAGCGACGTGACGCCCATTCCACACAACGGCTGCCGCCCGCCCAAGAAGCGCCGCGTCTAGAAGTTCGGGATTAGGGAAGAGGGATTAGGGAGTTCGCATAGTCCGTCCCTAATCTTTAGTCATTCATCCTTAATCCTTAGTATTTTTAAGTGAGGGACGCCGTGGTTGAGAACAATCGCTCGACCGAAGTGCGGATAGAAGTAGAAGCGAGCGCGCGCAACTATGCGCGGTTTCGGATGGGTCCGCTGGATCGAGGGTACGGGACGACGGTGGGGAACGCGTTGCGGCGGGTGCTGCTGAGTTCGCTACCAGGGGTAGCGGTGACATCGATCAAGATCGATGGAGTGCATCACGAGTTCTCGCCGATACCGACAGTGAAAGAGGACACGACGCGGCTGATACTGAACGTGAAGCAGTTGCGGCTGAAGCTCGCGCCGACGGCGGAAGGGCCAGTGCGGATGCGGCTGGAAGCGCGGAGCGCGGGGGTGGTGACGGCGGCGGACATCGAGACGCCGAGCGAAGTAGAGATCATCAACCCAGAGCTACCGCTACTGACGCTGGACGGGAACGGGCACATAGACATGGAGATGGTGGTGCAACGAGGGCAGGGGTACCTGCCCGCGGAGCGCCACAGCGGGCGACTGGCGATAGGCGAGTTGCCGGTGGATGCGATCTTCAGCCCCGTGCGGAAGGCGTCGTTCAGGGTCGAGCCAGCGCGGGTGGGACAGGCGACGGACTTTGACGGGCTAGTGCTGGAAGTGTGGACGGACGGGACGATGGCGCCGCAAGACGCGGTACAGCGGGCGGCGAAGCGGTTGGTGGAAGAGTTCCAGCGGGTAGCGAAGTTTGGGGAAGCGCCCGTGGTCGAAGAAGCCGACCGCAAGATCAAGATCCCCCAGGACATCTACGAGACCCCTATCGAGGAACTCGGCCTGCCGGTGCGTGGCTACAACTGTCTCAAACGCGCTGGCCTGACACAAGTAGGGCCTGTCCTGGAGCGCATGTCGCAGGGCGACGGCGCCATGATGGTCATTCGCAATTTTGGATTGAAGTCTCTGAACGAATTAAAGGCTGCGCTTGACGAGCGCGGTTGGATGCAGTACGTAGAGACCCCGACCTCGAGCAACGGCGCCGACCTTCTCGAAGACAGTCTCGACGTAGACGATCTAATCAAGTCCCCCGATTGGGGGGAGGACTAAGGACACATGCCTCATCAAGTTTTCGGACGCCACCTCGGTCGCAACGAGGCCCAGCGTCGCTCCCTATTTCGCAATCTGATTACCGCTCTTTTCCGCCATGAGAGCATCAAGACCACCGAGGCCAAGGCCAAGGCGATTCGCGGCGAGGCGGAGAAGCTCATTACTCGCGCCAAGCGTGGCGAGCCGGGGCGACTGGTTCAGATCGCCCAGGATGGCGACGCGACCCGCCTCGCCGCGATGGTTGGTCAGGCTAGCGCCGAGCGTTTGCTGGGGCTGGCCCGCAACGGTCAGACGGCCGAGTTGGAGAAGGCGGCGGCTCAAATCGCCCTCCACGCCCGCCGGGTTATTCTGCGCACTGTCCACGACGGGGCCGTGGTGGACCACCTGATCCACAATATCGCGGCTGAGTTCGCCGAGCGTCCGGGCGGCTACACCCGCATTCTGAAGATCGGCCCGCGCCAGGGTGACGCCGCCGACATGGTGGTCCTGTCCCTGGTCGAGTAAGGTGGCAGAGCAGGCGTCGCCCCCCCCGCGTCGGCTGCGCGCTGTCGTGGAATACGACGGCGCCGACTTTGTCGGGTGGCAGGCCCAGGACGAGCAAGGCGGACGCAGCGTCCAGAGCGTCCTGGAGCAGGCGCTACAGCGGATTATAGGCCAGCCGGCGCAGATTGTGGGTTCAGGCCGTACGGATGCCGGGGTTCATGCGACAGGGCAAGTGGTCCACTTCGATACAGCCTGGCCCCGTGGGCTGCCCGAACTGGAACGCGGCATCAATGCGGTCCTCCCGCCCGATGTGGTCCTGACTGGCCTGGCTGAAGCCCGAATGGACTTTCACGCCCGCTACGACGCGCGTTCGCGCGTGTACGTTTACACCCTTCTGAACCAGCCCCAACGCTCGCCCTTGTGGCGGCGCTCCGCCTGGCACATCGCGGAAGCCCTCGACGTGGCGGCGATGCAGGCAGCGGGCCAGCGGCTCATCGGCCGCCACGACTTCCGCGCCTTTGGCCGGCCGATGAAGGCCACCGGCTCGACGGTGCGGACCGTTAGCGAGGTCAGGGTAGCAGCGAGCGAGCGGGCGACGGGTCAAACCGTCCAGGTGACGGTGCAGGCCGACGCCTTCCTGCGTCACATGGTGCGGCGGCTGGTGTATGCCCTGGTCGAAGCGGGGCGGGGGCGGCTGACGCCGGACCAAGTCGAAGCGATACGCGCCTCGTCGGACCCGGCCCGTCTCCACGGTATCGCCCCCCCGCAAGGGCTATGCCTGGTCCGAGTGATTTATGATGAGACCGAGTGATGAACAGAGGCCAACGGTCGAAGCCGTCGCATGCGGCTGACCGCATAGGAGTAGACAGTGAGTACATACGTCACGAAACCCACAGAGGTACAGCGCGAGTGGTACGTTGTAGACGCGCAGGGCAAGACCCTGGGCCGTCTGGCGACTGAAATCGCGCGTGTGCTGCGCGGCAAGCACAAGCCGATTTTCCAGCCAAATATTGATACCGGCGACTTTGTGATCGTCGTGAACTGTGATAAAGTCGTGGTCACAGGCAACAAGATGGAAGATAAGTTCTACGCCCGCCACTCGGGCTATCCGGGCGGCTTCAAGAGCGTGACGCTGCGCGAGCAGATGCAGCAGCACCCCGACCGCGTCATCCAGCAGGCCGTCTGGGGTATGCTGCCCCACACCCGCCTGGGCCGCCAGCAGATTCGCAAGTTGAAGATTTATCGTCGCGCCGACCACCCGCACGCGGCCCAAAAGCCGAAGCCGCTTGAGGTTTAACGAGGAATTATGCCTACGACTTTTCCTGGTCAATATCACTATGCCGTCGGCCGGCGCAAGAGCGCGACGGCGCAGGTGCGCGTCTACCTGGCGGGCGACGGCACGGTCCTGGTCAACGACAAGCCCATCGTGGCCTACTTTGGTGAGGGCAACCAGCGCCTGATTGAAGAGGCCCTGGCCCCGCTGAAGGCGACCGGCAACGATGCCCGCTACAACGTGACCGTGCTTACCCAGGGCGGCGGCGTCCACGGACAGGCCGGCGCGATCCGCCTCGGTATCGCCCGCGCCCTCGACAAGTCCAACCCGGACCTGCACAGCACGCTCAAGAGCGCCAACCTTCTGACGCGTGACCCCCGCGAGAAGGAGCGCAAGAAGCCCGGTCTGCGCCGCGCGCGCAAGCGGCCGCAGTACACCAAGCGCTAAGGGTTATCCTGGCGCAGGGCTGTAGAGACGTGACAGGTCATGGCTCTACAGTGGTGGATAGGACGATGAAAGAAGCCCGCTTCGGCGGGCTTTCTGTCGTTAGGCTTGTGTCATTTACCACTAACTAAACTGGCGACCCAGACTTGATCCTCGCTGGACAACGGTGGCGGTGGGGGTGGCTCGTGGTAATTGATGGACAGGTTATAGGCCGAGTCATCATACACCGCGTTGAGAACGGCCGGCAAATCAAGCGCCACGTCGTCATCTTCTTCCTTCAATGGTAGAGGAACGACAGGTAAACGGTCCCTCAAGCCAATGGGCCATAGGTGTGTAACACCTCGGCCAGCACGGGTTAGGGCGATCAGATAGGACGTCTCTGGAAGGCGGGGATGAACGATAGGTCGTTGCCCTCGCCTCAATAGGTCTAGTTCGAGAAGATGCACCCCTGCGTCATGGAGTCGAAGTCTCTTCCTACGGTAATGAGTCAAATTCGGCCCGCGCTTATTCACGGGCGACAGGATTTCGATGGTAGACACTAGAAGATTGCCCGAAGTATCCCGAATCTCCAATGAGGGGACATGGACTTCTCTAGGGGTAATCAGGGGTATAGTGAGGGTGGCGGGAGTCAGGGGCCCCTGCGAAAAAGATTCTGGCTCTTCGAGGCTGCCTATAATACTTACTCCTGACTGGCTCAGCAGAACATCCACATCTGGGTAAGATACTCCTATTTCACCTTCGGGTACAGGGTCCGCATAAAGGCTAATCTCTACTCGCACAGTATATTTTGGTCTTAAAACTGGGACCAGAAGTTGTTTCAGCTTATAGATCAGGCTCAGATGGACATCCGGCCACAAGTAGCCTTCGAGATAGGGGTCCATACCGGGGAAGGGCGAGGGCATGGCTTGCCTCCAGACAGGGGTTCAGGCTGGCACGACGTAGAGGACCAGAATCACCACGAGCAGCCAGAGCGCGAAGTCAACCAGCAGCGGCTTGTCCTTGAGGACCAACTCGTCGGGGCTACCGCCCTCACCGCGCACGTGAATGAGGTACTGATAGCGGAAGATGCCATAGAGGACGAAGGGGATCGTTAGCATCATCAGGTGGTTGGGCGGCAGATTTGGCGCGGAGAAGGTGTAGAACGAGTAGGTCACGGCCGTCGCAGAGGTGACCAGGTTCATCATGTCGTCCAGCAGGCGCAGATTGTACTGGGCCAGAATCTTGCGGTGGTTGACAGCATTGCCCTGCAGGAGCGTAAGTTCGTGGCGGCGTTTGCCGATAAAGATAAACAGCGCGCCCAGTGTGACTGTCAGGTAGAGCCAGGGCGAGAAGTTGCGGGCATGGGCGATGATGACGCCGGCCGCGACGCGCAGCACAAAGCCGGCCGCGCCGACGAAAATGTCCACCAGGACGACGTGCTTGAGCCAGAAACTATAGGCAATCTGGACCACCAGGTAGGTGAGAGCCACCAGACCGAAGCGCCAGTCCAGCCAGAACGCGGCGGGCAGGCTGAGGACAATGAACAGGATGCAGGCGACGAAGGCGAGGCGGGGGCTGAGTTTGCCCGACGCCAGGGGACGGTTGCGCTTGGTCGGGTGCAGGCGGTCGGCTTCGATGTCGGCCAGGTCATTCATCAGGTAGACGGCGCTGGACAGCAAGGCGAACAGGAGAAACGCGGCGGTGGTCCGCAGCAGAAGTGAGGTTTCCAGCAGCTTTGCGTCAAACAAGAGAGCGGCGTAGACAAAGCCGTTCTTCACCCACTGGCGCGGGCGCATGGCTTTGAGCAGATAGCGCGCCGTCTGCCAGGGGCGGCGGGTCGCCATTGGTTCCGAGGGCGCGGGTCGGGTCAGTAATTGATCGTCCATGCCACAAAGCGTACTCCTTTCGGAGAGGTATGTCAAAAGAGCGATTGGACCAGCTTCTCGTGACGCGGGGGCTGGCGGCCAGCCGGACGCTGGCGCAGCGCTATATCGAGGCGGGCGAGGTGCGCGTGGACGGCGTGGTGGTGGACAAGCCTGGAACACGCGTCGAGACGGCGGCCCAGGTCGAGGTCGAGGCGCGGCCCCAGTTCGCCAGCCGCGGCGGGCTGAAGCTCCAGGCGGCGCTGGAGCGCTTCGCCGTGCCGGTCGCGGGGCGCGTCGCGCTGGACGTAGGCGCTTCAACGGGCGGGTTCACCGATGTGCTGCTCCAGCGCGGGGCAGCGCGGGTGTACGCGGTGGATGTGGGCTATGGGCAACTGGCCTGGGAACTGCGCCAGGACCCGCGCGTGGTCGTCATGGAGCGGGTCAATATCCGCCACCTGGAGAGCCTGCCTGAGCCGGTCGCCCTGGTCGTCATTGACGTCTCGTTTATCTCGCTCAAGCTCGTCCTGCCCGCCGTGCGTCGGCTGTGCCAGCCCGACGCCGACATTGTGGCGCTCATCAAGCCCCAATTCGAGGTGGGCAAGGGGCAGGTGGGCAAGGGCGGGGTGGTGCGCGACCCCCGCCAGCACAGGGCCGTCCTGGTGGACATCCTCGGCTGGGCGCAGGGCGAAGGCTTCGGCGTGCGCGGGCTGACCCGCTCGCCCATCCAGGGGCCGGCCGGCAACACCGAATTTCTGACCCACCTCACGCTGACGCCGACGGCGGAGAGTGTCGAAGTGGACGCGCTGGTGAGCGCTGCGCTGGCAGCGAAGGACTAAACATGTTCACCGCCGAGGACGCAGAGGGCGCAGAGGAAAACAATATAGGTCTCTGTGTCCTCAGCGGCCTCAGCGGTGAAAGATTGACATTCCAATGATATAAGCATGTGTATCGTGTTGGAATAACGGAAGGGCAATATGACGCCGAAAGATCCGAAAGGGCCGCCCCGGCCCATCATCCAGGCCATCATCTTCGCCGCCGCCATCGTTCTATGGCTGGTCGCCGCGCTCGTTCTGGTGTTCGACGTGCCCATCCTCAGCCCCGGCGCGGCGCAGGTCGCGCTGACGGTGGGCGGGTTCGCGCTGGTGGGCGTCGTCCTATACTTCCAGATTTTCCGAGGCCCGCGCATCTAAGACCCTCACCCTACCCTCTCCCAGAGGGAGAGGGCAAGAGTGGTGAGGTCCATGTCATAGAAACGCCAGGTGAGGGTAAGGTGTTCAGCGTGGAACTTCGATTTAGGGCGGGGGGCGAGTATACTTTAGGGACAGGGTTCCAGGACGATGGGTCAAGAGACCTGACGGCCTGGGTTAAAGGATAGAGAATGCAGCAAGACCATATTCGGAACTTTTCGATTATCGCCCACATTGACCACGGCAAGAGCACGCTCTCGGACCGCCTGCTGGAACGCACCGGCACACTGACGCGCCGCGAGATGATGGAGCAGGTGCTTGACCAGATGGA
>JAHCIP010000188.1 GCA_026129165.1 Anaerolineae bacterium
ACCTCGCCATCGGCAGCGCGAACGACCAACGCGGCATAGCCGTCGCCATCCAGGTCGGCGGCGCTCAGTTGCTCGCCCACAATGGGCAGGTCCACATACCGCTTCGGTTCGAAGCCCAACGCCGACTGGTAAAACAGGCGCACCTGGCCGTGACACAGTAGGGCCAGGTCCGGTCGGCCGTCGCCGTTGAAGTCCCCCGCCGCCACCGACGTACAGCGGGGGGCCGGCAAGAACTGCTGGCGGTTTTCGCTCCAGCCGGCGGGCGAGCCAAAGTAGATGGCGGCATTGAGGTCGGTCCGGATGCCGTTGTAGTGCATCCCCAGTACCAGATCGTCGTAGCCGTCGCCGTTGAGGTCGGCCACCGCGCCCGACCACGCGCCGTCGGACGGGAGTTCGAGCCGCTCTATGGAGTGGAGCGGGTCCAGGTAGACGTAGCTCGACGGCTTCTCCCAGTGGTTCTGCGAATTACAGAAGACCAGTTCGCTGTAGCCATCGCGGTTGAAGTCGTACTGGTGGATGCGCTGCAAGACGCCGGCCCGCGAGACGTACAGGTTCTGCCCCGCGTTGCCCAGCGTGCCCTGGCTGAAATCCTCAAAGCCCCGTGTCGTCCAGACCTCTCGTTCGGCCATAAGCAGTTCTCCAGCCTCGACTAGCTGATAGCGAGCGTTAGTGCACTCCGTGGCCTAAACGCCACGGCTGCCTTTTCATCACGCTGCGGCGTTTAGGCAGCCGTCGGCGGAACCCGTGGCCTGAACGCCACGGCTTGTTCCCGCCACGCGGCGACGCTTAGGCCGTCGGCGGCGGAACCCGTGGCCTAAACGCCACGGCAGCCTTTTCATCACGCTGCGGCGTTCAGGCCGCAGTCCTCGACACGCCTATTACTCTACCATCACCCACAGGGGCGACGACCATCCTTCGCCTGGATACGCCTGCCCCTGTTCGGCGTCCTGGACAGCGTGCAGCCAGTAGTAGTGTTCGCCGCGCGCGGGAGTATCGGTCAGGTCCAGTTCGACGCGGGGAGTATTGGGGGCGAGCGTCTGCCACGCCTCGCCGTCGCGGTAGACTGTGACCTGCCGCACGGGCTGCGTGCCGACGACGAAGCCGCGCAGATGGACCGGCCCAGACGCCGTCGTCTCGCCGCCCATGGGCGTGTCACCCACGCCGAAGTCGAGCGCCAGCCGCGCGCCGTTGGTGGCGAAGGTCCGCCGACGGCCTACGGCCTGGAACAGAGCCTCGCGTGTTAGGGCCGGGGACCAGATGCCCGTCGTGCCGTTGACAAAGACTCGCCCTCCTGGCCGGCCGTGATCTGTCCCGCCGATGACCCCGCGCCGCACGCCACGGCTCAGCAAGGCCTGGTAGATGGGCAGACACGGCCCGCGCATCTGCACCAACTCGATGACCGGCTCAACCCCCGGCCCGGCCTGGGCCATAAACTGGTTACACGGCTCGTCCAGGTCCAGGCCGTAGCCGCGCCCGCCGTGGAAGTGGCGGATGATAAACACGCGGCCCCGCAGCCCCGCCTGGTCGAGCCGGGGCAGCAAGCGGCTGCCATCGGGAATCTGCCGCGCTAGATGGCGGACCGTCCAGGCGGCCTCGCGGTCGGCGCAAAAAACGCAGGTATCTTGCAGGCTGCCGCGGCCATCGGCGGGGATGCGGTTGGTCCACTCCAGGGCGTACCAGGCGACGAAGCCGCCCGCGCGAGTGAAGGCGTCGGCCATGTCGAGGCTGTCGAGCCAGCCGGCCGGCCCCGACTCCTCCACGTGGTCGGTGAGGGCATAGAAGTCGTAGCCCACGAAGTCCCGGCCGAAGCGGTAGTGGTCGCGCAGCCCGCCGTCTTTGTTGACCATGTCTGTCGAGAGATTGGAATGATTGTGCAGGTCGCCAAAGAAACACATCTCGTTGCCCAGGACGGAGTACATGTCATGCTGCATAGTCCTCCGCATCGAGGAAGCCGCAGGCGAAGCATCTCGATGGTGTGAGGAGAGACTCTTCGCTGCGCTCAGAGTGACAGTCGAAGGCGGCTCGGTCAGACTGCCAGACAAATCCGGCGTGCCGGGCTGTAGATTCTCAGCCCGCGCCGGGCCAATCTTCCGCACCGTCGGCAGCTTGCCGCCCCACATCTGGCGTGTAACCGCGATGCCGCTGTGACCGATGATGGTATCCGTGTGGTCGTCTGGGCAGTGCCAGTAGGTCGGCGGCTGGTGCGAGTACTGGTAGACCACGGCGACCCCGCCATCGGCCATGCGCAACGCCAGGTGTTGCGCCTCCGGGAAGCCAGCGGTGTGACTGACCAACATTGGTTCAGTCCAGCCATCCGGCGTCCAGGTTGTCGCGTACAGATCATGCCCCCAGTCATAGACGGGGTGGAGGTCGCGGAAGCGGCGGAACAAGAGCCGCACGCCGCCCTCGGCATCCACCAGGACACGCGGGGCCAGGGGGGGCGCCCACGTCGCCAGGGTCTCGCGCCCCGCAATCGAGCCGGACCGCCCGGTCGAGGGCAGGGGGACTCGACCGTCGGAGTCGCCCAGGTTAGTCCAGACCTGCCGCGCCGGGTCGTACACCCGTAGGTAAACCTGGGTGTCCTCGTTGAGACGGGCGCCCGCGAGGGTACCCCAGCGGCCCGCGACCCGCTTCCACGCCGCGTAGACCCGGCCCTGCGCGTCCACGTCCAGCGACGGCTCCAGGTCTATGGCGTCTGTCTCGCCAGTGGTAACCGCCTCCTCCCAGACACCACTCGCCAGCCGGCGGCGCAAGGTCAGTCGGAAGCCGCTGCCGGTAAAGCCAGTCCAGCCGACCCACAGGTTGCCCTGAAGGTCCGCCGCGAGACACGGCTCGGAGGCGGGCTGGGCCGGGTCGGAGACGGTCTCAGGCGGCGTCCAGCCGTCCGCCTCACGGCGACTCACCTGGATTGTCCCGCCGCGCCCGGTCACCGTTTGCCAGGCCAGCCAGGCGACGCCCGCGCTGTCGGTGGCTCCGACGAGGCCGAGGCGGCCGACATGTCCTGTCTCATCGGGGACAGTTTCGAGATCCGGCGCCCCTCCCTGACTAGGGGAGGGGCCGGGGGTGGGGTCCGCCGCGACAGCCGCGACCCGCACTCCCTCTGACCCGCCCGGCCCGGCCAGCCAGGCCACGCGCACCACTTCCCCCGCCGGGTTCAGGCGGTCAAGGACGAGAGCCGGTGGCGACAGGTGCGGCCCCTCGGCCACCACCCTCGGCTGGAGGCGGGTCCAGGATGTAGCGACCTGGATAGTAAGGGCGGGCGGCTGGGGGGTGTCGTCGGCTACAAAGCTCCGACACGCCAGCCACAACCCACCCTGGCTGTCACACACCGCCGCTGGCCACGCCACCTGTTCCAACGCGCTTGCCATCCGCCGACCTCCTTCCCCCTCTTCCCCCTCTTCTCACCCTTCCTACTCTTCCCTTAAGGTAGTGCAATTAGACTATTCCGCCCCCCAACCCAGCGGCTCTCCGAGTAGTGGTTGACCGAGATGCCGTTACCCACGGATGTCGGCTTTTGGACGATAAACTCCGTCCAATCCGGGCTGTTGAAGGCGCAGAAGGCCAGCCGGAACGTGTCGAGAGGCTGGGTGTGGGGTTGGGCCAGGTCGGGGAAGAGGACCGGCCCGGTATCGGTCTGATAGCCCTGGAACTTCTCGCTCACGTTGAGGGTCACGACGGGGTAGTCGAGAACCACGTGGTAGCCGGCGACGTCGAAGGCCGTGCGGGCGACCAGCGGCTGGCCGGCGTCGGTGGCCTGGATGATGGCGTCCACCGTCGGCAACTCGACCCCTTCGACCGAGTAGAGGAGGAAGCCGTGGCGGTAGAAGGCGTCCTGCGTGGCGATGACCTGGCGTTCGGGCTGCGGCCCCAGGCTGGGCGGCACGAGCATCACGCCTTTGTCATTCTTGTCCCAACTCTTGAAGATGAGGGCATAGTCGGCGGAGAGGACGGGGCGGAAGTCGGCGTTGGGCTGGGTGAAGATACCCACGTCCCGCCCCACACCCACCCGTTCGGTCTTGCAGGCTTCCCCCAGGAAGTACTCGGTAGTCTGGCCGGTGGGGGAGGTCAGTTCGCAGCGGCAGTCTATACGGATTCGGGCGCGATTGTGGGTGTTCTGGCGGGCATCGGAGACCGTCTTGGGGGGCTTCTTCTCGAAATCAATCTCAAACCAGAAGAAGGAACGGCCAAAGTCCAGGACAAGCATAGGGGGAGCCTCGCTTTCACGCATCGTCGTTGAGCGTCGGAGCCGAGCATACCACGCCCTCCCATACATGTCAAATACTGTTTGACACACGCCTCGGGGAAGTCTATAGTTTAGCATAAGACTGATGATTGAAGATGGAAGATGAGGGTGAGGGCGGGATGGAGGATGTATGACGAGCCGGGATCATACAGACCACGACGCAGTGGAACAAGGCGTGAGCCGGCGCGTTTTTGTGCGCGGGCTGGTGACGCTGGGCGGACTGGCGGCCGGCGCGGCGCTTCTGGAAGGCTGCGCCCGCGTCGTAGAGGAGGTGGCCGTCGCCACAGCCGTTCCTCCCGCGACACCCATTCCGGCGAACCCCACCGCTATCCCACCCACCACTGCGCCCCCCACGACCGCGCCCACTGTCTCGGTGGTTCAGCCGACCCTGACAATGGCCCCTCAGGCTACCGCGACCCTCGCGCCGACCGTGACCTCTATTCCCGCCACGGCAACGGCGGTCCCACCCCTGGCCCGGGTCGCCTTTGTCAAGACGCGCGACCGCGCCGAGGGCGTCCGCCGGGCGATGCGCCTGCTGGGCGTCAATGCCGTGCAGGGCAAGTCCGTCATCCTCAAGCCCAACTTCAATAGCGCCGACCCCACGCCCGGCTCGACCCACCCGACCGTGCTCCGTACCCTGGTCCAGGAGCTTCAGGCGCAGGGGGCGAGCCGCGTCACCGTCGTGGACCGTAGCGGGATGGGTGTAACGCGACAGACGATGGAAGGGCTCGGCGTGTTCAGCCTGGGCCGCGAGTTAGGCTTCGAGACGCTGGTGCTGGACGAGTTGGGGCGCGGGCAGTGGGAACTGCTGCGCCTTGAGGACAGCCACTGGCAGAACGGCTTCCCCTTCCCGCGCCCCTGCCTGGAATGCGACGCGCTGGTTCAGACGTGCAACCTCAAGACGCACCGCTTCGGCGGCCACTTCACCCTCTCCCTCAAGAACTCGGTCGGCCTGGTGGGCAAGACCATGCCCGGCCAGGCGTACAACTACATGACCGAGTTGCATGGCTCGCCCCACCAGCGGCGCATGATCGCCGAGATCAACACGGCCGACCAGCCGGCCCTGGTCGTGATGGACGGCGTGGAAGCGTTTGTCAACGGTGGACCCGATACGGGAAAGAAGGTATGGAGCGAGGTGGTGCTGGCGGGAACGGACCGCGTCGCGCTGGACGCGGTGGGCGTCGCCCTGCTGCGCTACTTTGGGACGACGCCGGAGGTGAGCCAGGGACCGATCTTCGGCCAGGAGCAACTGGCGCGGGCCATCGAGTTAGGGCTGGGCATCAGCGGAGCGGACCAGATTCAACTGGTCACCGACGACCCGGCTAGCGCGGCCTACGCGGCGGAGATTCAGGCGGTACTGGCGCAGGGGTAGGCTAAGCGCGGGGTGTAGGGGTAGCCCCCTGTGGCTACCCCTACACCCCGTACATTTTCACTGGCCCGTCTCGACCTGCCGGATCAGCCCCAGCAGATCATCCACCTCAAACGGTTTGGACAGATAAGCCGCTGCCTGTGTGTCCTGCGCCGCCTTAGCCGGATTGTACGACGCCGTCATCACCACAATCGGCGCGCCATCGCCCAGCTTCTTGCGGTAGACCTGGGCGAAGGTCCGCCCATCCATACGCGGCATGCGCATATCCAGTAGAATCACATGCGGCTCGACTTGAGCCAGCAGGTCTAGCGCCTCCTGGCCGTCGCGCGCGCAGATGACTTCGTAGCCCGCCTCTTCCAGCACTAACGCCACCATCTCACGAATACTTTGATTGTCTTCAACCACTAAGATACTCATCCCCTACCGCCTCACCTCAAGATTTGTAATCTCTATTGCACAGAGTGTGCCAGCAGTTCGCGGTTAAAACAGGCGGCCAGAGAAGAGGAGGAAGCCAAAGCACACGGCGTGGAAGGTAAGGAGGAGGGCCGCGCCCTGCCAGGGCCAACTCGTCCCCCACACCCCATGCTCCTTGTTCCAGCGGGTGAAGCGGTCATAGCCGATCATTAGCCCGGCGTGGTACAGGCCGTAGAGCAGGTAATTCAGGTGCGGGCCATGCCATAGCCCCATGAGGCCGAACAGGAGCAGGAAGCCGAGGGTGGAGGCGGTATAGCGGTCCTTGAACCAGCGCCGCCTGGTAGCCGTCAGGACGAAGCGCAGGTAAACGTGGTCGCGGAACCAGGTGGACAGACTGATGTGCCAGCGGTTCCAGAACTCGCGGATATCGCGGGCCAGGAAGGGGCGGTTGAAGTTGTCGGGCGTGTGGACACCAAACAGGAGGCTCACCCCGACGGCAAAGGCCGAGTAGCCCGCGAAGTCAAAAAACAGATAGGCGCTATAGGCATACATGTAGGTGACGGTATCGAGCAGGCCGCGGCCCGTCAGCGGCGCGAGCCAATAGCGCTGGACGAGATAGGCCAGGATGAACTTGTACAGGAAGCCGGTAAAGATGTGGTGGATCGCGCGGTCCACGTCCGCCCAGACCTCGGCCCCGGTCCGCTCGCGCTGCCAGTCCTGCTCGAAGCGGCGGTAGCGGTCAATCGGCCCCGACGAGACGGTCGGGAAGAAGAACAGGTAGGCCAGGAATTGGGCCGTCGGCAGGGTCTGGATCAGGCGGTCCTGGATGAGGAAGATCACGTCCAGGCTGCGGAAGGTGACGTAGGAGATGCCGAGGAAGCCGATGGCGCTCTCGGGCGCCAGCAGCGGCAGGTATTTCGCCACAGCCAGCGGCAGCAGCGACAGGCCGACCGCGCCGTAGAACGGCCAGCGGGTGATCTGACGGCGGCGCAGGATGAGGAAGCCCTGCGCGATGGCCCACTGGAACGCGCCGTAGACGATAACCAGCCACAGAGGTTGGACGGCCACGCCCGGCCGAAGTTCTATCGGGTTCCAGTATTGGACCAGCAGCATCAACCCCGTCGCGCCGAGCAGCCAGAGGCGCGACCAGCGAGTATTGACGCGGGGAACGAGGAGCGGGACGACGGCGTACAGCAACACGCCGAAGTAGCCAAACGTAGCGTAGGGCGTCATGCCAGCGTCTCGATCAGGGCGCGGCGGTCGGCCTTGCCGTTGGGTGTGATGGGAAAAACATCGAGATAGCGGAACTTGCCCGGCACCATGTAGGACGGCACACGCTCGGCGAGTTGACCCCGCAACTGCTGCGTGATTTCGAAAGCGGCGCCGGTCGGCGGCTCGGCCAGAATGACAAAGGCGACCAGGGCCTCCACCTTGCCGTGCTTCATCTGAGGCACGACCACGGCGTCACGCACCATTGCCAGGCTACGCAGGTGAGTCTCCACGTCGCCCAACTCGATACGATAGCCGTGGAGCTTGACTTGATGGTCCAGGCGGCCCTCGAAGAATAGCAGCCCATCCTGGAGATAGCCCCGGTCGCCGGTGCGATAGGCGGGCTGGCCGCCGACGGGCTGGAAGACGCGGGCATTGAGGTCGGGGCGGTTGAGATAGCCAGGGCTGACGTTCGGCCCGACAATGACGATTTCGCCGCGCTCGCCCGGCGGCACGGGCTGCCTTGTTTCATCGGTGATGAGAATCTGGCTGCCCGGCTTGGGATAGCCGACGGGCAGGTCGGGGAAGCGGGCCAGGACGGCGCGGTCAATCTGAACCGAGGTGGTGGCGACAGTCGCCTCAGTCGGTCCGTAGGTGTTCCAAACCTGGGCGGCGGGGAAGCGGTCGAGGAGTTGGGCGGCGACCTCGGCGGCCAGCGTTTCGCCGCAGAACAGGAAGCGGCGTACCGTGGGCAGCCTGGCCGCGTCAAAGCGGCGCTCGGCCAGACACATCTGGGCGAAGGAGGGCGTCGAGACCCACACCGTCGCCTGCGACGCGGCGAGCGTCTGGTAGAGTTGGCGCGGGTTGGCGATGTCGTCGCGGACCAGGCTGAACAGCGTCCCCCCGGTCGTCAGGCTCATGTACAGGTCCATGACGGACAGGTCGAACGAGAACGGGGCCTGATTGAGATAGACCTCCTGGCCCTCGACCGGCGCGTGCTCGGCCATCATCCAATCCACGAAGCTGGTCAGGTTGCCGAGAGTAATGACCACGCCCTTGGGTTCGCCGGTGCTGCCCGAGGTAAAGATGACATAGTAGGGGTCGCCGGGGGCGAGCATGCGGTCCGGCGGCTGGGCGTCGCCCTGGCTCAGGTGGGCGATGTCCGCCGGGCGCAGGACGAGGCTGGCGTTGGCGAGGGCCAGGATGCGCTGAATACGTTGCTCGGGCAGGCTGGTATCAATGGGGACGTAGGGATGGCCGGCCTTGACCGCGCCCAGGAAGCCGACGAGCATCTCCGGCTCTTTGTGGCCGATGACAGCCACTGGGGAACGGTCGTCGGGGAGCACGCAGGCCAGGTGGGCGGCCAGGGCGTCGGACTGGCGGCGCAGGTCGGCGTAAGTCAGGCGGCGGCCCTGGGAGAGGTGCGCCGGGCGGTCAGGCGTCACGGCGGCCCAGCGGGCGATGCGGTCCAAAACATGCATGGGCGTCCCCTAGAAGCCCTGGTAGATGAACGAGGGCGTCGAGAAGTCGCCCTGACCGTAGAGAGCGAGCAGGGCCAGGAGGATGAGGAGGTAGTAGATCGTCAGAGCCAGGCTGCGAAGCCAGGGACGTGAGGCGAGGGCGGCGAGGCGAGCCACGGAACGCTGGATCATGCAGGGGACGCCTTCTCTAGTTCGTACTGGCGCGTACGCTGCGGTCGCGGCTGGGTAGCGGTTGGTCGTGGTAGAAGGCGTCTATGGTGCGACTGTAGTGGACCCAGCCCGCCTTGCTGAGGTGGAACTGGGGGTCGAGCAGGAAATAGGGGTCCGCGCCAAACTCGGCGAAGTCCTCCTGCGCAAAGCCATAGCGGTCCACTGCCGCCCGCAGTCGGCTATAGAACACCTGAACCGCGCCCGCCGAGACACCTATGTGGGCGTAGTACTTCTCCGGGACGGGCATACTCAGGATTAGCGGCTGCGCGCCGAGTTCCTGGAGCGTCTGGAGCAGCAGGTCCAGGTCAGTCCACTCCTTCGACACACTCATGGTCTGGAGGAATTCGTCGTCGGTCAGGCTGTCCTTGTCCAGCGCCGCGACCGTTTCAATCTCCTCCATCCACCGCCTGGCATTAAACCCGAAGGGGTTTCCCTCGGCCTCTTTGATAGTTGCCTCGCGAGCGCGGCGATACAGCTTGTCCCAGTCCATCTCGGCCGGGAGACGCTTCATCGGGTCGTCGGGAGACCGCTGGCGCAGGAAAGTCATGGTCGTCCAGTGGTCCTGGAGGCGGATGATCGCGGTCTGGAGTTTGCCAAGTGGGAGGGCGGCGTAATACAGAGCGACGCTCAGTGGGCTATCCTCCGCCAGGCGCTGGACGGCAAAGGCGAGCAGCGGGTCGCGGTCAAGGGTGGCGGGGTAGTCAAGCATCCGACGGGCGGCCGCCTGTTTCAGCCCGTAGCTGAGGTCAGCGCTAAAGGCCACCTCAAAGGCGTGCAGGCGCGAGAAATTGCCCGAGTAGACGACTGGGGCGCTCATCGGGTGGAAAAAAAACGAGGGCGACAGGGAGACAACGACTTTCTTGCCCCGCATGGCCCCGCCCACCGCCGCCAGGCTTTGCTGGGTGATCAGGCTGGCCGCGCCATTGGCCCCGACCACGGACACCATAAAGCCGGTCGGGTAGGTCGTGAACAAGCTCTTGCTATCGTAGCGGGTTTGCCACTTGAGTTCGGAACTGCCATAGAAGGGCAGGAGGTCGGGCTGTTGGAAGGCGGCGCGTGGCAGAGCGCGGCCGACGTGTTTCTGGTGCGCCAATTCAGGCGCCAGGGCATGGACACAGGCAATCTCAGCCTGTTCGGCGTAGCGGACGCCAGCCAACAGCGCGACAAGGAGCAGGGCCAGGGCAGTGAGAGCGGGGCGCAGATGGGATGTGTACATGGTCTGTGACCCCACAGACATCGGAACGGCCCAACCAGGGGGCCGCTGTTACCGTCCGACTCGGCTTTCCATATTAGCGACAATCAGGCGGGGGGTGGCCCACGCCTCGCGGTCGAACTCGGCCGGGGAAATCTCGATGCCAAACTTCTCCTCGAGGGAGACGATCAACTCCACCGTCTTGAGGGAGTCAAGCACCTGCGTCTCGTACAGCGGTAGGTCGAGCCGCTGGGGGAGGTCGGGGACTTCGGTAAGCTGGGCGAGGAGGCCCAGAACCTCGTGCTGGGTGGACATGGCTAACTCTCCTCAAGGCGCTGGCCTGCATTATAACGCAGGCCAGCGCCGGAGGCAAGTCCGCCTTCAACGAGTCCTCATGCCATCGCCAGGACGGCCTGCGGGCCAGCGGCGCGCACCTCGGGCGAGACGTCAGCGGCGAACTGCTCGAAGTTCTTGGCGAACCGCTGCGCCAGGTCGAGGGCCTGCTGGTCGTAGGCGGCCTGGTCGGCCCAGGTGTTGCGCGGGTTGAGGACCTCGGCTGGCACATCGGGGCAGGCTGTCGGAACCGCCAGACCAAAGATAGGGTCGGTGGTCGTCGGCACGCCTTCCAACGCGCCATTCAGCGCGGCGCGGACCATCGCCCGCGTGTAGGCGATGGACATACGCTGGCCCACGCCATACGGACCGCCCGTCCAGCCCGTATTCACTAGCCAGACCGCGACATTGTGCTGGGCGACTTTTTCGCCGAGCAGGTTGGCATAAGTGACAGGCGGCAAGACCATAAACGGCGCCCCAAAACAGGTCGAGAAGGTGGCCTGCGGTTCAGTCACGCCACGTTCGGTGCCCGCCACCTTGGCCGTGTAGCCCGACAGGAAGTGGTACATGGCCTGGGCTGGCGTCAGGCGGCTGATGGGGGGCAGCACGCCGAAGGCATCCGCCGTCAGCATGATGATGGTGCGCGGGTGGCCGGCGCGGCCCTGGCGGTCGGCGTTGGGGATGTGGCTGATGGGGTAGGCCGCGCGGGTGTTCTCGGTCAGCGTCGCATCGTTCAGCTCCAGGCGGCGCGTGACCGAGTCAATGGCGACATTTTCGAGGATGGTGCCGAAGCGGCGTGTCGTCTCGTAAATCTCCGGCTCGGCTGTACGCGACAGGCGGATGACCTTGGCGTAGCAGCCGCCCTCGAAGTTGAACACGCCCTGGTCGCTCCAGCCGTGCTCGTCATCGCCGATCAGGGTGCGCTCCGGGTCGGCCGAGAGGGTCGTCTTGCCCGTGCCGCTCAGCCCGAAGAAGACGGCGGGGTCGCCCTGAGGCCCGACGTTGACCGAGGCGTGCATGGACAAGACATGCTGTTGCGGCAGCAAGTAATTGAGCAGGGTGAAGACCGACTTCTTGATTTCGCCCGCGTACTGGGTACCCCCAATCAGCACCAGGCGGCGGGCCAGATTCAGGATGATAAACACCGCGCTATTGGTCCCATCCACATCTGGCTCGGAGTGGAAGTTGGGAACATCGAGCACCGTAAACTGCGGGTCGTGCACGGCCAGTTCTTGAGGCGTCGCCTGGATGAACATGTTGCGACTGAACAGGCTGTGCCAGGCATACTCAGTCACGACACGGATAGGTAGGCGGTAGGCGGGATCCGCGCCGGCAAAGCAGTCCTGGACATAGAGGTTCTTGCCCTGGAGATAGGCCAGCACGCGGCGGTAGAGATGCTCGAATCGTTCGGGGTCGAAGGGGCGATTGACCTTGCCCCACCAGACCTTGTCGGCGCTGCCTGGCTCACGC
>JAHCIP010000189.1 GCA_026129165.1 Anaerolineae bacterium
AGGCGCTGGACGAACGGCTGGCGAGCCTCCTGCTGGCGATTGCGCCGCCCGACCTCCAGTCCCGCCTCAGCCGTGACGGGCTGTTCAGCCTGTCCCCAGAGGAGCGCCGCGACCTCGCCGTCACCCTGATGCTGCGGCGGAACAAAGTCACCCATATCTACGAGTTGGTCAAAGCGTTTGGAACCACGAGCCAGGTCGAGTACAATCGCGCCACCCGCGCCTGGCAGCGCCGCGAGGCCACCGCCATCAAACACGACTACGAGACGTGTGTCCATCCCTTCACGGGTCAGATGTTACGCGGCGCGGGGCATGCGCCCCTGATCTACGCCGCCGACCCCCGCGCGGACCTCCCCGCCGACGTCGGCCACCGCGCCGCCGACCTGATGGCCGACCACGACGCCACCATTGTGGAAGGCTGGCTCCAGCGCGCCGAAACCTAAACCATGTAGCTTGCCAGAGGAGTAATGAACGATGCTCACGCAACGATTGGGCCAGACGGGCCTATCCGTCTCACAGCTCGGCTTTGGCTGCGGCAGCATGGGCGGGCTGTTGGTGCGCGGCGACTACCCGACGATGCGCCAGGTGGTGGCCCGCGCCATTGACCTGGGCACCACCTATTTTGACACCGCGCCGCTGTATGGCAACGGTCAATCTGAGGTCAACCTGGGCGCGGTCCTACGCGAGTTGCAGGCCGACGTGGTGGTGGGCACTAAAGTGCGGCTGACCACGGAAGAGATGGACGACATCGAAGGCGCCGTCTTCCGTTCCGTTGACGCCAGCCTGCGCCGTCTAGGGCGCGACAGCATTGACCTGTTGCAGTTGCACAATCGGTTCGGGCCGGACACCGTGCCGGAGCGGCGCACCCTGGACCTGCCGGACCTGGCCATCGTGGCGGGCACTTTCCAGGCGCTCCAGCGGCAGGGGAAGATTCGGGCGTGGGGGCTGACCGGCCTGGGCACGACAGAGGCCATCCAGGCGGCGATTGCCAGCCGCGCCTTTCAGTCCATCCAGGTCCCGTACAACTTGCTCAACCCCTCGGCCGGGATGGCTGTACCCGACGGCTTCCCTTTCCAGGATTATGGGCAGGCCATTGATCGGGCCGGGCAGCAGGGCATGGGCGTCATCGCCATTCGCATCCTGGCCGGCGGCGCCCTCGCCGGCACGCCGGAGCGCCATCCCATTGCCGCCAGGACGGTGGACCCCATCGCCAGCAGCGCCGACTATCAGGCGGATGTGGCCCGTGCGCAGCGGTTCGGCTTCTTGATGGACGAGGGGATTGTCGAGAACCTGGTCGAAGCGGCTATCCGCTTTGTGATCAGCCAGCCCCACGTCTCGACGGCCCTCCTCGGCATTTCCAGCGGCGAGCAGCTTGAGGCGGCGGTCCGTTACGTCGAACGCGGTCCCTTGCCCGCCGACGCCCTGGCGCGTATCGGAGAGATGCAAACGGCGTAACGGCTTTACGAGCCGGTGCTGGCGTAGTGGCGTAGGCCGAACAGCCACAGGCGGTAGCCGATGAGCAGGAGGGTCACGGCGACGGCCGGGCCGAGCCAGACGAGGACGCCCACGTCGCGGCCCAGTAGATAGTTGGCCGGGTAGAAGGACGCGAAGCCGTAGGGGACCAGCCAGGTCAGCACAAACTGGACGCCCCGGTTGTACATGGACAGGGGATACTTGGCAAACTCGTTCATGTCAAACACGACGCGCGTGACCGGCACCGAGTCCATGATCCAGAACGCGCTGACGCAGGTGATGAGGTTGAGGCCAATGAAGATGAGGCCCCCGCTGAGGACAGCCACGACCAGATAGAGTAGATGGGGCAGGTCCCACGTGATGCCCAGGCGGGCCGAGGCGGTAGACACCAGGATGCCGCCGATAATCAGGTGGCCGAGGCCCTGATGGTCGAAGCGGTCGGCGAGCAGGTGGAACAGCGGATCCACCGGCCGCACCAGGAAGCGGTCGAAGCCGCCGGTACGAATGTACTCGCGCCCCACCGTCCAGAGGTTATCGGCGAATAGGTAGGTCAGCGACTTGGACAGCGCCAGCAGGCCGTAGACCAGGAGCAACTCCTCATAGGTCCAGCCGTTCAGCAGGGGGATGCGCTGCATGACCACCCAGACGGTCAGCAGGCCGGCTGTCTGCTCGATGAGCGTCGAGACCGCGCCGATGAAGAAGTTGACGCGGTACTCCATCAGGATTTTGAGCCGCTGGCGTAGGAACAAGCTGTATAGGCTCACGTAACGGGGCATGGGCTTGTTATCCTCTCGAATCACAAAGGCCACGAAGGCACAACGGCACGAAGCCTTAATGTATTTGCCCCAACGGTAACGAAATACGGATTACGCATTACGGATTACGCATCACGCTTCCCTACCCCCCCTGCACCGTAACCTTACGGACGGCGACCCGAAAGACCCAGCGCGATAGCGGCAATAGGACGGCCAGCGCGGCGAGTTGCGCCAGCCAGACGCGCGGCGCGTCGGACAGGGGGGCGATGCCGGTCAGGAACGATAGCGGGACGTAGAGCGCCTGGGCGAAGGGCAGGACGTTGAGGATGCCGGCCAGCCAGTCGGGCATCAGGGCCAGCGGGACGAGCAAGCCGCTGGCGAACAGGGTGAAGCCGTAGCGTGCCACGCTCAGGCCCCAGATTTCGGTGACGTAGAACGCCAGGCAACCCAGCATCCAGTCAAAGCAAAACAGGACGGCATGGCCCAGGAAGGCCGTCACCAGGAACACGGCCCACAGGCGCGGGTCTAACGGCGGCTGCATACCGAGGAACAGGGCCACGATGAACAGGGGAACCTGGAGGATCAGGCCGACCCATAACTCGGCGGTGCGCCAGACATACTGGCCCGCCTGGAAGTCCAGGGGACGCAGCAATTCAACGGCGATCTGGCCCTCCTTGAGCAGATAGCCGAAGTTGTAGATCATGCCCGTGCTGTGGACAAAGGGCGCGAAGATCAGCGCGAGCAGGACATAAGTCAGCGTTTGCGACTGGGCCAGCCCGGCGATGACCGTCTGGTCGGTGTAGACGGCCCGCCAGAAAAACGACGTAATGATGAGCGCGATGGTCTGGACGGCCCACTCCATCCAGACCCAGATGGAGTAGGCCAGGAAGAACTTGGGGGCCATGCTCGCCATGCCGCCATAGCGCCGCACGGTCCGACCGAGAGCGAGAGCCATATCTTCCGCCTACCTTCCCAGGCTTGCCTGGAGTTCCGGACGTCCGTCCTCCGCCTTCCGTCCTCCGTCTTCCGTCCTCCGTCCCCCATCCTCCCGTAACGCCCCTTGATAGATATGCTTGATGATGTTCGCCAGGTCCGGCTCGGCCAGCGAGAAGTCTACCACTTCCAGTTGGTTCATCAGGCTGGCGGCGACCTGGCTGGCTGTCGCGCGGGTGCGGTCGAAGCGCAGGACGAGCTTGCGCTCCTCGGCCGCCACGACCTCGGCCCCCGTAGGTAGAGTGAACGTGGTCACTGGGCTGGCCGTATCGAAGGTAATCTCGCGGAACTTGCCGAAACGCTCCTTGATGAGGCTCAGCGGGCCGTCGTAGATGAGCTTGCCCGCGTCAATGATGAGGACGCGCCGGCACAGCGTCTCGATGTCGCCCAGGTCGTGCGTCGTCAGGATGACGGTCGTGCCTTGTTCCCGGTTCTGCTGCTGGATGAACTCGCGGATTCTCTCCTTGACGATGAGGTCCAGGCCGATGGTTGGCTCGTCCAGGTAGACAATCTTCGGCTCGTGGATGAGCGTGGCGGCCAGTTCAGCCCGCATCTTCTGGCCGAGGGACATAGTGCGGATGGGGACGTGGAGCAGGTCTTTGAGTTCGAGGATTTCGGCAAACTGGTCCAGCAGTTGGCGGTAGCGCGTCGGCGGCACATCGTAGATGCGAGCGACCATGCCCAGCGACTCGGTGAGGGCCAGGTCCCACCACAACTGGGTGCGCTGGCCGAAGACGACGCCGATGTCGCGGGCATTGGCGACCCGCTCGCGGTGCGGGTCGCGGCCCAGGATGCGCACCTGGCCGCCGGAGGGAACGAGGATGCCGGTCAGCATCTTGATGGTGGTGGACTTGCCCGCGCCGTTGACGCCGATATAGCCGACCACTTCGCCCTCGGCCACCTGGAAGCTGACGTCGTCCACGGCGACCTTGGGCTGGAAGCGCGGGCGGAACAATGCCTTGACAGCGCCGGCCACGCCGGGGTCTTTCTGGGGAATGTGAAAAACTTTGGAGAGATTCTCGGCTTGAATAACGGGCAACTGACCTCCAGGCGCATGGACCGAACGACGATAACGCCTGAGCAGCATATCATGAACCATTGGCGCGCGCAAGACCTAAACGGATGATAGCCGTTCCGCTATTGTGTGGATGGAGTACGTGGATACATCTGCTACGGCCTTCTCCGCGTCCACTATGCAGCGATAACGACTATGATCCATACGGGAGGGTTTATGTCTGCTGAGATGCCCTACACGTCCGCCACGATGGCCGACGCCTTTGACGGGGCCTATGACGCCAGGCCCAGCCCGACCATGCGCCGCATCTTCCACGCCGTTTATGGCGACGATGCCGCGCCCGACGAGGCGGCGGCGTTTAGCTTTGTCTCACGCAGTGAGTTGGAACGAGTCGCCCGCGAGGTGCGGGTAGGCGCGGGGCAGGTCTTCGCCGACCTCGGCTGTGGCGCCGGCGGCCCAGGCTTGTGGGTCGCCCGTCAGACCGGGGCGCAGGTGTGGGGCATTGACCTCTCGCCAGAAGCCATCGCCCAGGCCACGCACCGCGCCCGGCGTCAGGGCCAGACGGCCCGCTTCGCCGTCGGCGACTTCCTGGCGACCGGCTTGCCCGAGGCCCAGTGCGACGCGGGCCTGTCCATTGACGCCCTGTGGCTGGCGCCTGACAAGGCGCTGGCGTTGGTCGAGGCGGCGCGCATTCTGCGGCCGGGTGGCCGCCTGGTGTGTACGACCTGGGAGTCCCGTCTCCACCTGCCGGGCTTGCCCCCCCAGGTGGCCGACTATCAGCCCTATTTGAAGGCCGCTGGCTTTGAAACCCTGGTCTATGAGGAGACGCCCGACTGGGAACGCCGCCAGCGTGGGGTGTACGCGGGCGTCCTGGCGGCGCAGGAGGCGCTGTTCCAAGAGCAGGGCGAAGCCGCTGGGTTTATGATTGGCGAGGCGAGCCTGGCGACGGGGCTGATGGACGGGGTGGATTATCTGGCCCAGGCGCGGCGCGTGCTGATTGTGGCCGAGCGGCGCTAAATTTCCTCTTCCCACTCCGTCCGGCCGCGCTGCTTGCGCTCTGCTTTAGCCGTGCGCTCCATGCGGTCCGACACCACCTCGTCGCGGGCGCGTTCCAGCGCCTTGATGACGTCCATATCCGCGCCGCCCTCGCGCGACTGGCGCTGCTTGATGCGCACCATGACCGGCACCCGCACCAGCGGCCCCAGGATGACCGCCTCGCCGACGTTGAGGCCGGGCAGGTCGGCCAGCAGGCCCTCGGAGATGCCTTCGGCCGCCTGCTTGATGGCGTTCTGGTCCTGCGGGTTGGTCAGGCGCATAATGACCTGTGAGTTGCACTGGCTTAGCACGTCGGAGTGAACTTTATAGGGGCGCTGGGTGACGAGGACGAGGAAGATGCCGAACTTGCGGCCCTCGGCCGAGATGCGGCGGATGATGCTGGCCGCCTGGCCCGCCTCCTGGCTGCGCTGGCCGCCGGGGATGAAGTTGTGCGCCTCTTCCAGCACGAAGAACACCGGCCGGTTTAGCCCCTCGCTCACCGCCCGCCGCCAGGTATCGGTCAGAACTTTGGCGACGACATAGTCCGACACCTGCGAGTCCATACCCGCCAGGTCAATCGTCGAGAGGGTCATCGGCCGCAATAGGTTCTCCAGCGGCACATCCTCAAAGCCCCAGATGTCCATCTTTTCCAGCGCCTGAATGTACTTGACCGCCTTCTGCGCCCCGCTGACGAGGTCCGGCGGCAAATTGCCGTCCCCGCCGCCGTTGCCGCCGATCGGCACGGTGCGCGCTGGCGGCTCGGCCTCGGCCTCCGGGTCGTCGTCAGCGCCGCCCAGGTCGTCCCAGTCCACCGGCTCGGCCGGGTCACGCGGCTGGTAGTTGATACCCGCCTTCTCGGAGGTGCGGCGGCGCAAGTAGGCGCTGAAGTCGTCGCCATCGCCGATGGCCGGGTTGGACGGCTTGCCGCGACCGGAACGGGCGAGCGGCGGGGCGGCTGGCTCTTCGAGGGTCATGCCCTTGTTGGCGATGCGCTCCAACTCCTGGGCGAACATCTTGACGGTGTAGTCGGGGACGCGAGCCGAGAGTTGTTTGTAGACGTACTGGACAGCGTTGCGAATATTGGCGAAGGAGGACGGCAGACCGCACAGGGCGAAGATTTCGTCCACTTCGAGCTTCGAGAACTGGACGGTAAACTTGCGGGTGCGGCCCGTGTCGGCCTCGGTGAAGCGGCCGCGGACCTGGCTGGGCAGGCGGTAAATCTCGACGCGGTCGGCGAAGGTGGTGGGCTGGTTGCGGTCGTCACGGCGCATGAGCACATAGTCAGAGTTGGGGTCGAAGACGACCACCGTGCCGCCGAGTTGGAGCAGTTGCTCCAGCAGGACGCCGACGGTGTAGCTCTTGCCCGCGCCCGTCTGGGCGATGACGGCCAGGTGGCGGCGCAGGCCATTGGGGTCGCAGGCCACGCCCACGCCGGGCCGATTGATGAGCGTCCCCACTTCCAGCCCCGACTCGACGCGCGAGAAGAAGCGTTTGAGCAAGTCATCGGTGGCGCGGTGGACCTCCGCGCCGGGGCTGGCCGCGCCGCGCGGGAAGCGCACGATATTGCGGCTGTCCAGGTAGCCCAGGACTTTGGCCGTGCCGACGATAATGGGCGGGGCCGAGCGCAGGCGGTTGAGAATGGCCTCGACCTCGCCGTAGCTCATGCCCGTGTTGAGCAGGCGCGACGAGATGGACAGAGACGTCACCTGGGCCAGCACATCCACCGTCTGGACGTCCTCGCCCACGCGCTCGGCCAGCCCACGCAGGACCACATACTCCAGGCGCGGCGGCGCGATGTCGCTGTTGGTCACAAAAGTGAACTCGTCCGTCCGCACTTCACCGACGACATAACCCACGGCTGCCATACGGCCTCCCCTCACTCTACCCACCAGAACCCACCGATTGAAATCGGGGCTGTGGAGCCTTCGGCTGACCGGCCGCCTTCGCGGACGGGGAATGGTGTAGCCTTCAGTATACACGCAATTGCTCTATGGAACAAGTGTGCGGCGGGATTGCGAGATTTCTGTCGGTGAAACGGTTGACAGAAGAGGGGGATTATGGTACACTATTCATTGCTACGTGATGCTACGTTTTGCTAGGAGAGCGGGTAGGCCATCGGGATACCTCAAGAGGAGGGCAGGGCGATGAAGAACAGGCAACGAGTACTCCTCGTCGCATTGATTCTGATCGTCGGGGTGATCAGCGGCTGTAGCGGCGCGCGGGCGACCAGCTCGGTCACGTCGGTCAATGCGGCCCCGGAAGCGCAGGCCACAGCCGCCGCGCAGCCGGGCGCTCCGACCATCAGTCTGACCACAGACAAGACGACGATCAACAAGGATGAGCAATTCAAGGTCAATATTGATGTCAACGGCGTGACCGACCTCTACGCCGCCGACGTCCGCTTGCAGTTCGACAACTCCAAGCTCGAAGTCGTGGACAGCAACCCGAACTTGCCAGGCACTCAGATCGAGATTGGCAAGTTCCTGGACCCCAGCTCGGGTCAGGGCTTCGTCGCCCAGAACTCGGCTGACAACGCGGCGGGGCGCATCAGCTACGCCGTCACCCTGCTCAGCCCGGCCAAGCCCGTGTCGGGCGGCGGGACGCTGGCGACCATCACGTTCAAGGCGAAGGACGCTGGCGCGCCGACGATTGCCTTCCTCAACGCCCTGCTGACTAAGCAGGACAACTCGACCATCAATGCCCAGTCGCGGCCATTGGGCGCGGGCGTGCAGCCCGTCCAGCCGGGCGGCGGCGCAGCGCAGGCAACGGCGGCTCCGGCTCCGACGGGCGCCGCCCAGCCGACAACGGCCGCGCAGCCGACCGCCGGCGCCCAGGCGACCGCCGCCCCCAAGGCGGCCGCGACAGCTACTACAGGCGCCGCTCAACCCAGCGCGGCCCAGGCGGCTACGGTCGTCCTCGACCCGGCCAGCGCGACCGTCGCGGCTGGTGCGACGACGCAGGTTGCGGTCAAAGTCAACGGCGTCGCCAACCTGTACGGCGCGGATGTCCGCCTGAGCTTCGATGCCTCGAAGGTTGAAGTGGTGGATGACGACGCGGCGCAGGCGGGGGTCCAGATGAAGCAGGGCGACTGCTTCCCGGCCGGCTCGCAGACGGCGCGCAACCAGGCCGATAATGGGGCGGGGACGATTACCTTCGCTTCCAGCCGGGTCTCCCCCGCCGCGCCCGTCAACGGTAGTTGCACCGTGATTACCGTCACGTTCCGAGGCAAGGCCGCCGGCTCTACCCAGGTGACCTTCTCACGCGCGCCCCAGTTGGCGGACAACAACGGCCAGCCCATCAATAGCACGGCCACCGGCGGCGCGATTACCGTGACCGGCGGAGCGGCGCAGCCCACGGCGACCACCGCGCCGGCGGCGACAGCCACCACGGCCCCCGCGCCCACCGCCACCAGCGTGCCCGGCGGACCTAGCGGCGGGACAAGCTGCACCTACACCGTTCGCGCGGGCGATACCTTGTCCACCATTGCCCTGCGCTATGGGACCACGACCGCCGCGCTGGCCCAGGCCAACGGCCTGAGCAACCCGAACCTGATTCGCACCGGCCAGACACTGACCATCCCGAATTGCTCCGGGCCGGTCCAGCCTCCAGCGCCGGGCGGCTGCTTCACCTACACTGTCCGCACGGGCGATACGCTGTCCGCCATTGCCCTGCGCTACGGCACCTCGATCCCGGCGATTGTCCAGGCCAACAACCTGAGCAATCCCAACTACATCCGCGCCGGGCAGCGGCTGGTGATCTGCGCCGGGCCTGGCTCGACCCCGCCGCCCCCGCCGCCCCCGCCGAGTGGACGCACCTATGTCGTGCGTCTGGGCGACACGCTGTCGTCCATCGCCCTGCGCTTCGGGACGACGCCCTACGAGTTGGCGCGGCTCAATGGGCTGGCGAACGCCAACCTGATTTACGCGGGTCAGGTGTTGCGGCTTCCCTAGTGTTGAGGGCTGAGGGCTGAGGGCTAAGTTAAGAGGAGGCTCCCCGTTTCGTCGAGAAATGGGGAGCCTCCTGCTTTACTCGACGCGGTCCTCGACGGTGAAGCCGATCTTGACTGTCACCTGCCAGTAGGCCGTCTGCCCGTTCTCGATATAGCCGCGCGTCTCGACCACCTCGAACCAGCGCATGTTGCGGATCGTCTCGCCCGCCCGGTTCAGCGCATTGTTGACCGCATCCTCGATCCCCGACCGGGACGACCCCACCAACTCCACGACCTTGTAGACATGCTCGCTCATGGTGCGTCTCCTGTGTCTGGTTAGCCATTGACGCCGACCTCATGCGGTCGCCAACCTGTATTATAGCATGGACGTGGCCCGGCCCTTGCTTCGCCTAGGTTTGGACCCACGGACGGTTTCAAAGTCCACAAGGCTAGAGGACGGATTAAGAGGATTTACGGATTTAGGGTCTAGTGGTAAGGAGAGGTAGCATGTCTCAGACAATGGAACCCCGCATCCCCGGCCGAGGCGACGACCTGGAGGCGGCGATTGCCGCGCCCGACGACCAGACCGATCCCACCACCTTACCGGCGATGCAGATACAGGCGGCCGCCATCGAGCGCGACCAAGACCGCCACGTGGACGCGGGCGCCGACGACATACCGTCTGAACAGAAGAAGGAGACCTGACAGGTTTTCAAAACCTGTCAGGTCTGTGTCATCCGTTCCTGCGCCCTCCGCGCCCTTGGCGGTGAATTCGCCAGCAGCGCCCGCAGGAGCAGAGCCGCGCCGGCCTTGTCGAGGCGTGTGTTGTTGTTGCCGCATTTGGGACTCTGGACGCAACTGGGACAGCCGCCGTCGCACGGACACTCCTCGACCAGACGCAGCGTCGCCGCCCACCACTCCGGCAGCAGGTCGTAGCCCTTCTCGGTGATGCCGACGCCGCCCGGATAGCCGTCGTAGATGATGATCTGCGGGCTGCCCGTGTCGGGGTGGGTGTTGATGGACAGCCCGCCAATATCCCAGCGGTCACACATAGCAAACAGGGGCAGGATACCGATGCAGGCGTGTTCCGCCGCGTGCATCGCCGCCAGCCAGTCGTGCCCCGCCCGTTCGAGCGCCTGGAGGGTGGCGGCTGGCATGTCCCACCACGTCGCCGTCGTCTCGAAGGTATCAGGCGGCAAGCTCACGGGTGTCTCATCCAGGACGGTTTCGGTGATCTGCTGCATCCGTCGGTAGCTGATGATGTGCTGGCGCACCTTGACCTGGCCGTAGTAGGCTGTGACCGGGCCGACGATGCGGCTCTGCGTGGCGCGCAGAATCCTCACCTCGCTCGTCTCCAACGTCTCCGTGTAATAGTTGACGTCTTGCCGCCTGGCGAGCGCGACGCGCTTGGGCAGGTCGAGGGACTGGACGACGTACGTATCGCCCTGGCTCAGGTAGACCGCGCCGGGGTAGACGCGCCGCAGGGCATTGGCCGCGTCCACCTCTTCGAGCACCTGGCCCGTCGCCGCGTCCACCAGGCGCACCGGTCGGCCGCCGACCGAGCGGATGCCGACGTCCTGGGCCGGGTAGTCGGTCTGGCGGTAGACCCAGCGGTCGTCGTCCTCGCTCGCCCCCATGCGCAGGTCCAGGACGCCCGCCTCGCGCGCCTGGTCGGCCGCGTCATCAAAGGCAGCGCCAAACCACCGCCGCCCTTCGGCGGTGGTCAGCGTGCCTTCATGGACCGCGCAGCGGACGTGCGGCGCGACGATATACGGGTTCTGCGGGTCAATGAGGGCGTGTTCGGGCGTGCGCTTCAGGAGTTCGTCCGGGTGGCGCATAAAGTACTGGTCAAGGGGGTTGTCCTGGGCGACCAGGATGTTGAGGGCCGGCCGAGAGCTACGGCCGGCGCGGCCGGCCTGCTGGCGCAGGCTGGCGATGGTGCCGGGGTAGCCGACGTGAACCGTGGCGTCCAGGTGGCCGATGTCCACGCCGAGTTCGAGGGCATTGGTGGCCGTGACGCCGATGAGCCGGCCGGTAAATAAGGCTTGCTCGATCTCGCGGCGTTGGGCAGGGAGGTAGCCGGCGCGGTAGGCGGCGATGCGGTCCACCAGAGGGTTATTCTCGACCTTAAGGTGGTCGCGGGCGTAGCGCAGGATGAGTTCGGCCTGCTTCTGCGAGCGAGTAAAGGTGATATTGCGCAGCCCCCGCCGCGTCAGTTCCATAAACAGGGTGGTCGCCTCGGTTTGCGCGCTCCGGCGAGCCGTCTTGGCCGCGTCGACAAAGGGCGGGTTCCACAGCGCGAAGGTGCGCGGACCACTGGGCGCGCCGTCCTCGGTCACGGTGAAGATAGTCTCGACAGGATGGCCGGTCAGCCGCGCGACGTGCTCGGCCGGGTTGGCGATGGTGGCCGAGGCGCACAGGAAGACGGGCGACGCGCCATACATGGCGCACAGGCGGCGCAGGCGGCGCAGGATATTCGCCACGTGGCCGCCGAATACGCCGCGATAGACGTGCGCCTCGTCCAGCACGACGTAGCGCAGCCCAGCGAGGAAATCCTTCCACAGGTGGTGGTTGGGCAGGATGCCCA
>JAHCIP010000019.1 GCA_026129165.1 Anaerolineae bacterium
GAGCAGCTTCGGCTGACCGAGGCTCGCCTGGGCCAGACCAGTCTCCAGGCCGGCGATGTCCTGCCCGTCGGGTTGCGCTGGACGGCCGAGAAGCCGGTCCAGGACGACATCAAGGTGTTTGTCCACCTGGTGGGCGCGGATGGCTTGATTATCGGCCAGCACGATGCGCTGCCGGGAAGTCGTCCAACAGGCGGCTGGGCAGCGGGCGAGACCCGTGACGACAACCACGGGGTGCTCGTCCCGTTCGGCACGCCGCCGGGCCAGGCCCAGGTGCGCGTCGGATTGTACCACGCCGCGACCGGCCAGCGCCTGCTCCTGCCCGATGGCCGCGACCACCTTGTACTCGGCCAGGTGACGCTGGTCCGCCCGGCCAACCCCCCGCCGGTCGAGGTCTTCAACCTGCCCTATCGGTCGGGCGAGGCGGTGGGCGACCTCACCTTGCTAGGCTACAGCTTCTACAAACGCGGCTTCGACTACGCCCCCGACACGCCCATTCACCCCGGCGACGAGGTCCAGGTCACACTCGTCTGGCAGGCCCAGCACGATGCCCCGCGCCTGCCCTCTGGCCTAACGTTGAGCCTGGAGTCGGCCAGCGTCAAGACCGACGCAACACCGGGCGGAAGTTACCCCTTGACGGAGTGGCGGCAAGGCGACACGTTCCGCGCCAGCCACATCCTGGCCCTCCCGCCCACCCTCGCGCCCGGCCGCTACCCCCTCCAGCTTGGGCCGCAGCCTCCATTACGACTGGCGACATTAGAGGTTGTACCTTAACCTACCAGACCTGACAGGTTTTGAAAACCTGTCAGGTCTAGCCGTTGGCTTACCGTTTTCCCTTCCACTTCCTCACATGCTATACTTTCCTAAACTATCCGCTGCGAGTCAACCTTGAATACCAGACTAGAACATCTCCGCCTGCCCACGTTTAACCAACGGGCCTACCGTGTCCCCCATCGCCGCTTCTCCGTCACCACCCTCGATGGTGTCACCATCCGAGGGGTCCACCTCCAGCGCGGCAGTGACCTGGTGTGCGTCTACTGCCACGGCTTCATGAGCCACAAGAACCTGAAAGCCATTCCCGGCTTTGTGGAGGGGCTGGCCGAACGCTATGATGCAGTGGCGTTTGACTTTCGGGGCCACGGCGAGAGTACGGGCGTCTGCACCTTCACCGAGCGCGAGATTCTGGACCTGGACGCGGTGGTACGCTATTTGCGGGCACAGGGCTACCAGCGCATCGTCCTAATTGGCAGCAGCATGGGTGGGGCGACGGTGATACGCTATACCGCGCTCTACGGCGGGGTCGAAGGCGTGGTCACCATTGGAGCCTTCGCGGACTTTACGCGCTTCCACTACCCGATGACCCGCCTGGCGTTGGAGATGTCGTTTAACCACCCGTGGGGGCCGACGTACACCCGCCTCGTACGCAACACGCGGCTCGGCCAACTCAAACCCGTCCCGACCCAGCCGCTCGACCTGGTGGACCGCATCAAGGCGCCTATCCTGTTCATCCACGGCGAGTGGGATATGCTGGTCCACCCCAACGAGGCCCGTCTGCTCCATGAGCACGCGATTCCGCCAAAGGAAATCGTCGTTCTACCCAGGACCGGCCACGACATGCCGATTCTTAACAGGAAGACGCGGGATTTGATCGGGAATTGGATTGAGCGAACCCTCATGGGACAATCGGATGACAGCTAACGGAAAAGAGGCTAAATGCCCCTTCTGTGGCAGCGAGGAGTTAGAAGAACAGACCACCGATTATCTGTACACCCATGATGACAAATATCTCCTCATTCCAAACATGCCCGTTCTCGTCTGTTCCACTTGCGGAATGGTCTACTATCCTGGGACTGTTCTCGAAGAGGTCGAGCGACACTTTTTCAACATCTATAATCAGCAAGAGCAACCCGACGGTTATATCCAGATGCCAACGTTAGCCTACGCCGGTTCTGGTAACTAGGCTGGGAGGAAAAGCTATGTTCAACGTCGAACACGGTATCGCGGCGGAAGCGCGCGAGCGCGAGTGGGAAGAGACTACGCTGAAGCCAGCCCTGGAACGGGCGCCCGAGCGCCAGGCCCAGTTCGTCACCACGTCCGGCCTACCCATCGAACGGCTGTATAGCCCGGCTGACCTCAAGGACAAGGACTTCGAGAGCGACATCGGCTGGCCGGGCGAGTACCCCTTCACGCGCGGTATCCACCCCACCATGCACCGCGGCAAGCTGTGGACGATGAGGATGTTCGCCGGCTTCGGCACGGCCGAGGAAACCAACGCCCGCTTCAAGTACCTCCTCCAGCAGGGGCAGACGGGTCTATCCGTCGCCTTCGACATGCCCACGCTCTACGGCTACGACACCGACGACCCGCTGGTGCCGGGCGAGTTCGGCAAGTGTGGCGTGGCCGTCGCCTCGCTGGCCGACATGGAAATCCTGTTCGATGGCATCCCGCTGGACCAGGTCACGACCTCGATGACCATCAACAGCCCGGCGGCGATTATATGGGCCATGTACATTGTGGCCGCCGAGAAGCGCGGCGTGCCGATGGCGAAGCTGGCGGGGACCATCCAGAACGACATCCTCAAGGAGTACATTGCGCAGAAGGAGTTCATCTTCCCGCCGCGTCCCTCGATGCGCCTGGTGGTGGACACGATTGAGTTCGCCGCCCAGCACATGCCCAGATGGAACCCCATCTCCATCTCCGGCTACCACATCCGCGAGGCAGGGTCCACGGCAGCGCAGGAACTGGCCTTCACGCTGGTTGACGGCTTCGAGTACGTGCGCTGGAGCCTGGAACGCGGGCTGGACATAGACGACTTCGCCCCGCGCCTGAGTTTCTTCTTCAACGCCCACAACGACTTCTTCGAGGAAATCGCCAAGTACCGCGCCGCTCGCCGTATCTGGGCGCGTGAGATGCGCGAAACCTTCGGCGCGCAGAACCCGCGCTCGTGGTGGCTGCGCTTCCACACCCAGACCGCTGGCGTCTCGTTGACGGCCCAGCAGCCGGAGAACAACATCGTTCGCACGGCGGTCCAGGCCCTCGCGGCGGTTCTCGGCGGCACCCAATCCCTCCACACCAACTCCATGGACGAGGCGCTGGCGCTACCGTCCGAACTGGCTGTGCGTATCGCCCTGCGTACCCAGCAGATTATCGCCCATGAGAGTGGCGTGACCAACACGGTGGACCCTCTCGGCGGCTCGTACTTTGTCGAGGCGCTGACCGACGAGATGGAACGCCAGGCGCGGCGGATCTTCAGCGAAGTGGACGCGCTCGGCGGCGTCATACCGGCGCTGGAGACGGGCTACTTCCAGCGCGCCATCGCCGACGCGGCGGCCCGCTATCAGTGGGAGATTGACACCCACGAGCGCACCATCGTCGGCGTCAACGACTATGTCAGCCGGGAGCCGCTCCAGATTCCCATCCTGGACATGAACCCAAAGGGCTACGAGTTGCAGATACAGCGATTGGAGCGCGTGCGCCGCGAGCGCGACCAGGACACGGTGCGGCTGCGGCTGGAGCAACTGCGCAACGCGGCCCAGGGCGACGCCAACCTGATGCCCTTCCTCCTGGACGCCGTGCGCGCCTACGCCACGCTGGGTGAGATGATGACCGTCCTGCGCCAGGTCTTTGGCGAGTACATGGAACCAACGATTGTGTAGGGACTAAGGATTAAGGATTAAGGACTAAAGACTAAAGACCGAAGAAGTTAGCGTCGGTCTTTAGTCTTCAGTCATCAATCTTAAGTCATCCCTTGGAGCCAGAATGCCCTCCACCATTTCTACCCCCCTCACCTACGCCCGTGACCACCAGGCCGAGTTTGTGGCCCAACTCAAGGACTGGCTCACCATCCCCAGCGTCAGCCGGCTGGACGCGCACCAGCCCGACATCACCCGCGCCGCCGAGTGGCTGGCCAACCACATGCGTGGCATGGGCCTGGAGAACGTGGCTGTATTGCCGACGGAGGGCTTCCCCGTCGTCTATGGCGACTGGCTCCACGCCGACGGCGCGCCCACCGTCCTGGTCTACGGCCACTACGACGTCCAGCCCGTCAAGCTTGAAGAGTGGGCCAGCCCGCCCTTCGCGCCGACCGAGCGCGACGGCAAGCTCTACGCCCGCGGCTCGGCCGACGACAAAGGGCAGACCTTCATCCACCTCAAGGCGGTCGAAGCCACCCTCAAGACGGTAGGCCGGCTCCCGCTGAACGTCAAGTTCCTGGTCGAGGGTGAGGAGGAGGTAGGTAGCCGCCACCTGACCCCATTTCTGACCCAGGAGGCCGAGCGGCTTAGAGCCGATACCGTCGTGATCTCCGATACGTCGTGGGTCGGCCCCGGCGTACCGACTATCAACGTCGGTCTACGTGGCGGGTGCGGCATGGATGTCGAGGTTCACGGGCCGGCCAACGACCTGCACTCCGGCCTCTATGGCGGCGCGGTCCAGAACCCCATTCACGCCGCCGCCCAGATCATATCCAAGCTCCACGACAGCCGAGGACGCGTCACCGTCCCCGGCTTCTACGACCGGGTCCGCCCCCTCTCGCGCGCCGAGCGCGGCCAGACGCGCCGCATCCCCATCACCGAGGCCGACATCCTTAGAGAGACGGGCGCGCCGAGGCTGTGGGGCGAGACGGGCTACTCGGCCCTGGAGCGGATGGGGGCGCGACCGACGCTGGACATCCTCAAGTTCGTGGCAGGCGGCGACGCGGCGGCCATCACGTCCACGGCCCGCTTCCGCCTGGCCTGCCGCCTGGTCCCCGATCAGGACCCGGACGAGGTATACCAGCGCGTTCATGATTATGTCCTATCGCTTGCCCCCGACACCGTGCGCCTGACCATCACGCGCCAGAGCAAGGGCAGCCCTGGCGTCGTCATCCCCCAGGACTCGCCCGCGCTCAAGGCGGCGCAGACCGCCCTGCGCCAGACCTTCGGCGTCAAGCCGGTCTTCGCTCGCAGCGGCGGCGGCATCCCCGTCGTCCTCATGTTCCAGCGGCTGCTGGGTCTGCCTAGCCTGCTCATGGGCTTCGGTCTGCCCGACGACGGGCTGCACGGCCCCAACGAGAAGCTAGACCTGGGCCAGTTCCACGGCGGCGTCGAGACGTCCATCCGCTTTATGCGCTTGTTTGGCCGCCAGGGGACGCCGACGCAGGCGGCCGCGCCTTGACCCCCGCCGACAACCTGCTCATCGGCCTCAACGGCCGCTTCTTCGCCTCCAACTGGCGGCCGGCCCTGGACGAAATCGCCTTCGCCCAGGCGAACGGCTTCCAGGCGCTCCAGTTCAGGGGCAAGGAGGAGGGCCTCCAGGCCGAACACCTGGGCGCGGAGTTAGCCGCCGTCGCGGCGGCGCTGCGTCAGGCGGGGCTGGTGGCGGTCATGGAGATTGTGGTGCCGGTCAACGCACAGGGGGTGTCGTCCACGGGTCACCCGCCCCTGGACACGCTGCGCGCCAACCTGCCCGCCATCGAGACGTTGGGCTGCCGCTGCGTCCACTGGCACCCGGTCCCCACGCGCGATGTCTCCGCGAGCGCCATCCCTAGCATCGAGCAGTCGCTTCTTGAACCATTGACAGCGGGGGCCGAGTTGGGCATCCGGCACGGCTTCCACTTCGGCTTGGAACACAACTCCCCCGACCTGCGCCTATTCGCCTCGCCTGGGGCGTGCGCCGCCGCCCTGGCCGCCGTCCCTGCTCTCTCGTTCGTCTGGGACTTCAACCACACCACGCCCGAAGACCGCGACGGCTTCATGGCGCTCATTCCACGGATGAGCATGTTGCACGTGGCTGACACGCCGCTGCCCGAGGTCAACCACCACCTGCCGCTGGGCGAGGGCCGTGTGGACCTGGCTGACTACTGCCGCGCCCTGCGCCAGGGCGGTTTCGTCGGCCCGGCCATCCTCGAAATCGGCGGCCTGCCCAAGTCCGGCGGCTTTGGCCGCGACACCGACGCCGCGCTCATCGCCTCCCTACGCCACTTCCGGCGGGCCAACCGACTCTAGTTAGCAAGGATGAAGGTGAAGGAGGACATTATGGATGTGTCTATCATGGTACCGGATGATGTAGCCCGCCAGCTTGAGGCTACCTGGGACAATGTGCCTCAGAGAGCGCTCGAGGCCCTGGCGCTCGAAGCCTACCGTACAGGGGTTCTCACCGAGGCCGAGGTGCAGCGGATGCTGGGCTTCCTGTCGCGCTGGGAAGTGGAGGAGTTTCTCAAGCGTTCCCATGCCTACCTGGACTACACGGAGGCAGATCTGGAGCAGGATATCGAAGCCATTCGAGGATTTGCGTCACGATGAATGTCGTTTCGAACACTTCTCCCATCGCCTATCTTGTGCTAATTCAGCGCATTGATCTCCTCTCGTTGCTCTTTGGAGAAGTGCTGATTCCGGAGGCTGTTCGAATGGAACTCATGCATCCTGGAGCACCTGACAGGGTCAGGCACTGGATAGGGCAATCTCCGTCTTGGCTAAAGGTGGCGCCCGTCGAGAAAACCGCTGATCCCACTCTAGCTCGGTTGCACGCGGGTGAGCGCGAGGCGATCCTGTTGGCGCAGCACTTCGACGCTGATCTGGTTATCCTGGATGAGAAGGCCGGGCGGCAAGTTGCACAGGCACGTGGGTTACAGGTGACGGGGCTGCTCGGAGTATTGGGGACGGCGGCTGAGCGCGGTCTGATTGATCAACCGCTATCCGTCTTCGTCAAACGAACTTCCGAGCGTCGCCACGAGTACTGAAAGCTCTGTTGATAAGATCTGGCGGTTGAAAACGCCGCATCGTCCCGTACGACGCTGGTCGCCACGCAAGAACTGGCGCTCAGGAATAGAGCGAAAGAGCGTCAATGCGACAGACCACCCAATCTTGACCAGGTACGCCATCCACGATACCATAGCGCCCACGCCATTCTTCGATGACACGACCCAGCGGAGGGCACATGGTAGAGCGCAGTACAGCGGCGTACGCGCCGGCTCAGTTCGATGGCGCCAGCCAGATGGTTACCAGCCTGCCGCCCGACCGGCTCATCGCCTTAAACGCCATCGAGCGCCGCGTCCTCTGGCTTGCCACCGCCATGATCCACCATGCCAACCACGTCCGTCCGAACCCGGACGGCGTGAAGATCGGCGGGCATCAAGCCTCGTCCGCGTCCATGGTGACCATTCTCACCGCCCTCTACTTCCACTTCCTCCGCGCCGGCGACCGCGTCTCCATCAAACCCCACGCCTCGCCGGCCTTCCACGCTATTCAGTATCTCCTGGGCCAACTGCCCCGTGAATACCTGACCACCCTGCGCGCCTACCACGGCCTGCAAGCTTATCCCAGCCGCACCAAAGACCCGGACCATGTAGACTTCTCGACGGGGTCGGTGGGACTGGGCGCGGTCGCCCCGGCCTTCGCCGCCGCCGTGCAACGCTACGCGCGCACTCATTTTGGCAGCGTCACCTCGCGGCGCTTCATCGCCGTCATGGGTGACGCCGAACTGGATGAGGGTAATGTGTGGGAGGCGGTGGCCGAGGACGCGCTGGCCGGGCTGGACAACCTGTTGTGGATTGTGGACCTCAACCGCCAGAGCCTGGACCGCGTCGTGCCGGGCATCCGCGCGGCGCGGCTCAAGCGGATGTTCGCCGATTGGGGCTGGAACGTGCTCGAAGCCAAGTATGGCCGTCGGCTGCAGGCCCTCTTCGCCCGCTCCGGCGGCCTGGCGCTCCGTGACCGCATTGACCACATGAGCAATGAGGAGTACCAGGCGCTCATCCGCTCGCCGCCCGCAGTTGCGACCCCGCCTAGTGGGGGTGGGCGGACGCGATAGCCTGGAGGTCGCGCGGGCGATACAGACTGTGTCGGATGACGAACTGCCGGCTGTCCTGGCGAATCTTGGCGGGCACGACATGGAAGAGGTGATCGAAGTCTTGAACCGCGCCGACCAACAGCGCGGCCAACCATCGGTAATATTTGCTTACACTGTCAAGGGCTATGGCCTGCCCTTCGCCGCCCACCCGCTTAACCACTCCATGCTCCTCAGCCCCACGGAAATCGAAGGGGTCCGCGAGGCGCTGGGCATTCCGCCCGGCCAGGAGTGGGATGCGTTCGATCCCGTCTCTCCGCCCGGTCGGCTCTGTCAGGAAGCGGCCGGCCGCCTGTTCACGCCCGCCCAGCCAGCCGCTCCGCGTCTCCAGACTGACCAGGTACCGCCGGAAGTAGGCGTGGTAGTCGGGGCGACCATCAGCACCCAGGAGGCGTTTGGCCGCTTGCTGGTCAAGCTGGCCGATGACCCGACCCTTCGCCCGCATATTGTCACCACGTCGCCTGATGTGTCTGTCTCCACCAACCTCGGCGGCTGGATCAACAAGGTCGGCGTCTTCGCGCCAGCCGAGACCCCGGACTACCACCCCGACAGCCACGGCCTGGTGCGGTGGAAGCCCAGTCCCGTCGGCCAGCACATCGAGCTAGGCATCTCGGAGATGAACCTGTTTATGCTGCTGGGCATGGCCGGTCTGGCGGATGAGATGTCGGGGCAGGCTCTCATTCCCATCGGCACGGTCTACGATCCGTTTGTCCTGCGCGGCCTGGACGCGCTGGTGTATGCCCTGTACTCTGGGTCGAAGTTTATCTTCGCCGGCACCCCGTCGGGCATCACCCTGTCCCCTGAGGGCGGCGCCCACCAGTCGAGCGTCACGCCGTCCCTGGGCATCGAGTTGCCCAGCTCCAGTCCTACGAGCCGTGCTTCGCCCGCGAGGTCGAGTGGACCTTGCTGGAAGGCATCCGCCACTGCCTGGACCGCGGTGAGGGCAAGGCCACCTACTTGCGGCTGTCCACCCGCCCGGTGGACCAAACGCTCCTGGACCCGGCTCTGAACCGGCTGGGCAGTGCGGAGTTGCGCCGGCAGGTCCTGGCGGGCGGCTATCGCCTGCTGGACTGGCGCGAGGCCGCCGATGAGATTGACCCGCGCACCGTTGTCCACATCGCCGCGACGGGGGTGATGGTCCCCGAAGCGGCTGAAGCGGCGCGTTACCTGTGGCGGGAAGGGGTGGCGGCCAATGTCCTCAACCTGGTCAGCCCGCGTCGGCTGTTTGAGGCATGGCAGGCACGGCGAACCGACGGAACGGCGATGACCTGTGATGAGCCGCTAACGCCCATTCGGCTCGAGGATCGATCCGCCCCTATCGTGACGGTGCAGGACGGCGCGTCCCACTCCCTCGCCTGGCTGGGCAGCATGTTCGGCGCGCCGGTGACGGCGCTGGGGGTGGACCAGTTTGGGCAATCCGGCGCCCGCGGCGACCTCTACCGCAATTTTGGGCTGGATGTCGACAGTCTTATCGCAGCGGCGTTCGACGCGCTAGATGCGCATCGCAGCCGGGCGACGCCTGACCTATATGAACTGTCGCATCGGCTGCGGGGCGTGCTGCATCGCCCCGTCCATTTCAACCCCCATCCCTGGCATGCCCCACGGCAAACCCGCCGGCGTGCGCTGCATTCAGCTGACTCCCGACAACCGCTGCGCCTTGTTCGGTCGCCCTGAGCGCCCGGCGGTGTGTCGCGCTCTGCGCCCCTCCGCCGAGATGTGCGGCCCCGACAACGACCACGCCTTCATGTACCTCACCTGGCTCGAACAGGCCACTACCCCGCACCAGGTTGACTGACCCTGACAACGGGCCTACAATCCCGCGTATGAGTAGGAAGACGAATCGAAAGACCTTTAGAGTTTTGGAAACCCTAAAGGTCTTTGCTCAACGCGAGGAGGTATCCTATGTGGCGGCAAGTTCGACGTGGCGCGCGGGTAGGAATGCTGTGTCTTCTGTGTCTGCTCCTCTTCAATTCTGCCTCAACCGCCCTGGCGTCTGAGCCGGAGGCTTACGCTGGCGCGTCGCTCAGCGGCATCGTCTGGCAGGACTATTGCGCATCCAACTGCACGGCGGGTAGCAGCCTGCGGCGGGGCAACGGCCAGCCCGACGAGGCCGAGGTGCGCCTGGCGGGCCTGCAGGTGGGGCTGAGTCGCGGCAGTTGCTGGTATAGCTGGCCCACCCGCTTTACCACGACCGACAGCCAGGGACGCTATTCGTTCAGCGGTCTCGCAGCGGGCACGTACTGCGTCACAGTGAACTCGCGGCAGAGCGCGACCGCCTTCCCCAAGCCCGGCGTCTGGACGCGACCCAGCGGCCGCAGCCCGTGGTATATCGCCAGCTACACCGTAGTTCTTGGCCCGGCGAGCAGCCGAAGTGGGCTAAACTTTGGCTGGGATACAACCGCCCCGTAAGCAACTCATTGGCTCTCACCGCAAAGGCCGCAGAGGGCGCAGGGGAATGATATATTTATCCCTCAGCGCCCTCTGCGTTCTCGGCGGTGAACAGGTTCGGCTCAGGTCACAGTGGCGCGCTGTTGGAACTGGGGCTGGTCCCAGGCGCGGGTGGCGAGAATATCCGCCAGGTGGGCCACGGCGTCCCAGACATCCACGTAGCGCAGGTAGAGGGGCGCGAGGCCAAAACGCAGGATGTCCGGCGCGCGGAAGTCACCGATGACACCCCGGCTGATGAGGGCCTGCATGATGGGATAGCCTTGCGGGTGGCGCAGGCACACCTGGCTGCCGCGCCGTTCGTGCTCGCGGGGCGTGACCAGTTCCAGACCGTACCCGGCGCAGCGATCCTCGACCAACTGGATGAACAGGTCGGTCAGCGCGAGGGACTTGTGGCGGATGAGGTCCATGTCCGCGTCCAGCACGCTATCTACCCCGCACTCCAGGGCCGTCAGACTCAGCACCGGCTGCGTCCCACACAGGTAGCGGGCGATGCCCTCGGCCGGGCGGTAATAGGGGCTGAACTCGAAGGGCTGCGCGTGGCCCAGCCAGCCGGACAAGGGCTGGCTAAAGCGCGGCTGGTGGCGCTCGGCGACGTAGACAAAGGCCGGCGCGCCCGGCCCGCCGTTGAGATACTTGTAGCCGCAGCCTACCGCGAAATCGGCCTGGGCAGCCGTCACGTCGACCGGGACCGCGCCCACTGAGTGGGCCAGGTCCCATAGCATCAGCGCGCCGTGGGCGTGGGCTTCGGCGGTAATAGACGCCATATCGAACATGCGCCCGGTACGGTAGTTGACATGGGTGAGCATGAGGACGGCTGTGTCGTCGTCCAGCGCGGCCACAATCTCATCCGCTCCGACCAGCCGCAACTCGTGCTGCTGGCCGAGAAGCTGGATCAGCCCTTGGGCCATATAGAGATCGGTGGGGAAGTTCTCGCGCTCGGACAGGATAACGCGGCGGTCCGGGTTGAGTTTCACCGCCGCGCTGAGGACCTTAAACAGGTTCACCGATGTCGAGTCGGCCACCACGACCTCGCCGGGCCGCGCGCCAATGAGCCGGCCAATCTTATCCCCTACCCGGCGCGGCAGGTCA
Source organism: Anaerolineae bacterium (assembly GCA_026129165.1). GTDB lineage: Bacteria > Chloroflexota > Anaerolineae > Epilineales > JAHCIE01 > JAHCIE01. The sequence continues at coordinate 11,359 of JAHCIP010000019.1, forward strand.
ATCCAACCCGCCGCGTTCCAACTCCGAATCAACCCCTCCCCCCACTCCTGCGTCACCGCCTGCTGAAGCCGTTCCGCCGTGCCCTTGGGCACCGGGCCGAGCGAGTTGCCATCCAGGTAGACTACCCCTTCGGGCAAGGTGAAACGGTCCCGAAGCGGGGCCAACGGGTCTGCCGCGTCCATGTCTGCGACCGTCTGGCGGTCGAACGTTGTCGCTATCACCTCTCACCTCTTGTGACTACTTCGGTAATCGCACTTCAGGCACAGGTTGCCCCCGGCGGGACGCTTCGGCGGCCAGGCGCGGCTTGAGCTTCCCCTGTGTGCCCATGAAAGACCACATCCGCGTCAGGGCATTGTTGCCCAGGCTCCAATCAGCCACCTGGCGCTCGCCGACAAAGCGCACGCCCTGGTCATTCGTCGTCACCTGCCCGACAAAGAGGCGGTGTTCCTGGCCGGTGAAGACCTCGGGATGGGCATGAAACGTGAGACAGGCTGGGCCACTCAGGACCGGCGCGCCCGTCGGCAGGCGCAGGCCGAAACCATCCGCCGTGAGTGAGACGTGGCGGGCGCGTATCGGGTAGGGAAAGCCGTCGGCGTCCACCAGGGTGACGACGGGCATGCCCAGCTTCTTGACGGCGTAGTGGGCCGCCGTACGCCACTCCTGGGGTGGCTCGGTCCAGGCGGCGGGCGACTTACCCTGGGGCGCGGGGTCGGACGGCGGGGCGACCGTGCCAGACGGCGCTTCCCACCGCTGCGGCGGCTGATCCAGGCGGCCGCCGGGCCACCAGGTGATGCGGAGAGGCGTCACGCCCATCCAGATGCGAGTATAGTACCAGCCTAACTGACGCAGCATGAAGGCCGGCATACCCTTGTACAAGTGCGGGAAGCGAGCCGCCGACAGGCCCAGATAGCGGTCGGTGTTCGCCTGCAAGTCGCGGTCCCACACTGTCGCCACCCCCTGGACCACGACTACCGGCGGCTGCTTGAGGCCGGAACCCACCGGGTCCGAGTACGACAGGGCAACCTGGGGGTTGCGGCGGGCGCGCTCCGCCTTGGCGGGGTAGGTTAGGCCCGTCGAGACGTCGAGGGTTCTCTCGTCCTCGCCCAGGTAAGGGGTCAGGGGGAAGGTGATGGGCGTCCCCTGGCGCGTGAGCGACGCAAACTCGCAGGTGATGGACTGCTCGAACACGGGCAGTAGATCAGCGGGCCAGCCGGCCGGGTTATGTTCAAGTCGCAAGGTCAGCTTCACGATACAATCCTCTTCTAGGCCATCGTCGTGACGGCGTTCACATCTCCACTCTCAGGCAGCGCCCGCTGCCAGGCCAGGGCGCCGAGCGGGGCAACGTATAAGGCGCCACCCGCCAGAACCGCGTATAGCTCATCACCAAGCTGAGTCAGGCGTTCGACCATATCGTTCCGCCAGGGCGCCGTCAGCCCTGTCGAGGCGTCGCGCCAACTGCGGCCCCCATCCTGCGTCTCTTCGATGCGGCCCCGCCGGTCCACATCGTCCGCCGGACCAAAGATGATATGGTCCGGGTCGGCGGGGTCTACCCACACCGCGCGGCAGTAACAGGCGTACAACTGGGTCCAGTGGACGCCGTCGTCCGCCGACCGAAACAGGCCAGCATGGGTAGCAGCGAAGACCAGGTCCGGCGACGCGGGATGGACGGCGACGGAGTGGACATCGGAGGCGACGTGGCGCGGGGAAGCCAGGCTAAAGACGGGCTGACCCGTGCTTCCGTCGGCCAGGCGCCACGTCTCACCCTGGTCATCCGAGCGCAGCACGCCGCCGACCTCGACCGCCGCATAGGCCCGGCCGCCGTGAAAGGCGAAGCCCCGCACGCAGCCCGCCTCTGGCGAGTAGGGCAGATACCAGCCAAAGTGGTCGCGCAATTGTGCGACCTCGGAGCACTCGCGCCAGGTCTGCGCGCCGTCGTGGGAGACAAAGATGGCCGCTGGCTCGGTCCCGACGAACTCCAGGTCGGATACGGCCGGGTGATAGGCCATCCAGCGCACGTGGCGGTCGTTGAGGCCAGCGTTAGCGTCGGTCCAGGTCAGCCCCTCGTCCTCCGAACAGAAGACTCCTTCGGTCGTGCCCGCCAGGATGACCCCCTCGCGGGCCATGACCGCCGTCACGTTGCGGCCCGCCAGGCCCACCCGTACCGGCCGCCAGTCCCCTGTCTCACGCTCGCACACCAGCAGGCCCTGTCTTGTTGCGACTAACACATGTGCCTCGCTTACTCATTCGCGGGCCGATACTGCGACGGGTAGTTGACGATCTTGTCCCACTCGTCGGCGGCGCTACGGGCGACGAAGGCGATGAGAGGCTCATCGCCGATATTGAAGACCTCGTGCGGAACGCCGGGTTTGATATAGATGAAATCACCGGCCTCGTTGATCACTGCCTTGGTGAGACCCTCGCCATAGGTATGCTTCACCTTGCCCTGGACGATGAACAGCATGACTTCAAACCCGTCGTGGATATGGGCATACGCAATCGCCCCCGGCGGGACAGTCGCCACGTTGATAGACAAGGCCGCCGCCCCGACATTCTTGCCGGACAGCCCCTGCTGATACAGGATGCCGTTCCAGGCCCGCTGGCTGCCCCCGCCGCGAATCACGGTGATGCCGTCCAGGTCCTCCACGATATTGGTGTCAACGACTCCCTTGCCCGGTGTCCGTTCACTCATTCGTTCCTCCTACCTTCAGCAGCGACTTTGCCCAGAAGGGGCTGCCCACCACGATGACCCCACTCAGCAGAGTGATCCATGCGCCTACGATGAACGATAGAGGCTGGAAGGTGAGACGCACCGTATGCGCGCCTGGCTTCAGGTGGAGCGCCATAAAGGCGTGTTGCGCGATGAATAGATGCGTAGGCTCCCCATCCACCGTCGCCCGCCAGCCAGGGTAGTAAGGAATACTCATGAACAGTAAGGTATCGCCCTCTACCACCTCGACCGCCAACTCGACCTGATTGTTCGTGTATCGGACGATGTCCACCGGCGCGGCCAGCCTCCCGGTCAAGGGCAACGTAAACGGCTCTTCCAATAGGAGGGTTTGACCCCAGTCAAACCCGGGGTCACGCACCAGGTTAAGCCGTGCTTCAGGTTCCGGGAGCACTCGATACTGATTGGCGGCAAAGAAGCGCGGGAGGGCTGACTCATTCTCCCACAGCGCCAGCGTCCCTTGAGGATTCACGGACACCAGCTTAAACTTACGCGGGTCTAGCGTTTGGGGCGCAATATAGCGTTGCTCATGGCCCCACCACTGCCCGAAGCGCCAAAACGGGCTAGGCACGCCTGGCTCCTCCTTAAAAAGAGTCGGAGTCAGGAGCCAGCGCACATTGAGCAGGTCAAAGGCGAGTGTGTTGACCGACGGGATATTACCATAGTACTGGGTGAGGCGGAGTAGCTGCAGTGGATTATAGCCATTGACTGCTTCGACGTGAAGCACCGCGGAACCCATGAGAAACGCGCCGCCCAAGTCGGCGCTGCCCAAACGCCCCTGCCCGACCCCCTGAGCATAGACCGCCTGCAGAGCCGGCAAATCATAGTCCTCTAACCGCGTTGTCGTAAATAGCCTGTCTGGGTCGCCACGACTGGTATTATAGAGTTGTCCCGCGCTCCCCTGATACAGATCAATGTATGTCACGCATAGGAGCGCCACGCCGAGCATAACCCGCGCTCTAGGCCAGACCCACATCATGCCCAGCACACAGGCGACACTGCCAGCCAACAGCGCCAATTCAAGTCCCTGGCGCTGGACCGTGGGCCAATGCTCAGGCTGGGCGGCCCGCTGGTAGACCTCAAACCGCGTCATCGGCGTGAGCGCCAGGGACCACAGGCGCGGATAGAGGGTGATGGCGCTGTAGAATAGCGTCAGAGCGAGGGCCATGCCAACAACCATCCCCCACACCCAACGCCCCGACGCCGGTTTGGCATAGATCAGCCGATCCAACTGCCATCCCCCCAGCACCGCGATACCCAACAAGGCTAAGGGGAAGAGCGCCGCCGGGCGCCGAAAGAGGGTGAACAGCGGCAATAGTTTCAAGACATAGTAGACGCGCCCACGGATGCCGAAGCCGCCTAAGAAAGTCACGAGGGTCATGGCCTGGAAGAAGCGAACAGCGCGGTGTCGCAGCGGCGCAAGAAAGCTCACCAGAAGAAAGATGAGCGGAACCAACCCTAGATACTTCTGAGTGTGGGTCATCTCGGCGCCCAGGTACGGACCGCTGCCATCCGACCCCAGTATCTTGGGCATGAGCATCGTCAGGGGGGCGGCAATATCCAGTATTCCCCAACTCTCCGGAAAGACAATATAGCGCCTAAATGACTGTAGGATGAGTTCGAGGGATGGCAGAATCTGAATCGCAGCGAGGCCCAACCCGAGGGCGACCGCCAAGCCGAGAAGAATAGCCTGGCGGATCACCAACCGCGCCTGTCCTCGGCGTACTCGTCCCCAACTCTGCCAGACAAAATAGAACCCCACCAGGTAGAGGCCCAATAGACTGGTTTGGGTATAGCCAGCGAGGACGCTCAGCGCGACAACCAGGGCCATGGCCGGGATGTGCCACAGGCGCGGGGCCGCCAGGAGCCGGATACATAATCCGAGCCAAAGTGGCAGCCAGGCGGTCGCCAGAATCCAGGTCACATGTTCCGCATGGACCGGAAAGAAGCCGGCCAACATGAACGTCAGTCCAACCAGGCCGCTGCCGAGCGGAGACATAGCGAGCGTACGGCCGAGCCAGTAAGCGCAAACCCCGGCCAGACCGATATGCAAAACTGTCAGCAGTTCCAGGGTCCGTACGGACAGAGGGGCGCTATGGGGCCACAGGTGGACCAGCAGAAACGGGGGATAAAAGAGCGACGCCTGCGGGTCCCCGACCAGGGGATAGCCAGCCAAGACGGTGGGCGTCCACAGGGGGAATTCGCCCTGGCGTATCGCGTCATCCACCAGCCGTCGGACCGGATACATATACCCGACAAAGTCCCAGGGGAAGACATAGTCGCCCCACAGGACATGCCTGAAGAACACCAGGCACGCCACCACCAGTGCGCCCGGAACGATAACGTCTGGCCAGCGATTGACCCATAAGTTGGGAGCGGGAGACGGCAGTGGCTCCTTTACTGTTACACTATGCGGCTGTGTCGAGGTCTCGCTAATAGTCACAAGCCTATCCTGCCATCCAAAAACGCAGGCGACACACAAAGGACAGGCGCTAGACCTGTCCTTTGTCGGCATGACCTGTCAACTTCGTCTAGCGGCTCGACAGCCCGGCGCCCAGGCTGACGCGCTCCGGCAACTCGTAGTGCTTGAACTCCTCGCGCAACACCTTCTTGTCGAACTTGCCGACGCTCGTCTTGGGAATCTGCGGCACGAAGACCACGTCATCCGGCAGCCACCACGAGGCCACCTTGGGCTTGAGGAACTCGATGATCTCCTGCGGCGTCGCCTGCTCACCCTGCCTGAGGACGACACAGGCCAGCGGCCGCTCGGACCACCTCTCGTGCGGCACGGCGATGACCGCCGCTTCCAGCACCTTCGGGTGCGCCATAATCGCACTCTCTAGCTCGACCGTCGAAATCCACTCGCCACCACTCTTGACCAGGTCCTTGGTGCGGTCCACCAGTTGGATGTAGCCTTGCTCGTCAATAGTCGCCACATCGCCGGTGCGGAACCAGCCGTCCTGAAACGCCTGAGCGCTGCGGTCGTCGTTGTAGTAGCCGCTAATGATCCACGGCCCGCGCACCTGCAACTCACCCATCGTCTGACCGTCCCACGGCGCGACATCCCCCATCTCGTTCACGACGCGCGCTTCGACACACGGCGCGGGGACGCCGGCCTTGGCGCGGACCTTCATCTGCTCGGCGGGGGACAGCGCCTCGAGATCGCTGCGGACGCGTGAGACCGACCCCAAGGGGGAGGTCTCAGTCATACCCCAGGCTTGCGTAATGTGCAGACCCAGGCGGTCGTAGGTTTCCATCAGGCTGGCCGGAACCGCCGAGCCGCCCACCACAATGTCGCGCAGGCTCGACAGGTCGTACTGGCCTGAAGCGATGAACTGGGCCGCGCCAATCCAGATCGTCGGCACGCCCGCCGCCACCGTCACCTTCTCCTGGGCCATCAACTCGACCACGGCCTGCGGCTGCATGTAGGGGCCGGGGAAGACCTGCTTCGCGCCGACGAGGGTCGAGGTAAACGGGAAGCCCCACGAGTTGGCGTGGAACATGGGGACAACGGGCAGCACCGTGTCGCGCTCCCTCAAGTCCAGGCAGTCAGGCGCGGCGGAGCCGAGGCTGTGGAGGAACAGGGAGCGGTGGGTGTACATGACGCCCTTGGGGTTGCCCGTCGTGCCGGAAGTGTAGCACGACATGGCCGCCTCGCGCTCGTCCAGGTGGGGGAATTGGTAGTCGGGGTCGCCGGTCTGGAGGAACTCTTCGTAACTGACGATAGGCGACAGGCTGGTCTGCGGCAGCGGCCCGTCGGTCATAATCACATACTGCTTGACCGTCTTGAACGCGCCCGCCATCTTCTCCAGGAGGGGAACCAGGGTGTCGTCCACAAAGATGACCTGGTCCTCGGCGTGGTTGACGATGTACTGCACCTGGTCGGGGAACAGGCGGATATTGAGGGTGTGCAGCACCCGGCCCGAGCAAGGAACGGCGAAGTAGAGTTCCAGGTGGCGGTACGAGTTCCAGGCGAACGAGCCAACACGCGCCCCTGGTTCCAGCCCGGCCTTCTCCAGCGCGCTCGCCAGGCGGCGAGCGCGAGCCGCCAACTCGCTGTAGTTGGTGCGATGCGTCCCGCTGGCGGTACGGGTAACAATTTCACGGGTAGGATATAGGCTCGCGGCGCGGTTCAGGAAAAAGGTGAGCGTCAGGGGGAAGTCCATCATCAAGCCTTGCATACGAGTTCCTCCTCGGTACGGGCGACGGCGGCCGCAGCGCGCACGGCCCGCCGCCGTCGCCTGCCTTCCGTCGGTCGTCATTCGTCTTTGCGTGATGGGACGGATTGTAATCCAGAGGAGAGTTTTGCGCAAGTGCAAGAGACCTGACAGGTCTTGAAGACCTGTCAGGTCTAAAGAAGGTGAGGTTTGACAAAAGCCTCCGCTATCCTTATCTTTTCCAGGCTACGCCGCGTACTATCCCGAAGGAGAGAGCATGGCCCTGTCCTGGAAACCGCTGATTGGTCTCGCGGTGTTGGCCCTGGTCTGCTGGCTGAGCCTGCTGGCCTTGTCGCAGGCGACTTCAGACTCCCTGGCGGCCAGCCCACTAGCTCAGGCCTCGCCCACCGCGGCGAACCAGACCTTCCTTCCCCATATCGAACGCGCGGCAACCTTCGCGGCTCGGCGTGGGTTCTAAGCCGCTACCTCCCCCAAATAAACGCGCCGAATGTCCGGATTGTGGAGGAGTTCCTGGGCTGGTCCTGATAGCGCCATGGCCCCGTTCTGGAGCACATAACCTCGGTGGGCAATGCTCAGCGCCACCTGGGCATTCTGCTCGACCACGAAGATCGTCACGCCCTGGGCATTCACCTGCTGGATCAGCTCGAAGCTTTGCTGAACCAGCTTCGGGGCCAGCCCCATACTCGGCTCGTCCATGCAGATGAGGCGGGGCCGGCTCATCAAGGCGCGGCCGAGAGCCAGCATCTGCTGTTCCCCCCCGCTCAGCGTGCCGCCCGACTGGCCCAGCCGTTCTTTGAGGCGAGGGAACAGGTCCAACACGCGGGCCAAGTCGTCGCCAATGGCCTTGTCCCGCCGCGTGTAGGCGCCCATGAGCAGGTTCTCGCGCACCGTCATGCGCGGAAAGATGCGGCGAGCCTCGGGCACAGAGGCCAGCCCGCGCCGCACGCGCTGCGGTGTCGCCAGGCTCGTGATGTCTTCGCCATCCAGGACGACCTGCCCCCCCCTCGGCTTGACCAGCCCCAGGATCGTCTTCATCGTGGTGCTCTTGCCCGACGCATTCCCACCCAGCAGGCACACAATCTCGCCCTGCCGCACCTCCAGGCTCACATCAAACAACGCCTGGATCGGCCCATAGAACGCATTGATGTTATGTAATGAAAGCATCTTATACTCCTCATGCCGCCCGGCCAAGATACGCTTCTACCACCAGCGGGTCGTGGCGGACCTGCGCTGGCGTCCCTTCCGCGATCTTCGCCCCGTGGTCGAGGACGATGACGCGGTCGGACAATTGCATCACCAGGTCTAGTTTGTGCTCGATGAGCAGGATGGTCAGCCCGAACTCGCGGCGAATCAGGGCGATGAGGTCTTGCAACTCGCGCGTCTCGGCCGGGTTCATCCCCGCACACGGCTCGTCCAGCAGCAGCAAGCGCGGCTGGAGGGCCAGGGCGCGGGCGATCTCGACCCGCCGCCGATTGGCGTAGGACAGCGACAGGGCCGGGTCCTCCCAGCGCGGCGTCAGGCGCTCGCCAAAGATGCCCAGGATGGACCGGGTCTCCTCGGCCAGCCGGGTCTCCTCACCCTGGACGCGAGGTGGCTGAACGACCGCCAGCGCCGCTTCCCACGGCAGCCGCAGCCACGGTGCGACGACCCGACCAACCGGGCCAAGCCTCGCGACCAGTCCAGCGCCGGGGCGCTGCGCGTCGAGGTGAACATGCGCGCCGACGCGCACATTGTCGGCCACGCTCAGCCCGGCGAACACCCGCCCTTGCTGGAACGTACGCGCCACGCCCCGCGCCGCGACCTGGGCCGTCGGCAGGCCAGTGATGTCCTGCCTGTCCAGGGCGACGCGGCCCGCTGACGGTGGGTAGATGCCCGTCACCAGGTTGAACACCGTCGTCTTGCCCGCGCCGTTGGGTCCAATCAGGCTGACCAACTCGCCTTCCTCTACACTGAGGCTGACATTGTCCACCGCCCGCAGCCCACCGAAGGATTTGCTTAAACCATTAATTTCCAGGAAGGCCATAAGTTACTTCCCCTGCGTCCCCGCGAATTCTGGCTGCGTCCCTAGCCCTGGCTCAGGCGACTTGACGCCGACGTTCGTCTGACCCCGGCTGAGCGACTGCTTCGGCTCGCGGCCCAACAGCCCTTGCGGGCGGAAGCGCACCAGCAGCAGCAGTAGGACGCCATAGAGCAACCAGCGCGCGTCGGCGACGGGTCGCGCGACTTCAGGCAGGGCGATGAGCAGGACCGCGCTGGCGACCACACCCGGCACGCTACCTAGCCCGCCCAGGATGACCATCGTCAGTACCAGCACCGAGATGGCGGGGGTGAAGATGTCGGGGCTGATGTAGGTGCTAGAGTGGGCGAACAGCGCGCCGCCCACGGCCGCCACCGCCGCGCCCAGCCCAAACGCCAGCGCCTTGTACTGCCCCGTCTCGATGCCGTAGGTCTCGGCGGCCAACTCGTCCTCGCGGATCGCGCCCAGCGTGCGCCCCAGTTGTGAGCGTCCGAGCCGCGTCAGCGTCCACGCACTCACGGCGACAAGAACGAGGGCCAGGTAGTAGTAGGGCCGCGCCCCGACGAACAGCAAGCCGCCGAGCCGGGGAGCGGGGATGCCGAACAAGCCCAGTGGGCCATTGGTTAGCCCTTCCCAGTTGAGAATGGTCTGCGTCACAATCTCGGCCAGGCCAAGCGTCGCTATCGCCAGGTAGTTGCCGCGCAGCCGTAGCGCCGGGTAAGCCAGGGCCACGCCCAGGATAGCGGCCAGAATAGCGGAGGCCGGCAGGGCGATCCAGAACGGTAGCCCCGCCTTAGCCGTCAGCAGGGCTGAGCCGTAAGCGCCAATGGCGAACAGGCCGGCCTGGCCGAGCGACACCTGCCCCGCACCCGCGACCAGGTTGAGGCCCAAGGCCAGCAGCGCATAGACCAGGCCGATGAACAGCACCTGGACAACGTAGTCGCTGTTGGGAATCAGTGGCAACAGGACGGCGGCCAGGACAACGCCCACGAGGACCGAGCGAGGAACCCGGCGCGGCTTGCCGACGCTGAAGAACACACCCGTCGTCACTTCATAGCCGCGCTGGGCCGCCCGGCCCAACAACCCCTCCGGCCGCAACGCCAGAATCAGCACCAGGACGAGAAAGGCCGCCAGGTTACGGTAGCTTAGCCCGATGTACGCCGTCGCCAGGCTCTCGATCTGACCCAGCAGCAGCCCGCCGACCAGCGCCGCTGGCAGGCTGGTGATACCGCCCAGCAGCGCGGCGATGAGTCCCTTCAGGCCCGCGCTAAAGCCCATGGCCGGATTGACACTGTTGTAGTAGATGCCCAGCAGCGTCCCGGCGATGCCGGCCAACGCCGAAGCGATGCCGAAGACCAGCGAGCGCGCCTGGTCCACATCCACGCCCATCTGGAGCGCCGCGTCGCGGTCCTGCGCCGCCGCCCGCACGCCGGAGCCGAGCCGTGTGTGGTAGAGGAAGAGGTACAGCCCGCCGATACAGCCTAAGCTGATCAGCGCGATGAGGATGTCGAGCAGCCCGACGTTGACCCCACCCACCGCCAGCCGCCAGGTGGGAAGCGGCGCATTGAACGCCCGCGTCTCCGGCTTGAACAGGAGCAAGCCCAGGTTATCCAGGATAAACGCGACGGCGACGGTGCTCAGCAGCGGCGCGATGGGCGGCGCGCCTTCCAGCGGCCGCAGGGCGACGCGCTCGATGAGGACGCCGAGCAGCCCGCAGCCGAGGGCCGCCGCCAGCAGCGCGGCCCACAGCGGCCAGCCCAGTTGGCTGATGAGCGCCCAGCCGACATAGGCCCCAATCATAAACACCGACCCCTTACTGAAGTTGACCAGGTTGGCGACGCTGAAGATGAGCGCCATCCCGACCGCCAGCAAGACGTAGATGTTGCCGAGTACCAGCCCATTGATGACTTGGTCGAGCATCCACCCTCCTAAACCGACCTGCCGTCTCGGATCACCGCCGATGAGGCCGGGGCTATGGACCTCGGCTTAACGTCCTCCTTCGCGGACGTGATCTACGTCCAGGCCGACGTTCTGCGGTACTGGCCCGTTTCAGGCGGGACAGCCGACCAGAGCGTTCGCGTATGCCTCGCGCACCCTCGGCAGGACCACGCGGCCCAGCAACTCGGTCGAGCGCAGCAGCCTGGCGTGGGGAATCTGCGGGAAGCGCGTGTGCAGCGCGATATGCGTCAGCCCCAGTTCGAGGGCTGGCGGGCAACTCATCGGCCACCTGCTCCGGCGTACCGATGAGCATATCCACCTGGGCCAGGCAGACGGCCAGGTCATCGTCGTTGGCGACACGCGGCCGCCTAAGGCGAAGGGTGTGCTCGTAATACCCCCGCGCCCCGCGCTCGCCCATCGCCAGCGCGTCGGCCTCGCTGTCCGAGACATAGACCATCCACGTCTTCTGCGTGAAACGGTCGTCCGTCCTGTGGCCCGCCTGCCGCAGACTCGCCTGATAGGTAGCGATGAGCGTCTGGGACAGGCTGACCGGGTTGCCGCGCGAGAGCATCAGGTGCATGTCGCGCTCGCCCGCCATCTGCGCCGTGTCGGTATGGCTGGCGGCCAGCCAGACCAGGTCGCGCCAGGGCCGCGGCGGCGTCGGCGCCAGCCGCCCCTTCTCGATGTGGTAGTGTTCGCCGTGGTAGCTAAACGTCTCGCCAGTCCACGCCTGCTGGAGGATGTCCAGCCCCTCGCGCAGCCGGTCGCGCTTGCTGGCGGGCGCGACCCCAAACGCGGCGAAGTCGCTCGGTGAGAAGCCCGCCCCGATGCCAGTGCGAAACGACCGCCCGTGATGATGTCGGCTTCGGCCACCTGCTCCGCCACCTGGAGCGGGTGGTAGAAGGGCAGCAGGGTGACGCCCGTGCCAGCGTGATGCGGCGCGTGTGCTCCGCCGCCTTGATGATGAACAGCAGCGGCGCGGGCAGCCGACCTGCCTCCAGCCCGCCGTGATGCTCCGCGAACCAGACGGTATCAATGCCGACCTCGTCGGCCACGACCACCTGCTCCAGCGCCCTCGGTACACCTGGGGTGTCGTCGGCGTACAGATGAAGGATCGTAAACTGTGGATGAGACATTAGATTTCCTTCGTGGCTCGTCCCAGACCCAAAGCCTGGGTCGATCCAGTTGCGTGATGATTCCCAATCCTGGTTCACCAGAGATGCGGACAGGCCTTCTCGACTCGTAAGCGCTGGGCGACATGAACCGTATACTGAATGTTGTGAGTGCTCGTTCCATCCCGCTGACCACTTCGATCCAGCGGGGACTTCAGCTCCTTCGAAGCTTCCCCACACCGAGTTCAATTCGGGCACCCCAGTAGCAGCAAAAACCCACTTGCTCCCACCGGAAGTCGAATGCATGCGCCACCGGCGCCCCTGACCTGGCCTTCATAATGTGGCCCTTCTCGCGGGTCCGTGCCTCGTTTCCACTAGGAGTCCCTCAACCTCATGTCTACTCCTTATGTCGCTTAACGACTGGCTTCTTTCATAGAGCGCCCACTTGTCCCCCTGAATCATCGGCCCAGATGCGGCAGTTCTGGTCGAACTGAATCTTGCCGTAGGCCACGCTGGGGACAGCAGACTTGACCATCGCCTCGCGGATCGCCTTGCGGTCGAAGCCACCCTTCTCAATCGCGGGCCAGCACCTTGACGCCGTCATAGGCCTGGGCCGCGAAGCTGTCGGCGTCTCCTTGTAGGTTTCCTGGAACTTCTTGACGAACGCCTGGACCTCGGGGCGCGGTTCTTCGGGGAAGAAGCCGCTGGTGGTATACACACCGTCACCGCCTTGCCGCCCAACTCGATGAACTTGGGCGAGTAGCACGCGCCGTTGGCGACTTTGGGCACGTTCAGGTTGACGTCCTGCGCCTGGCGCGAGATGAGCGAGCCGTCGTTGTAGTACGACACCAGCACCAGCGCGTCGGGCTTGGCATCACGCGCCTTCGTGAGCGCCGAACGGAAGTCCTTCTCGTTGGGGAGATAAGCCTCAACATCCACAATCTCCGCGCCTAGCTCCTTGGCCTTCTTGATGAACAGGTCCTGCGTCACCTTGCCCCAGTCGGTGTTGAGGTGGAACACGGCCAGCCGCTTGAAGCCCAACTCCTTGACGGTGTACTCGGCCAACTGGGGCGCATCCTCCAGCTGGCTGCGGCTCGTGCCGAAGATGTATTCGCCGGTATCGGTGAAGTTGGGGTGCGAGTTGGTGATGCCCAACTGGACCAGGCCGGCCTGGTTGTAGATGGGCGAGGCCGCCATAGAGGCCGGGCTGGCGAAGTCGCCAATCACGGCCAGGATGCGCTTGTCGGCCACAAACTTCTGGGCGATGGGCGGCGTCTGCTTCGGGTCGCTCTGGCTGTCCTCGTAGATCAGCTCGACGGGCTTGCCGCGCACGCCGCCGGCCTTGTTGATCTCGTCCAGCGCCAACTGGAAACCCTGCTTCCAGATGCGGCCATACTCGGCGTTGTCGCCCGTAAACGGCCCTGTTACCCCAATATAGACTTTATCGGGCGTCGCTGCGCTGCTCGCCCCACATGCCGCCAGCGCTACCGCCAGCAAACCGACCACCATCAGAATGAGAATAGATCGAGCGCGTGACATCGTTTGGTCCTTTCTCAGCGAGTCGTCGTCCGAAGACGATCCACCGGCACAATAAAACAGCCTGGGAGAGTCTCCCAGGCTGTGATAAGCCCTAGTCTCTACCCCACGTCCCTTCATGCTGTAGCGCGGGAACGCGGAGCGCCAGGTTGGTATTGGTCGTCTTCGAGCCAACAGGTCACGAGTCCAGCAAGGCGCTCAACGCTCCCGCTGGCAACAGACGCAGCGCAGAATAAAATTGGCGGTGTACTCACCGCGTCGGTCGGATCGAAACACAGGCCAGTCCCTCGTCTGACGATATTGCGGCGATTATACAGGGTGGAAATGGGTTTGTCAAGGGGGTGTGAAGGTTTAACCCCGTAGAATCATACTTTCGGTGGATTTTTTGGAGTTGCCACGCGGGGCTAAAGCCCCCACGCCAGGCAGGCAAAGCCCAAGGGGCTGGAGAGTTAGCCCGTCAGGGCTTTGTTTGAGTAGCCCAGTGGCTTCAGCCCTGGGCGGACGCCCGTTTTCAAGTTGCATGTCGGCGTTATTCCCGCTACACTTAGCCCGCACGACACCCTATGTTCCCTGGAGCCGCTACGACCGCCCTGGATTCCCCACGCATTCTAGCTATCAAACTCGCTGACATTGGTGACGTCCTGCTCACCACGCCGGCTCTACGCTGGCTCCGTCAGACGTATCCCCAAGCACGGTTGGACTACCTGACGACGGCCAATGGGGCGCTGGCTCTGCGCCACTCGACGCTGGTGGACGAGGTGGTCGTCTTTGACAAGTTCGGCTTTGACCGAGTCAGCCACGCCCTGCGCTCCTCAGCGCTGGCCCAGGTGGCCGCCTTTGGGAGCCACCTCCGCGTCCGGCGCTACGACGTGGTCCTCTTGTTCCACCATTTCACGACCCGGTGGGGCGCCGCCAAGTTCAACGCCCTGCTGCTGGCGACAGGCGCGCCGCTGCGTGCCGGCCTGGACAATGGACGCGGCCTGGCCCTGACTCACCGTGTCCCCGACCAGGGCTTCGGCGCCCGCCACGAAGCCGAGTACGCCCTCGCCGTCGCCCAGGCGGCTCTTGGTATCGAACACTGGGGCCAAGACCCTCCCCCTACGCCCCCTACCCTCCGTATGGAGAGTCTCGCACAGGGAGAGGGGACACCGCTATCTCTTTTGGAAAGCTCTGCCTACAACAATGTAAGCGCCCTTGACTTCCCCATCCCACCCGCCGCCCACGCCGAAGCTTCCCGCCTCCTTTCACGATTAGGGATTAGGGAATACGCATTGGGAAATACGAAATACGAAATACGAAATACGAAATACGCATCACGCCTCGCCCTCTTCCCCGGCTCCGGCGGCTACAGCCGGGCGCGGCGCTGGCCGCCGGAGTTCTTCGCCCAGGTCGCCGACGCCCTCCAACGCCGCGGCGTCCAGGTTGTCCTCGTCGGGCGTTCGGGCGATAATACAGGCGCGGTAGCCCGGGCCATGCAGACCCGGCCCGCCCTCGACCTGACCGACCAGGGCGACCTGGCGACCCTCGGCGCGGTCCTCCAGCGGATGGACCTACTCCTCACCAACGACGGCGGGCCAATGCACATCGCTACCGCCGTCGGTACGCCCGTCGTCGCCGTCTTCGGCCTGTCCAACGACCGCGCCTATGGCCCGTGGGATGGCGCGCCGGCTCGCCTCTGGCCGCCCCGCCTCGACGCGCCGCCGACTTCGTCGCGCCATACCGTCGTCAAGCTCGACCTGGGCTGTCAGCCGTGCTTCTATCGCGGCTACCGCCTCGGCGCGCCGGGGGGCTGCGCCACCCGCGAGTGCCTGACGATGCTGCCGCCGGGCATGGTGCTCAATGCGGTACTGGCAAGACTAAGGATGAAAGATTAATGACTAAAGATTTGCTCGATCTCATTCCACGCCTGGCGTCCGTGCGTCTCGTCGTAGTGGGCGACGTGTTCCTGGACGAATACCTGGTCGGCCGGGTCGAACGGGTCTCGCGTGAGGCCCCGATTCCCGTCCTGGAGTTTGTGCGCCGCTTCACCCTGGCCGGCGGCAGCGCCAACCCCGCCCACAACGCCGCCGCGCTCGGCGCGACGGTCCACGTCGTCGGCATGGTCGGGGGCGACGAGGCGGCCGACGAACTGCGCGCCCGCCTGACCGAAATCCGTGTCGGCGACGGCCTGGTGGCCGACCGCAGACGCGTCACCACGGTCAAGACGCGCGTCCTGGCCGAGGGCACCCTGGTCTTCCCGCAGCAGGTGGCCCGGCTGGACCGCCTGAGCCGTCAGCCCCCCTCGCCCCAGATTGAGTCGGCCCTGGTCGGCCAGATTGAGAACCTGCTGCCCCACGCCGACGCCGTTCTCGTCTCCGACTACAAGACCGGTGTCGCCACGTCGGGCGTGGTCGAGGCCTGCCGCCGCCTGTCCAAACGCTTCGGCAAGCTGCTGGCCGTCGACTCGCAGGGCGACCTGCCCAAATATCGAGGCTTTGACCTGATCCGCGCCGGCTCGCGCGACGCGGCCGCCAGCATCAACCGCCCCCTCGACTCGGAAGCCGCCTACGAGATGGCCCTACGCGGCCTGGTGCGCTCCCTGGACGCCCGCATGGTTGCCGTCGGCCGCGCCGAGGAGGGCATGTCCATCGCCTGGGGCGCGGACTATGCCCACCTGCCGGCGGCTAATCGCACCGACGTCTTCGATGTGACGGGAGCGGGCGATACCCAGGTGGCGGTGATGACGCTGGCTCTGGCGGGGGGCGCCACGCCCCTTCAAGCGGCGCGGCTGTCCAACTATGCCGCCGGCCTGGTGGTGCGTAAGGTCGGCAATGCTGTTCCTACACCGGAGGAGCTGCGCTGGGCAGTTGAAACGTGGTAGGGTTAGCCTTTTGTGGGGAGCGTAGGCTAAATTTCACACCCGCCCATATCTCCGACGTTCACGGAATCGTCACTATAGTAGGACACCTGTCCATACAATTCGCTCCCCCTGGTTGAGGAGGTTGACATGCGCCGCCGGCTGATTGCCCCATTGGGCCTCGGCCTGATCCTATTCCTGGCTCTCCTGGCGGGATGGTCCGCTGGACAGACCCAGGCTGCTCCATCCCTGACGCCGGCCGCCGCGCCTCGCGTGGCGTTGCCCGCGATTGACGTGGGGGGGGACTGGACCAGCCAGCTGTCCCTGCAAAACCTGGGCTCCGCCAACAGTTTCGCCGTTCTCGAACTCTACCCTCAGAGCGCTGGCGCCTGCCCTGGCGGCGGGCCGGCGTTCCGCGTCTGCCTGGGCGAACTCGCCCCGGGGCAGGCGCGCACGGTCAATATCGTCGGCCTGCCAGCGGGCGCCTATTCGGGGTACCTCGTCGCCTACACGGCTTGCCCCGACTCTGGCGGCGCGCCTGGCACGACGCCGCTCGCCGCCGTCGTCAGCCGCCAGATCAACATAGCGGGGACGCCGCCGCGCACGGCGGCGAGCGCCTATACCGGGCTTACCCCCGACCTGAGCGCTTACAACCCGGACACCGACCGCTACACCTACTACGCGCCCCATATTCGGGCCAATGTCATGGTGGATACCACAACGCTGGCGCTCCAGAACGTCGGGACGGAATGCGCCACCGTCAAGGTCTCGTTCTACGACGAGAGCTTCCAGGATAACCAGAACTGTCTTGGGCTAGCCGGGACCGTGACCGCCACAATCGCGCCCGGCGGAGCGGTGCGTATCACGCCGGACCAGGCTGACCTGCCCGTCTTCTTCGGCAATGCCGTCATCGAAGCCAGCCGGCCCCTGGCGGTGACGGTGGATGTCGCCGTGACCGGCAACCGCCAGCTGCTGACCTACACCGCTCTGAGCTACGCGCCGGGCGAGCCGCGCTTTATCCTGCCATTTGTGATCAGCATGCCCATCAACCCGGCGGCCTGGCTGACGACCCTCAAGGTCCAGAACACCAGCCCGCTCAATCCCAGCATCGTCACCGAGCGGCTGTACAGCCGCGATGGCTCGCCGGCCAGCGCCAGCGTGTCCCAAAACATCTGCCCCGCCTCGTCACGCCTGCTGCCCGTGCTCGACTTCGGCTCCTCGCCCGACCTGCTCGGCTCGGCCGACGTTCAGAACGGCGCCGCCATGGCCTTGCTGACTAACACCGGCCTGGAACAATTCGACGGCTACGCGGGCATTCCGCCCACCGACGCGGCCGCGCGCCTAGGCCTGCCCCGCCTGCGCCGCGTTGTCACCAATGGTGTCATGACCCTCCGCTCGCAGATTGTAGCCCGCAATGTGGACCCCTTCGCCACCATTGATGTCGCCCTGACGCTCTACGACGACGAGGGGCATGTCTTGGACACTGAGACCGACACCGTGGAAGGTAACGGCGCGGCCGTGTTCGACCTGGCCGGCCTCAACTATCTGGGCACGAACTGGCGCGGCTCTGGTATTCTGACCGCGCGTGGCGGGACGAACCCGCGTATTGTGGCAGTGGTCCTGGAGCGCGGCGGGGAGACTGGCTCGGACACGTCCCGCACCTACGTGGCCGCTCGCATCGGTCCGTCGGCGGTGACACCGGCCCCCAGCCGCACGCCTACCGCCACCCCGCCGCCGCCGCCATCGGCCACGCCGGAGATCTCCCCCACTCCCAGCCTGACGCCCACACCGACCGCCACACCGCAGCCGACTGTTGTAGCCCTGACGCCGGCGCCCAACGCCGCCGGCTACGTCGTCAGCCTCAACCCAAACACTAACTACCTGACGGCCGGTGAGATCTACGTCGGCTCCGACAAGCGGCCCCTCAAGCCCATCCAGTGGATCGGCGCGGTCCAGTTTGACGTATCTAGCGTTCCCGACACCGCCGACTTGATTGGCGCTGAAGTCATGCTCACCGGCAAGAATGCTGTCTACCTGGATGGAGCGCAAGGCATCCGCTGGGAAGTACAGTTGCTCGACAAGAGTGCGGACGAAGGCTGGACGACCATCACCTATAATCGGGTGATCCAGGCAGCAGTCGTAGACCACCTGACACCCAGCCTCACCCGCGACGACCTGGGGGTCGGGGTCGTCAACACCTTCACGTTCACCCCTGAGGGCCTGGCCGCGCTCCGCGAGCGGCTGCGGACCACGAACCGCGTCTCCCTGCGCATCGTCGCCACCGAGCCGTCCAGCGGCTACCGCGCCATCTTCACCTGGGAGAGTGGCAATTCGACCGGCGCCGAAGGCCGCAAGCCCTTGCTGCGCCTCACCTACCGCTAACCTCGGCTTCCCCCCTGAGTCTGCCCCCCGTCTTCGCGCGAAGACGGGGGGCGCATTCTAATCCTTCTATCCTCCCCATCCGCCCTCTGGCGATTTGCTATCCCTGTGACCACACACTACAATACACTTTACCAGGAGGACCGGTGGGCCAGATTCTCAGCCTTGATCAGATGCGCGATGAACGGGCGCGACTCCGCGCGGCAGGGCGGCGCCTGGTCATGACCAACGGGGTCTTCGACCTGTTGCACATCGGCCACACGCGCTACCTGGCCCAGGCCCGCGCCCTCGGCGAGGCCCTGGTGGTGGCCGTCAATGACGACCGCAGCGTCGCGGTTCTCAAGGGACTGCAGCGCCCCATCCTGCCCCTGGCCGAACGCCTGGAACTGGTCGCCGCCCTGGTCGCGGTGGACTACGCGCTGCCTTTCAGCGAGGACACGGCGGCCGCCGTCGTCCAGCTGTTGCAGCCCGATATGTATGTCAAAGGTGGCGACTACACGACCAAAGCACTGCCCGAAGCCCAGGTTGTCGCCGCCTATGGCGGCGAGGTACGTCTGCTGCCCATGACCCCTGCCCGGTCCACCTCGGACATTATTCGCGCCATCCAAAGCGGAACACGCCTCTCGTGATCGACTCACCCCATCCAGATGATACCGTCCCGCATCCTCCTGCCGTGACGCCCGTCACCCCGCCAGCCCCGCGCCCGCCAGCCAGCGCCAGCATCGCCCGCGCGGCGACGTTGATCGGTCTGGGCAGCGTCGCCAGCCGTGTGTTTGGGATGCTGCGCGAGATGACCCTCACCCACTACTTTGGCGCGTCGGGTCTGGTCAGCGCCTACACCGTCGCCAGCTTCGTACCGCAGATGCTCTACGATATGGTCATCGGCGGCATGATTTCGTCGGCCCTGGTGCCCGTGTTCAGCGAGTATGCCGAGCGCGGCCGCGAGGAACTGGGCCGCCTAGCGAGTGTCATCCTCACCCTGGCGGTCCTTGGTCTGGTCCTTGTCGCCGCTCTGCTGATGGGGGGCGCGTCGCAGGTGGCGACGCTCATTGGCGGCGACCTGGACCCGCAATTCCTGGCCGTCGCCATCCACCTGCTGCGCGTGATTGCCCCGGCGACCATCTTCCTGGGGCTGTCGGGCATCACCACGGCGCTGCTCTACGCGACGCAACGCTTTACCCTGCCCGCCTTTGTCATCACCGTCTTCAACGCGGCCCTGGTGGCGACGATAATCATCGGCGGAGGCGGCACAATCACCCTGGCAGCGGTGGGTTTCCTCGTCGGCAGCGTCTTGCAGGTCGTGCTCCAGGCGCCGGGGTTGCGCGACCTCCCCTTCCGCTGGTCGCTCGACCTCCGCCACCCGGCGTTGCGGCGCATCACTCTGCTGTACCTGCCCATGCTCCTCGGCATCGCCATCGCTCAGGTCGGCGCGATCATTGACCGCCGCCTCGCCTCGGGCGTCAGCGAACACGCCATCGCCTGGATGCGCTACGCGACCACGTTGCAGCAGTTCCCGCAGGGTCTTGTCACTACAGCAGTCAGCATGGCTGCCCTCCCCGCCCTAGCCCGCCAGGCCGGCGACCTGCCCGCCTTCCGCGTCACGCTCGGTTCGGCGTTGCGCGTCGTGCTGTTCCTGACGCTCCCGCTGTGCGTCGCCCTCTTCCTGCTGGCGGAGCCGTCGGTAGCCCTGCTCTTCGAGCGCGGGCGCTTCACGGCCTTCGATACCCAGCAAACTGCCCTGGCCTTGCGCCTCTACCTCATCGGCCTCCCCTTCGCCGCCCTCGACCTCCCGCTCGTCTACGCCTTCTACGCCCGAGGCGATACCCTGACCCCGAACCTGGTCGCCCTGGTGGGCGTCGCCGCCTATCTCGTCGTCGCTCTGCCCCTGGTGGAACCCCTCGGCTTCCTCGGCCTGGTAGCGGCCAACGCCGCCCAACTCGCCGCCCACGCGCTCGTCATGTTCTATCTGGCGCACCGCCGCTTCGATGGCGTGCGACGCCAGGCCATTGGGCGGACCTTGCTCAAGACAGGAGGAGCCTGCCTCGGCCTGCTGGCGGTCATTCTGGGCGTCGAGGCCGGGCTGGGACGACTTGGCTTGCACGGCGCCCTCGGCGCGCTCGTCCACCTCGTCCTGGCGGGCGGCCTCGGTCTCGCGGTCTTCGGCCTGCTGGCCGCCTGGCTGCGGCTGGCCGAGGCGCAGACCGTGGCCCGAGTGGTAACCCACCGCATTGGCAAGAGATTTGCTTGATGACGAGTAGGAGTAGGAGGTAGTTAGTATGACGCTAATACACTTAATCTTAGTTCTGTTAAGCGCTGGCGCGGCCGGCCTTGGTATAGTCGTCAGCCTCCTGGTGTTCACGAACGAAATGCGGCAGCCCGCGCTGGTCAGTGAGCCTGACCTGTTCTCCCGCGCGATGATCACCGGCTGCTTCGTCGCCAGCCTGGCCCTGAGCCTGATCGCCATTGCTACCTGAGCTACGCTAGGCTGGCCCGGACGGTGGAAGTTTGACCTGGCCCTGGAACGGGGTATAATTAGCGCAATCGCTCTAAGGAGTCCCGTTCATGGCTAAGAAGACTCGTCGCATGCGGCGCGAAGAAGGTCTCCGCGAAGTTGCGGCCCCGCGTGTCCCCAACTCGTTGACGTCGGCGTCAGCGGCCCCCTCAGCCCCTCGGCCGGTGGGCGCCCCTGCTGTGGCGGCTGCCCCTCGCACCCCACGCCCCACGCGCGCCGTCGCCGATACAGGCGCGCGCCTCAATCAGGCCGACCTAGCGCGCGACATGACCAATGTCCGCCACGACCTCACTCGAATTTCCATTCTGGCCGTCGCTCTTTTCGCTATCCTCCTTGTGCTGGCCTTTGTTCTGCCCCAAATCCTCCGCTAAAAGTTCGGCGCGGCGCCTTACCCCCGACCTGACACGACCTCAGCCCTGACGAAGAGACGGCTGAGGTCGTGCCTTTTTATGTAGTTCTTGACGAGCTTCACAGGCAGAAGTCAGTGGCGATTCACCCATGATTTGTGAAGAGAGTTTCACGTTTGAGGGGGTTTCGTCGTAAAATAACGGGCTGGACGGCGTACCTCCCACCTGGCCTCCGGCGTCATATGGGACGACGTGAGTTGCCGGCCCAAAACAACGTCGAGAAGGTCTTCTGTGCTTCGTCCCCCCATTATAGTCGCCTTGCTAGCCCTGGCGGTGACATGCGGGCTTGTGCGGACAGCGGAAGCTGCCCCCACACTCACGTATGCGTCTGCGCCACGCTATGTCGTACACCTCGCCCCCCAGGTGGACCTGGGAACGGCGCGTGCCCGCCTGACCGAAGCCGGGCTAAGTGTACATACCACGGTGGACTGCGCCCAGGCCCTAGTCGTGGAAGGGACGGCTGACGGCCTCACCCTCGCCAAGACGGCCAAGCTCGCCGGTATCACCAGCCTCGAACCGGACTATCCCCAACCGGCCCACCTGCCCACCAGCCGTCCCCTGGCGTCGCCCATCCGACGCAGCGGACCGCACGCTGTGCCTAACACCCAACCCAACGATGAATTCTTCCCCGACCAGTGGAATATACGCGCCATCTCCGCGCCGGATGCCTGGGAATACACGACTGGGGCGACCGATGCGTTGACGACTGTGGCGGTCCTCGACACGGGCATTGACCTGGACCATCCAGACCTGGGGGGGAATGTCTTACTCGGCGCGGCCTGGAATTTCTACGACAATAACCGCGATGTTCAGGATATCAGTCCATCGGGCAGCGGTACCATGGTGGCGGGTATCATCGGGGCCACCGCCAATAATGGCTTTGGCATCGCCGGCCTGGCCTGGAGTCCCCAGATCATCCCCATCAAGGTCATTGGCTGGGACGCGGCTCACCAGATTGATGTCTTTTACTGGAGCGACGTGGCGGCGGGAATCTGTCATGCGGTGAACCGAGGCGCCCGCGTCATTCACATCAGCGCCTATCATCGCAACCTGGCCGGGGCGGGGAGCCTGCTGAACCAGGCCCTGACCTACGCCAACGACCGAGGCGCGATTGTCGTCGCCCCGGTCGGCGACGAGCGCCAGTTCGGCAATCCCATCGAGTACCCGGCCGCCTATGTCCGCCTCGTCATTGGCGTAGGCGCGGTCGACTCGACCAATAGCATTTGGGAACACTCCAATACGGGGAATTATGTCGACCTGGTCGCGCCTGGGGTGGATGTCGTCACGACCGTGCCGATGGCGATTGATGAGGTGGGCGCGCGATACGGCACGGGCACGCTGCTGGCGGCGGCTCACGTGAGTGGGGTCGCCTTACTCATGCGCTCAGTCAACCCCGTCCTCTCGCCGTTCGAGATTGCCGATATTTTGCGGCAGAAGGCGGATGACCTGGGCGTGATTATTGGGCCAGACCCGACCTTTGGCGCGGGTCTGGTCAACGCGCTCAACGCGATCAAAGGCACGCCCCATCGCCTCACCGTCTCGCCGGCTGACCTGCTAGTCTTCGAGTGGGATGCTCAATCCCAAACGTATCGGCAGCCCTCGCAGACGGTCTGGAACAACCACACGGGGGCACGCACCTGGCGCACGACGGCGACCACCAGCTGGCTCCAGGTCAACGAGCCGACCAATGCCGCGCCCATCGGTTCCACCCCCTCGCTAGCCGCGATCAGCGTCGCGCCCCCTCGGCCTGGCGAGTGTAACACGCGGGCGGGCTATGTTCGCGCCGAGAGCCAGATGCCGAGCCGGGCCAATGGCCCTCAGGACATTCTGGTGCGGGTATTACTCCCTCCGTGCGCCGAGTCCCCCTTCGCCGTGTTCTTGCCCCTTATCCAGCACTCACCACCGCGCCCGGTCAACACCAGTCGCTAAGGACCCCGCTTATGCTACGCCGTCTCCTCTGGCCGGCCCTGGCCGCCCTGCTGCTATTGTCGCTCGCCGCCGGTAACTTACTCTCCGCCCCCCGTCTCTCGGTCCCCACCCGCCTCCCCAATGACCCTCGCCTCAGTGAGCAGTGGGGGCTGGGCGGGGGCTTCGGGATCCACGCCACCGACGCCTGGACGCTGACGACTGGCGCGGACATCACCATCGCCGTGCTCGACTCGGGTTTTGACCTGGCCCATCCTGACCTGGTGGACCGATGGGAAAGTCCATATAACTTCCTTGAGGAGGATGGCGTCCCTGCCGCTAATAACTGGACTGACAACTATGGCACAGCGATCGCTGGCATCATTGCGGCCACCGCTGACAATGCCCAGGGCATCAGCGGCGTGACCTGGCGGACACGCATCATGCCTCTGCGCGTGGTCAACCGCGAATTCCGCGATGGCACGGGCGCCCCTCTTCGCCTTAGCCAGACGGCGAGGTTCATCGTGGACGGTCTGAACTACGCGGTTCAACACGGCGCGCGCATCGTCGTCTTCGGCTTCAACATGCCCAACTTCAGTGAAAGCGACCGCGATCAGATTCAGCGCGCCATTCAGCGCCTCCAGGACCCGCTGAACGACGGCTACTTGGTCGTCATTGCGCCCGTCGGCGAACGGCCCACGCTCACGCCCTACCCGGCGGCCCTGAACGGGGTCATTGGCGTGACCGGCGTGATGACCGACGGGCTGGCCTTAGGCATTCGCTCCACTGGCCAGACCATTGTTCCCCGCGGCCCCTTCGTGGACCTGGCCGCGCCAGCAGAGAGCATTCTCGCCCCCTACTGGGACTTTGACAGTAACCCACCACAACAGGGCTACCGCGCCCAACTGGGGACCGAGTTTGCCACAGGCTTCGTCGCTGGCGCAGCGGCCCTGGTCCTCTCCATGAACCCGAACCTGCCGCCCAGCCAGGTGGAGACCATTCTGCGCACTTCCGCCACAGACCTGGGCGACCCTGGCCCCGATGACCTGTACGGAGCCGGGCTGGTCAACGCCCTGGCCGCGGTCCAGGGAACGCGCCACTACCTGTCTGTGCAGCCTAACTCGCTCAGCCTGCCCCCCATGGTCGGCGCGACTGCTACCCTTACCAACCCTTATACCCTGGCCGCGTCGTGGCGCGTTCTCAGCGCCCCAGAGTGGCTGAGCGTCGCGACACCGACCGATAGCGTCTCGTTCTCCACCGCGCGCGTGACCCTCCAGCGTGTTCCGACCTGCGCCGAGATGACGGCTGCCCAGCCCATCCTGCTTGCCAGCACGCTCCCGACTTCCTTCAGTGACCGCGAGATTGCCGTCCAGGTGGCCGGCGTCTGCGCCTCGTCAACCACCCCGACCCCCCAGCCCACCCGCACCGCTACCCCGGTCGTCGCGACACCCCCGCCCAGCCAGCAATTGTTCCTGCCCCACATCGTACACGGCTGCAAGAACGGCATCTGCCCCAGATGAAGTAAGACGAAGAACGGAGGACGGAGGACAAAACAATTCCTCCGTCCTCCGTCTTTGGTCTTCCGTCCTCGGTCCTTCGTCCTCCGTCCCCGGTCCTACTTTGGCATCGCTTTCAGGGCGTTGAAGGCCGGGCGGGGCGTGCCGTCTGGTTCGGTGATCGCCCACCAGTACTGCTCGTTCTCTGGCTTCCAATCCGGGTCGGCGATGTAGATTAGGATCATCGGCCCCATCCAGGGCGACCAGTTCTTCTTGGCATATTGGTAGGCGCGGACCAGGTAATCGGCCTTTTGCTCCTCGGTGACGGCGTGCCAGGCATAGGCCGGGTGGACCTTGTCCGAGGTCCAGCCAAACTCCAGAATCGCCACCTGTTTGTTCTCGTCGCCGTACTTGACCATGATCTTGCGCAGGTCTTCGACGCGGCGGAAGGTAAAGAAGCGCTCGCCGCCGTAGAGTTCCTTGTTAGCGGCCGCTTCGTCGGGTGAGACCTCGGGCGCGGCCCTGAAA